>JAZKGR010000199.1:0-15021 GCA_040385775.1 Pseudomonadota bacterium
CGCCTACAGCCGTGGCGCCACCAGTTGCTTACGCTGGCCTATAAGCTGGGGCCGGGACAAGCAAAGGATATGCATGCAAGCTAGAAACAAATGGATGGTCGCCGGCGGCGTACTGCTGGCCCTGTTGGTGGCTGCCTGGCTGGCGCTGGTGTGGCTGCTTCCCAGCGACGAAGAACTGGCTGCGAAAGCTTCTGTGGAGTTGGAAGCCAGGCTCGGCGTGCCGGTGACCGTAGGCGCACTGGGCTGGCGCCTGTTTCCGGTTCCTGTGGTGGTCGTGCGCGATGTGGCGACACGCCAGACCCCGGCCATCACCATCAAAAAACTCACGGTCCACCCGAGCCTGCCAGCCCTGATTGACGGCCGGCTGCAGTTCGACAGTGCCGATCTCGACGGCGCGGTGCTGCCGCAACTGTCGCTGCGGGCGCTCGACAAGGGGCCGGGCGTGGCACAAGCCAATCCGGACGCTACCGTGCTGGGGCGGCTGGTGTTTCGCGATGTCACCTGGATCTCGCGCCGCGGCATGGCCGTGGTGTTCGACGGTGAAGTCGATTTCGATCCGGCCTGGCGCCCGCGTCAGGCCCAGTTGCGCAGACCGGGTGTGCAACCGGTTACAGATTTGAGGCTAACCCGGCAGGGCCAGGAAGACCGCTGGACCACAGAGATCCGTGTCGGCGGCGGCACGGCTGACGGCGAGGTCGAAATCAAGACCCGCGAGAAGGGCCGGCTGCGTCTGGAAGGCACACTCAAACCGCAGGGCGTAGAGGTCGCCAACGCGATGGCTGCCTTCAACCGCAATTCCGTGATTTCGGGCCAGGCCTCGGGCGACACCTCGTTGCTGGCGGACGGCGACACGGTGGGGGAGCTTGCGCAGTCGCTGCACACCAAAACCATTTTCAGCATGCGCGGCGCCACGCTGCTGCGCTTTGATCTCGACAAAGCAGTGCGCAGTGTGGGCAGGGAATACGCCGGGCAGACCCCGCTGGACACGGTGACCGGCCAGATGGACACCCAAAACACGCCGCAAGGCATGGTGGTCACTTACACCGGCGTCAAGGCCACGTCGGGCGCGCTGACCGCGTCGGGCCAGGCCCGGATTGCGAATCGCCAGATTGATTCCGAGTTTGCGGTCGATCTGGTCGATGGCGTGGTTGGTGTGCCGCTGAAGGTTTCGGGCCCCTTTGAAAACGTCAAGGTGTCCGCGCCGGCCGGCGCGGTGGCTGGCGCGGTGGTGGGCACGGCCGTATTGCCCGGCATAGGCACGGCCATAGGCGCGCGTATAGGCGCGACCCTGGGCAAAATCTTTGGCGCGGAGCCCGACCCCATAAAAGGCGCTGCGCCGCCGCCCAAAAAAGCATCGCCCTGAGCGCAAGCCTGGGGAGGACGCCGCGGTAAAACCGACAGCCCCTAAACCTGAGATTGTGGCGGGGCTTTAGCGGTGCCGGCACTGTGCCGAGAGTGCTATATTGCTGGTGAGTTTTGGAGTCGGGCCAGTCTTGGCGCGTCTCCAAGACCCTGCCTCATCGGTGTTTCCTGTTTAACCTCCGCCCCTCGCCATGCCCCAGCCGCAGTCCATTGCCCCTTCCTCTACCGGGTCCACCCCCCTGGAGCGCGCGCTTGACCAGAACGAGTCCGTCAAGGACACGGTTGAGCAGTCGGCCAACGAGTTGTTCGTGATCAACACCGTGCTCAAGCAGGAGTTGCCGAACGACGCACAAAGCGGTGATGTTGCGCAAGCGCTGCGCAAAAGCGATGAGCTGGAAACCAAAATCCAGGAGTCGGCCGAGGACCTGGCCCAGGTCAACCAGGTGCTGGAGCAGGAAATTGGCGAACGCGCCGACCTGGAGCGGGAGCTGGCCAGAACCAAAGCGGCCCTGGCCAAAGCCAAGTCTGAGACCGCCGACTAGTTTTTCGTGCCCGGCTTGCGGTCAAGCAGCGCATACAGCAGGATCGCGCCAAAGGTGGCGGTGCCAATGCCGCCAAGCGCAAACTGGCCAAACTTCAGCGTGAAATCCCCGGTGCCCAGCACCAGCGTGATCGCCGCCACCAGCAGGTTCTTGTTGTCGGAAAAGTCCACTTTGTTGTCGACCCAGATCTTGGCGCCGGCCACCGCAATCAGCCCGAACACCACGATGCTGACGCCGCCCATCACCGGCAGCGGTATGGCCTGGATCAGCGCACCGAATTTGGGGCTGAAGCCGAGCAGGATGGCGATCAGCGCCGCCACCAGAAACACTGCCGTTGAGTAGATCTTGGTGGCGGCCATCACACCGATGTTCTCGGCGTAGGTGGTGACGCCGGTGCCGCCGGCCGCGCCTGAGACCATGGTCGCCACACCGTCGCCGATGAAGGCGCGGCCCATGTACTGGTCCAGGTTTTTGCCGGTCATGGCAGTGACGGCCTTGATATGGCCCAGGTTCTCGGCCACCAGGATGACGGCCACCGGCGCGATCAGCAGCATCGCGTTCATCGTGAACACCGGCGCGGCGAAAGCCGGCAGGCCGAACCAGGCGGCGCTGCTGATCACCGACACATCCACCGGCTTGCCCAGTCCCAGGCCATTGGTCAGCACCGCATAAATCAGCGTGGCGACGATCAGGCCGACCAGAATCAGCAGCCGCTGCACCATGCCGCGTGTCATCACCGCGACAAGCGCGACGCTGACAAAAGTGACCAGCTGCATCCAGGAATCAAAATTGCTGGCGGCCATGTTCTTGATCGGGATGCCGGCCAGGTTCAGGCCAATCACCGCGACCACCGCACCGGTCACCACCGGCGGCATGAAGCGCTCTATCCAGCCGGTGCCCACCATTTGCACCACCGCGCCTATCAGGGTGTAGAGCAGGCCGCAGGCAATGATGCCGCCCAGCGCCACACCGATGTTGGCGTTCGGCCCCTTGCCGGCATAGGCGGTGGCGGCAATCACCACGCCGATGAAGGCGAAGCTGGAGCCCAGGTAGCTCGGAACCTTGCCACCGGTGATGGCAAAAAAGATCAGGGTGCCGATGCCACTCATCAGGATGGCGATGTTCGGATCGAACCCCATCAGGATGGGCGCAAGCACGGTCGCACCGAACATTGCGATCACATGCTGCACACCCATGACCGCGGTTTGCGGCCAGGGCAGGCGTTCATCGGGCCCGATCACGCCGCCTTGCGACAGCACCGCGCTGCTTTTTTCTGTCCAGCTAAACATGCCCATCATTGAACTCCTCGTGTTATTGCAGGTGCGGCAATGCTAGGGGCAACGCGCATCTTGCACAAGCACGTGCATGCAGACGGCCTCAGGACAGAAAAGCGGTGACCTCCTGCAACACCGCGTTGTCCTTGAGGATGCGGCGGTGTCCCAGGTCTTGCGTGGCGAGCAAGCGGGCGCCCGGAATGGCCTGACTGAAGGCCACGCCGTCGGCGAAGCGGTTGATGCTGTCGCGCCTGTCATGGACCACCAGCGTGGCCTGGGCGATGCGCGGGCCGACAGCTTGCGGCTCGAACTGCGGCATCAGGATGCCTTCGCGGGCCTCGAAGCGCTTTTGCATCGCGGCGCGGGTGCGTTCGCTCAGGCCGAAGACCTGGGCAAACAGCCGGGTGTACTCATGCGGCGAAGCCGGCGGGGCCAGCAGCACCAGCTTGCGCAGCGCCAGCCCGCGGCTGGCGGCAAAAGCCGCGGCGTTGGCGCCCAGCGAATGCGCGACCACCGCGTCCAGCCGGAAGCCCTGCTGCTGCAGGCGCGCCGCTGCGTACTCAATGGCGCGCGCGAACTGCGGCAGGTTGCTGGTCGCGCCGGCGCTGCGGCCGTGCGCCGGCATTTCGAGGATCACCGCGCGCAGGCCCTGCGCCTGCAGACTGTCGGCCAGCGCCAGCATCTGCCCGGCGTGGCCGCCCCAGCCGTGCACCAGCAACACCACCGGCCCGTGCGGCGCGACCGGCCGGGTGTAGAGCGTGATGCTGGCGTCCTCAAACGGCCAGGCGCTGATGGCCCAGTCGGCCGGCCAGGCGCGGCGGCGTGTCAGCCAGCGCGGCGGCAGCGGCGTGCCGAACAGGCGGTAGGCGGCGCGCACTGCCAGCGCCGGCCACAGGCGCTGCGATGCGCCCAGGCCCCAGCGGAACAGCCGGGCGACGGGGCTGGTGTTGTAGAAAGCGGCAGTGGCTTCAACGGAGCTGCGTGTCATGGCGATTCCTTTCAGTACCAGATCCAGTCACGGTTGCTGCGCGGCACGCCGCGCAAGGATTCGCGGACGGCGCGCACCGCGCGCACGACGACAAACAGGCCAAGGGGAACGATCAGGAGCAACATGGCATTTCCTTTTTCTCCGCACGGTTGTGCGAAATATGGACCAACAAAAAGCCCTTGTGGGGCTTGCTTACTATCCCTTGCGGGATCAGTTCTGGTAACTCTTCATCAGCCGCTGCCAGCTGGCCTGGGCCCGCTCGGCGGCGCGCTGGTCGCGCAAAAACCGCGCGTCGTGGAGCAGGCCCATGGCGATGGCGCTGACTTCACAGACGAGCTGTTCGGCATCGGTGCCGGCCTGGAGGTGGCCGGCGTCGATGGCCTGCTGCGTGGTACGGCGCAGCGCGGCGCGCCAGCGCGTGACTTCCTGCAGCAACACCTCGCGCAGCTCGCCTTCGCGGTCATCGAGTTCGAAGGCGCCGGCGGTGTAGATGCAGCCGGACTTCACCTCGACATCGCGCATGCGCACGATCCAGCTCTGCACGATCGCGTCCAGCCGCGGCAGGCCCTTGGGCAACTGCATGGCCGGTACAAACACTTCGGCGATAAAACGCCGGCCAAATTCCTCGATCACGGCTTTCTGCAAGGCCTCGCGCGAGCCGATGCGCGAGAACACGCCGCTCTTGGACAAGCCCAGGCGGTCGGCGACGGCCTGCAGCGTGATCGCTTCCAGGCCCTCGGCCGAAGCGAGGTCCAGCGCCGCGCCGACAATCGCGGCGCGGGTCATCTCGCTTTTCTGGGTTTTGGCATCCATGGAATAAATATTAGCACACTTGTGCTAAACATGTCGACCTGGTGCCAGGGCTTCCTGAATTCGGGCATTCCCGCTGACAGTTGCAGCCACAGGCGCGTTACGCTTTGGTCATGACCCGCAACGCATCCCCTTTCATTCCGCAAATCCGCCTGTACCAGAACTGGCTGCAACAAACGCGAGGCCTGAGCTTTGCCAGCTACGACGACTTGTGGCGCTGGTCGGTCACCGACCTCGACGCTTTCTGGCAAAGCATCTGGGACTATTTCGAGCTGCAGTCGCCGACCCCGCACAGCGCGGTGCTGGCTGGCCAGCACATGCCGGGCGCGACCTGGTTTCCGGGTGCGCAGTTCAACTATGCGCATCAGGTGTTCCGCCATGTGGACAAGGCAGACGCCGCCGGTTTTCCGGCGCTGATCAGTCACAACGAAAAAAGCCTCGCGGCGGGCGCACCGGCGCGCGAGCTGAGCTGGCCCGAGCTGCGCCGACAGGTCGCTTCGCTGGCACTGCATTTGAAGGCGCAGGGTGTGCAGCCCGGCGACCGCGTGGCGGCCTACCTGCCCAACATTCCCGAAGCCATGGTGGCCTTCCTGGCCGTGGTCAGCATAGGTGGGGTGTGGAGCATCTGCGCGCCCGACATGGGCACCAACGCCGTGCTGGACCGCTTCAAACAGATAGCACCCAAGGTGTTGATCGCTTGTGACGGCGTGAGCTACGGCGGGCGCGACTTCGACCGCACCGCCGTGCTCGGCGAGTTGCGCGCGGCACTGCCAAGCGTGCAGCATGTGATCGTGCATGGCAACCTGGATGCTGCGAAATCAATAGCTGATTGTGCAGATATGGCGGGAGCTACAGCCCGAAATGATGCTGAAACGGCGGCATTCGAGCCGCTCTGGCTGCCGTTTGACCACCCGCTGTGGATTGTGTATTCCAGCGGCACCACCGGCCTGCCCAAACCCATCGTGCATGGCCACGGCGGCACCGTCATTGTGGCGCTGGCGCTCAAGACCCTGCACAACGACATCGGCTGCAGCTACCAGCCCAACTCATTCGGTGAGCGTTACCACTGGTACAGCTCGACCGGCTGGGTCATGTGGAACGCGCAGATGAGCGGCCTGCTCAACGGCACCACCTGCTGCATTTACGACGGCAATCCGGGCGGCAGCAAGGACAAACCCGACTGGACCACGCTGTGGCGTTTCGGCGCGGAACTCGGCGTGACTTTTTTCGGGGCTGGCGCGGCATTTTTTGCCAACTGCATGAAGGCGGGCATTGACCTGTCGGCCTGTGGTGATCTTTCCAGTGTGCGGGCGCTGGGCACGACCGGGTCCCCGCTATCGCCCGAGGCGCAGAACTGGGGCGCGGCGCAGTTTGAAAAAATCGGGACGGCGGATGTGCGCCGCGCCGGGCCGCCCCAAGCAAGCACGGCCCCCTCAGGGGGCAGCGCATTACACGAAGTGAAAAGCGTGGGGGAGCCGATCTGGTGGTGCAATATTTCAGGGGGGACGGACTTCGCTGGAGCCTTTATTGGCGGCAACCGCGAGTTGCCCCAGGTGCCGGGCGAGATGCAGTGCCGCCTGCTCGGCTGCGCGGTCGAGGCCTGGAATGAAGCGGGCGAGCCGGTCATCGATGCGGTCGGCGAGCTTGTCTGCAGCCAGCCGATCCCGTCCATGCCGCTTTACTTCTGGGGCGATGAAGGCAACAAACGTTATCTGTCGAGTTACTTTGACATGTATCCGAACGTCTGGCGCCACGGCGACTGGCTCAAGGTCACGCCCTCGGGCAGCTGCATCATCTACGGACGCTCTGACGCCACCATCAACCGTCACGGGCTGCGCATGGGCACCAGCGAGTTGTACAGCGCGGTCGAGGCCCTGCCCGAAGTCATTGATTCGATGGTGGTGGACCTCGAATACCTGGGCCGCGAGAGTTACATGCCGCTGTTTGTGGTGCTGCGCGAAGGCGTGGCGCTCGACGAAGCGATGAAAGTCAAACTGAACAGCGCCATCAAGACCGCGCTGTCGCCACGCTTTGTGCCTAACGACATTTTTCAGGTGCCGGAGATTCCACGCACCTTGTCGGGCAAGAAGCAGGAGCTGCCGATCAAGAAGCTGCTGCTGGGCCAGCCCATCGACAAGGTGGTGAATCGCGACGCGATGGCCAACCCGGCGTGCCTGGACTGGTATGTGGCTTTCGCCGCGAAGCGCAGCGCCGCCGCCTAAGAAACCGCGGGCTTGCGGTTGACCAGCACGATGCCCAGCGCCACCAGCACCAGCGCGGCCAGCAGACTGGGCGTGACCACCTCATCGAGCCACAGCGCGCCGAACAGCAGGGCAAATAGCGGCGTCAAAAACACGAACACCGAAATTTTTGTGGCGGGGTAGCGTCCCAGCATCCACATCCAGGCGAGGTAGCTCGCAAACGCACCGACCACGGTTTGCAGCAGCAGGGAGGTGATCGCAAAAGCGCTGAAGCTCAGCGTCCATTGCTCGCCCAGCCCCAAAGACACAAAAGGCAGGGCAGCCGTACTGAAGGCCACCTGGTAGAACAGCAGCTTTTCAGCCGAGACGCGGGCCAGTGACGACGCGCGTATCACCACCGTCGTCAGTCCCCAGAACATGCCCGCCACCAGCGCCAGCAGGTCGCCCGGCCAGGTGGATGCGCCGGCGTTGCCAAAGCCCTCGCGCAGGGCAAACACCACGGCGGCAAATGCGCAGGCCAGGCCGGCCCACTGAACAGCCCTCAACCTTTCCGACGACACCCACAAGGGCAGCAGCATCGCCACCCAGAACGGCGAGGTGTAGAGAAACACGGTCAGGCGCGAAGCGCTGGTGTACTGCAGGCCCACATACAGACAGGCAAACTCGATGGCAAACAGGCCGCCGGCCAGCAGCCCCGCGCGCAGGCTGCCGTCGGCAGAAAGCAGCTTGATGCCCCGCCATGCGCACCACAGCCACAGCAGCAGCGTGGCACCGGCAAAGCGGATGAAGGCCTGGAACACGGGCGGAACTTCCACCAGCGTGGCTTTGACCAGCACCTGCTGGAAGCCCCAGAACAGGCAACAGGCCAGCAGCAATGAGATGGCCAGGGTGTCGAGATGGGTTTTGCGCTCAGTCATGCCGGGATGGTAGTCGAGCGCGCGGCAAGCCACGGGGCTGCAGCCTCAGAGCGGGTGCTCTGTGTAAAAACGTCCGCCGTGAAACAGCAGCGGCGCGGCGCCGGCGCGGTGGCTGCAGCGCTCGACCTCGCCGACAAAAATCACATGGTCGCCTTCTTCGTAGCGGCTGCGGTTGAAACATTCGAAGACGGCGGCGGCGCCGGTCAGCAGCGGTGCGCCGCCCACGCCTTCGGTCCACGCAACGCCGGTCCAGCGGCCATCGCGTTTCGCGGCAAACCGTTCGGCCAGTTCTTTCTGGTCGGCCGCGAGGATGTTGATCGCATAGTGCGAGCCGGTGCTCAGCGCGGGCAGGGAGCCAGCCGCTTGCGCCAGGCTCCAGAGCACCAGCGGCGGCTCCAGGGACACCGAGTTGAAGGAGTTGGCGGTCAGCCCGATCAGCTCGCCGCTTTCGGAGCGCGCCGTGACAATCGTGACGCCGGTGGCAAACATCGCAAGTGATGCACGAAACTCCTGCGGCGAAAAACTCGGGCGGCCGGCCTGGCGGGGGCGAACGGGGGAAGACATGGCTGTAATTTACCTGAGGACGCGCTGAACACGCCCTGGGGTGCGGCCGCTAAAATCCGCCCATGCGTACTTCCTGGTGTCTCGCATTGTTATTGGCCGCCCTGTTTGCCTTGCCGGCGCATGCGGCAGCGCCCTGCGACGAATTGGTGCGCAAGCTGCCCAACGTCAAGCGCAGCTTGTGCGAGGCGGCCAGGCTGGAGGCCACGTCCGCCCGCTCCGTCAAGGGTCAGCCGCTCTGGATGCGCGACATCCAGCCCGACGATGCGCGCCTGCGCGTGCTGGTGCTGGGCGCCATTCATGGCGACGAACTCTCGTCGGCGTCGGTGGCGCTGCACTGGATACGGCTGGCCGAGCAGACACCGTCGCCCTGGTCACAGGCGATCCACTGGCGCTTTGTGCCGGCACTCAACCCCGACGGCCTGCTGTCCACCCCGCCGCGCCGCGTCAATGCCAACGGGGTCGACTTGAACCGCAATTTCCCGACGCCCAACTGGGAGCGGGACGCCAAGGTCTACTGGGAAAAACGCACACGCAAGGACCCGCGACGCTGGCCGGGTCCGAAACCATTGTCGGAACCGGAGTCGGCTTTTCTGCACAGCGAAATGCAGCGCTTCAAACCCAACCTGATTGTCAGCATCCATGCGCCGTACGGCGTGCTGGACTTCGATGGCCCGTCGGTGCCACCGTCCAAGCTGGGCCGGCTCTACCTGGACCAGGTCGGCATTTTCCCCGGCTCGCTGGGCAATTACGGCGGCGTGCACAAGGGCGTGCCGGTGGTCACCATCGAGTTGCCCAACTCCACGCGCACGCCGCTGGATGCCGAAATGCGCCAGATGTGGCTGGATTTGCTGCGCTGGATGAGCGAGCGCATGACGCCCGTCGAGGTGCAGCGCTCGCCGCGTTTGCCCTGAGTTTTATAAGTCAAACAGGGCACCAGCCCACGGCTGGTGGGGGCAAGTAGCTATAAAAACAGTAGCGCTGTCGCCCTGAGTCAGGCTAACCCTCTTCTCAACGGCGTTTGAGTTTGTCGTAAGCCGCATCCATGGCGGGGCTTTTTCCGGTGTCCTGCAGGCCGCGACGCAAGTCGGCATCGGCTTGCCGCATGTGCGGGTCTGGCGCCCTGCTGGTCATATCGGTCGACTGGTCGCGCTCATGCGGCAGCGCCAGGCTGGCTTCGTCAGAAGCGTCCGCTGGTGATTCCGCCCTGCCCGGTCGGGCGCGGCCCGTCGCCGGGGTTTTGGGAGGCATGCCCTCGCTGGTGCCGGGTGCATCCGAGGGGGTGTCTGGCGCCGCGCTGGCGGAAGTGGGTTTGGCCATGGTGTACTTTCTTGCAGTCAACAAAACGGTTGCAGGTTTCCACGATGCCCGGTCTGCGACTGGCGGGCTGTCAGCGCAGGGGGGCGGAGGCTGTAGGAGGCCGGCAAGGTCTGCAGATGGCTCGCAGCCTTCGGGTACTGGCCCTGTCCAAACGTGACCGAACCTACTACGATGGTGCTCAACCCGTTAGTGCATGTTCGCCTTTCCGGCGGACATGCTGCGGTTGCCGCAAAACAATGGCAGAAAGGCACAAGGCGATGGCATGTTGAGCTCCTGGGGACGTCGCTCTCGTCTTGCTTTGGCTCGAACCCTTGATCGATGGGCCGAGTCCTTGCAGATGACGCCGTCGATGCCCGCGACTGACGCGCTGACCCGTGTCGGCCGCGAGCACCGGCTGCTTGACCTGATCGTCAACAGCATGCGCGAGGGCGTGATTGCCGCTGATGCCGAGGGGCGTTTCCTGCTGTTCAATGCGGCGGCCAGAAAACTCTTTCCAGGCGATGAAATCCAGACGCTGGCGACATGGCTCCAGCAGCATGAGTTGGTCACGCTGGACGGCCGGCCCCTTGACACGCTGGAGGACAAACCACTGAGCCGGGCGATCCGCGGCGAGAGCATTGACGGCTGGGACCTGTTGCTGCGCGTGCCGGACACCAAAGACCGCGTGTTACGAATGAACACCCGGCCGCTGCGCGGTGATGCGGGCCAGTTGGTGGGCGGGCTGGTGGTTTTTACCGACATCACCGAGCGCAAGCTGATCGAGGACTTCGCTCGCGGGCAGGAACAGGTGCTGGAACTGATTGCCAGCGGCGTGCCGCTGACGCGGTCGCTCGAAGCCATCGTGGCGCTGATCGAAGGCCGCGCGCCGGACAGCCTGTGCTCGATTTTGCTCTGCGAGGGAGCGCAGTTGCGTCATGGCGCCGCGCCCAGCCTGCCCGACGCCTACAACCGGCAGATCGACGGACTCGCGGTGGGCGACGGGGTGGGCGCGTGCGGCACCGCCGCGTTCCTGAAAAAACCGGTGGTCGTCGCCGATGTGACTACCGATCCGCTGATGCACGACTATCTCGATCTGTTGCGTGAGTTCGACCTGAGGGCCTGCTGGTCGACGCCGGTTCTTGCCACCGGCGGCGAGGTGCTGGCCACCTTTGCGATTTACCACCGCACGCCTTACCAGCCGCAGCCGCAGGACGAGGCGCTCGTGGAGACGGCCGTCAGGCTGGCGCGTATCGCCATCGAACGCAGGCGCGCGGAAGAGGCGCTGCGCGACAGCGAGGCGCGATTTCGGGAGCTTGCTGAGAATCTGGAAGACGTGTTTTACAACCGGGATTTTGTGAGCGGGCGCTTTCTGTACATCAGTCCCGCGTATGAAGTGCTCTGGCGAAGCAGCCGCAGGAGCCTGTATGCCCAGCCGCAGTCCTACCGCGATGCCATCCATCCGGACGACCTGCTGGTCGAGGGCAGCGCCAAGCAGCGGCAGGCGCAGGGAGAGAGCACCAAGCTCGAATACCGCATTGTTCACCCTGACGGAGAAACCCGCTGGATTCGTGACCGCTCCTACCCGGTCAAAAATGCGGCGGGCGCGGTCGAGCGCATCGTCGGAACCGCGCGCGACATCACGGACCGCAAGCTGGCCGATCTTGAGCTGGCACGCACCAACCGGGCGCTGCAAATGCTCAGCCGCTGCAACGGGGCATTGACACGCATGGACGACGAAGTTGAGCTGCTGATGCAAATTTGCCGCCTGGCGGTCGATGTGGGCGGCTACCGGATGGCCTGGGTGGGGTATGCGCAGGACGATGAGGCGCGCAGCATCTTGCCGATGGCCCGCGCCGGCCACGACGCGGGTTACCTGTCCAGCATCGTGTTGACCTGGGACGGCGAGCAGCCCACCGGTCGCGGGCCGGCCGGACAAACCATACGCAGTGGCGAGGTCAAGGTCAGCGAGGACATCACGCAGGGCGACAACCAGTTCTACTGGAGCGAAAGGGCCTTGCAACAGGGTTACCGCAGCGCCGTATTCTTGCCCCTGCGCGACGCCAACCGCACCTTTGGCTTGCTTGGCCTTTACTCCGCATCCCTGGAAAAGCTCGCGCCCGAGGAAGTCAGGCTGCTGCAGGAGCTGGCGGACAACCTGGCCTTTGGCATCGGCAACCTGCGTTCGCGCCTGGAGCGCAAGCAGGCGCAGGGCGAGATCCTGCGGCTCAATGCCGAGCTGGAAGAACGCGTGCGTCAGCGCACGGCGCAGCTGGAAACCGCCAACCAGGAGCTCGAAGCCTTTTCGTACTCGGTGTCGCACGACCTGCGCACGCCGCTGTCGGCCATCGACGGCTTCAGCGGCCTGCTGGCCAGGGACATCAGCGCCGGAGGCATGACCCCTGCACGCGGCCAGCATTACCTGACGCGCATTCGCGCCGGCGTTGCGCAAATGGGCGAGTTGATCAACGCCCTGCTGTCGCTGGCGCAGGTGTCAAAAACCAGTTTGCGCTGGGGCAGCGTCAACCTCAGCGCACTGGCCCAGGAGGTGTTGAACGGGTATCAAGAGCGTGAGCCTGGCCGCTCGGTGCAATTGCAGGTCGCGCCGGACATGCTGGTTCAGGGCGATGTCCGCCTGCTGCGGCAGGTGCTCGACAACCTTCTGGGCAATGCCTGGAAGTTCAGCGCCGGCCAGCTGCAAACCCGAATTACCTTCGGATGCGAGCAAGGCAGCGAAGGGCAGGACGTGTATGTGGTGCGCGACAACGGCGCCGGCTTCGACATGACGTATTCGGAAAAACTGTTTGGCGCCTTCCAGCGCCTGCACACGGTGGCTGAGTTTGAGGGCACGGGCATCGGCCTGGCCACCGTGCAGCGAATCGTCATGCGCCACGGGGGCAAGGTCTGGGCCGAGTCCGCGCCCGGCCAGGGTGCCACGTTTTATTTCACGCTGGGCGCGCCGCGCATTGAGGGGCGCTGAACACGCTGCCTGCGGCGCGGGTGATCTGCAAAAGCCTGCCCGGTAACATGAATCCAGCAACCCGTGTTGCACAAGCCAATTCAACTCGCCGCACACTGCGGGCTGCGTTCCCACACCCAACTTCCGGACCTTTCCATGCCCACCCTGTTCGACACCACCCAAGCTGGCGAGCTTGAACTCGCTAACCGCATCGTCATGGCGCCGCTCACGCGCAACCGATCGCCCAACGCCATTCCCCCCGACATTGCCCAGACCTACTATGCGCAGCGCGCCAGTGCCGGCCTGTTGATCACCGAGGCCACGGCCATCAGCCACCAGGGCCAGGGGTATTCGGATGTGCCGGGCCTGTACGGTACCGAGCAGCTCGACAGCTGGAAAAAAGTCACCCAGGCGGTGCATGACAAGGGCGGCAAGATCGTGGTGCAGCTCTGGCACGTGGGACGCGTCTCGCACAATGACCTGCAGCCCGGCGGCGGCAAGCCGGTGGCGCCTTCGGCCATCACCGCCAAAACCAAAACCGTGCTGATCAGGGATGGCGTGCCGGCCTTTGTCGACACCTCCGAGCCGCGCGCGCTCAGGGCCGAGGAACTGCCCGGCATCGTGCACGCCTACCAGGCGGCCGCGCGCAACGCGGTGGAGACCGCCGGTTTTGATGGCGTCGAAATCCATGGCGCCAACGGCTACCTGCTTGACCAGTTCATGAAAGACGGCAGCAACCAGCGCACTGACGACTACGGCGGCAGCATCGAAAACCGCGCCCGCCTGCTGCTCGAAGTCACCCGTGCCGCCACCGATGCCGTCGGCGGCGGCAAGACCGGCATCCGCCTGTCGCCCGTGACGCCCGCCAACGATGCGAAGGACTCGGACCCGCAGCCGCTGTTCGATTACGTGGTCAAACAACTGGCCACGATGAACCTGGCCTACATCCACATCATCGAAGGCGCCACCGGCGGCCCGCGCGTGATCGACGACCGGCCGTTTGACTACGCCGCACTGAAGGCCGCCTACCGAACCGCCGGCGGCAAGGGTGCATGGATGGTCAACAACGGTTACGACAAGGCGCTGGCGGAAAAGGCTGTGGCAGACGGCGCCGACCTGGTCGCCTTCGGACGTCCCTACATTGCCAACCCGGACCTGGTCGAACGCCTCAAAGCCGGCGCGCCGCTGAATACGCCGGACAAGGCCACGTTTTACGGCGGGCGCGAAAAAGGCTACACCGACTACCCGGCGCTATCGAATTAGTAGCTTTGGACCCTTGCTCTACGTGGGCTGCGCGGCATTTTTGCCGTCTATCTGCGCGGGCTCCTCAGGTTGCACCGACTCCGATGGGCGCCGGCGCGGTCAGCACGATGCGCGTGAACAAGCGGTCGTAACACGGGTCGCGCGCGCCGCCGGCCAGTGGATCGCGGTTGACCTGGAAAGCGGCGTCGAGTTCGGCCCAGTCCTCTGCACTCAGGACTTTCTGCGCAGCCGGCAGCAGCTGGACTTCCTCCGTCCGCATGTGTTCGAGATAAAACCCGGTGTAGGCCTGCGCCGCCTCGGTGAAAGCGGCGCGCCGCGACTCGCCGATCAGCTCCCAGCCCAGCAGCAGGTGCTGCAATTCACGCACGCGGCCCTCGCCCAGCATGTGGTCGGACTCGAGCCGGCGTATCACCGGCATCAGCTCCGGCGCGGCGCGCGCCAGCCGCGGAAACAGCAGGTCAGATTCCTTGGGGTGGTGCAGCTTCTCGGGAAACTCGTCGATGTAAAACAGCATGGCGCGCAACACATCGAAAAATCGCTCGGGCGCATCGCCCGGCCCCCGCGCGATCATCATCAACAGCGAACGCAGCACGGCCGCCACGGCAGTGTGTTCGTCACGGATGATTTGCAGCGTGGCATGAGGCATAAGCCCATGTTGACGGCACGCCGACGCGACGTGTTTGATCCAGGTCAATCCCGGCGCAGTTTCCAGCGCTTGAGCAACAAGGCGTTGGAGATCACGCTGACGCTGGACAGCGCCATCGCCGCACCGGCCACGACCGGGCTCAAAAATCCCAGCGCCGCCAGCGGGATGCCGGCCACGTTGTAGGCAAAGGCCCAGAACAGGT
>JAZKGR010000200.1:0-14574 GCA_040385775.1 Pseudomonadota bacterium
GGCGATTGTCTGAGCGAAGCGAGTTCGAGCCCGGCCCCGTTTTCGGCGAGCACCGGAGGTTGCCCGCAGCGAAGCGAAGGGACCCAGACCATCGGGTCGCCTTTTTCTTTGCTTACTTTCTTTTTGGCGACGCAAAAAGAAAGTGAGTTGCCGCCGGGCAACCCCCGGCTTGTTGGCAGACTACACAGCCCGAGGTGCAAAAGGCTTCGACAGGCTCAGCCCGAACGGTGGTGGCCCTCGGGCATGGATCCCGGATCAAGTCCGGGATGACAATTTCAGCGACGGCACCCTGAGCCGTTATGCTCCCCCCATGGGTGAATTCGACCTGATCGCGCGTTACTTCCAGCGCCCCACATCCCGCGCAGTGCTCGGCATCGGTGACGACTGCGCGCTGCTGCAGCCGGCCGAAGGCATGCAACTGGCCGTCTCGAGCGACATGCTGGTCGAAGGCCGACATTTTTTTGCCGATGTGGATCCTTCCACCCTGGGCCACAAGGCGCTGGCGGTCAACCTCAGCGACCTCGCGGCCTGCGGCGCCCAGCCGCTGGCCTTCACGCTGGCGCTGGCGCTTCCGCGCGCCGATGAAGCTTGGCTGGCGGCCTTTTCGCGCGGCCTGTTCGCGCTGGCCGATGAACACGGCTGCGAGCTGGTCGGCGGCGACACGACCCGTGGGCCGCTGAACATCTGCATCACCGTCTTCGGCGAGGTGCCACGCGGCCAAGCCTTGCTGCGCTCGGGCGCGCGCGCGGGCGACGACATCTATGTCAGCGGCACGCTGGGCGATGCGCGGCTGGCACTGGAGGCGCTGCGTGGCACCGTCGTGCTGCCGCCTGGCTGGATGGCTGCCGCACGCCTGCGGCTGGAGCAGCCCACCCCGCGTGTCGCGCTGGGCATGGCGCTGCGCGGCATCGCCAGTGCCGCCATAGACATCAGTGATGGCCTGCTCGGCGACCTGGGGCACATCCTGCAGGCGTCGCGCGTGGGCGCGCGCATCGACACCGCCCTTGCTGTTGGTTTGCTGGCAGGTGATGTTGATGGGCGCGTGCCGGAAGGCCTTTTTCACCACGAAGCACGGCTGGGCTGCGTGCTGGCCGGCGGCGACGACTACGAGCTGGCCTTCACCGCGCCGGTGTCAGCGCGCGCCGCAGTGGAAGCGGCTGCGCTGGAGGCGCGCACCACCGTCACCTGCATAGGCTGCATTGAAAACGCGCCCGGCCTGCGGCTGGTCGATGCCGCCGGCCAACCGGTCAGCGGCAACTTCGCCTCCTTCGATCACTTCGCCTGAGCCTGTTGCGCTCTGCCTGCCTGATGTTGTCCCCCACGCCCATATCCCCGCCGCCCGAAGTCCAGCGCCTGCTGGCCAGCGCCACCCGTCTCGAAACCCCCTGCGGCGGGGGCAGCATGGTCTGGCACCGCTGGTTGCCCGTACCCGGTTCCGTGACCGGCAAACACCTGCCGGTGGTGCTGCTGCATGGCGGCAGCGGCAGCTGGACCCACTGGCTGATGAACATTGATGCCCTGCTTCGCAGCGGGCGCGAGGTGCTGGCCGCCGACCTGCCGGGGTTTGGCGACTCGGCATTGCCGCCGCAGGGCCGCGACGCCGACGCGCTGCCCGAACCGGTCGAGGCCGGCCTGCGTGTGTTGCTCGGCGACGGCGCCTGCGATCTGGTCGGATTTTCCTTTGGCGGCATGGTCGCCGGCTTGCTGGCGGCGCAGTTTCCGGCGCGTGCGGCGCGCCTGGTGCTGGTCGCCGCGCCGGGGCTGGGCCTCGCCGTCCGCAACAGCATCACGCTGACAGCCTGGCGGCATCTGTCCGACCCGGCCGAACGTGAAGCGGTACACCGCAGCAACCTGGCGGCACTGATGCTGCACCGGCCCGAGGCCATCACTGCGCTGGCGCTGCGCCTGCACACCGACAACACGCTGCGCGACCGCATGAAGGGGCGCCGGCTGGCCTACACCGACATCCTGGCGCGCGCACTGGAAAGTGTGTCCTGCCCGGTGCATGCGGTCTACGGCCGCGAAGACGCGCTGTACCGCCAGCGGCAGGAGGCGCTGGCCCCGGCACTGCAGGCCGCACCGGATTTTCGCGGCATGCACTGGGTCGAAGGCGCCGGCCACTGGGTGCAGTTCGAGCAGGCCGAAGCCTTTGATACGCTGCTGCTGGCCTTGCTCAATGAAACGCCATGAACGCCATTTACTATCAAAATCATAGCTGTCTTCTCCCGCCCCTCGTGGGCTGGAGGCCGATTTTGCTTCAAACCCCATGGCAGGCATGACCCCGCCATCACCTGATGCCGGCATGCCCGCCCACGCGCCGCGCCGGCCCAGCGCCCGCTTCATGCTCGCGCACCCGGCGCACCTGGTCGCGCTCGGTTTCGGCGCCGGCCTGAGTCCGCTGGCACCCGGCACGGCCGGCACCTTGTGGGCCTGGCTGGCTTTTGTGGTGATGGCGCCGTGGTTCAGCGCCTTGCAAATGGGGCTGCTGATTGCGGCGGCCACCTTGCTGGGCTGGTGGGCCTCTACACTCACCGCGAAAAACATGGGTGTCGCCGACCCCGGCAGCATCGTCTGGGACGAGGTCGCCGCCTTCTGGCTGATCCTCTGGCTGATCTCGCCGGCGGGCCTGTGGGGCCAGCTCGCAGCCTTTGTGCTGTTCCGCTTTTTCGACGCGGTGAAGTTCGGCCCCATGGCCTGGGCCGACAAACGCTTCAAGGGTTTTGGCTGGCGCGGCGGCTTCGGCATCATGCTGGACGACTTTGCTGCGGCCTTTTGCACCCTGCTCGTGATTGCGGCCTGGAGGTTTTGGTGAACTCACCCCTGCTATCAAAAGATGAGCTGTCTGCCCCCGTCCTGTCTGGGCGACTGGCTGATTTGATGCTCAAAAAAGGCTGGCTGCTGGCCACCGCCGAAAGCTGCACCGGCGGCTTGATTTCTGCCGCCTGCACCGACCTGGCCGGCTCCAGCGCCTGGTTTGAGCGCGGTTTTGTGACCTACTCCAACGAGGCCAAGAGCGAACTGCTGGGCGTGGATGCGGCGCTGATTGCCGCGCACGGCGCCGTCAGCGAGGAGGTGGTGCGCGCCATGGTGCAGGGCGCGATCATGCATTCCAAAGCGCAAGTGGCGGTGGCCGTTACCGGTGTCGCCGGCCCCACCGGCGGCAGCCGCGCCAAGCCAGTCGGCACGGTCTGGTTCGGCTTCATGGTGGACGGCAGTCTCAGCAGCGAGCTGCAGCGTTTTGACGGAGACCGCGCGGCCGTGCGTCTTGCCACCGTGAAGCATGCGCTACAGCGGCTGATCGAACTTCTGCATTGAGCACGCCATGCACACCACCCCCGCTGCCGCCGAGCTGATCGACTCCGCCACCGCCTGGCGCCGCCTGCTGGTGACGCTGGCACTGATGACCGTGGGCGCGGCCGGCATGTACATCGTGCCGGTGGTGCTGCCAGCGGTGCAAGCCGACTTCGGCGTAGCACGCGCCGATGCGTCCCTGCCCTACACCTTGCTGATGGTCGGCTTCGGCCTGGGCGGCATGCTGATGGGCCGGCTCGCCGACCGGTTTGGCGTGGCGATGCCGCTGAGCATGGGCGCTGTCGGCATGGGCCTGGGTTTTGCCGCTGCCGCCCTGTCGCACAACATCTGGCTGTTTGCGCTGGCGCACGGCCTGTTGATTGGCCTGCTGGGCAGCTCCGCCACCTTTTCGCCCTTGCTGGCCGACACCTCGCTGTGGTTCATGCGGCGCCGTGGCATTGCCGTGGCGGTGTGCGCCAGCGGCAACTACCTGGGCGGCGCGCTGTGGCCGCCCATCATCCAGCACTTTGTCGAAAGCGTGGGCTGGCGCCAGACCTACTGGGGATTGGCCGTGTTTTGCAGCCTGGCGATGTTCGGCCTGGCCCAGCTGATGCGCCAGCGACCGCCGGCGCTGGCTTTGGCGCCGGTCAATGTGCGTGGTGTTGCCGCCAGCGACCGGCCCTTCAATCTGAGCCTGGGCCAGGCGCAGGCGCTGCTGTGTGTGGCCGGTTTGTCCTGCTGCGTGGCCATGTCCATGCCGCAGGTGCACATCGTGGCCTATTGCAGCGACCTTGGCTTTGGTGCGGCGCGCGGCGCCGAAATGCTGTCGCTGATGCTGGCCTGCGGCATTGTCAGCCGGCTGATCTCCGGCGCCATCTGCGACCGCATCGGCGGACTGCGCACGCTGCTGCTGGGCTCGGCCTTGCAGACGGTGGCGCTGCTGCTGTTCATCCCGTTTGACGGGCTGGCCTCGCTGTATGTGATCTCGGCGATGTTCGGCCTGTTCCAGGGCGGCATCGTGCCGAGTTACGCGATCATCGTGCGCGAGCATTTTCCCGCCGCCGAAGCCGGCGCCCGCGTCGGCACTGTCATCATGTTCACCATGGTCGGCATGGCGCTGGGCGGCTGGATGTCGGGCAAGGTGTTTGACCTGACCGGCTCCTACGACGCCGCCTTTTTCAACGGCATTGCCTGGAACCTGCTGAACTTCGCCATCGTTGTGTTTCTGCTGCGCCGCACGCTGCGGCGGTCGAAAGCGTCGTGATCTTCACTGCACGGATGACATCAAACCGTTCGGGCTGAGCCTGTCGAAGCCTGCCCTTGGCTGACAAGGAACCCTTCGACAAGCTCAGGGCGAATGGGAAAGGGTCACCCGCCATGATCCTTGTCCGGTTCAACCGGCGCTAAGCAGCAGTGATCAGGTGAGCCTCCACCCCGCGCCGCGGCGACGGGCCGACAGCCGGCGCGTAACCGAGCCGCGTCCACATTTGCACCGTGTAACGCGGTGAGGGCGCCTGCAGCAGGGCGTGAATGTCAGCATAGGGTCGGGCCTGTTCCGGGTACTCCTGCAAGGCTTGCGACAGCGGCTGCATGACCAGCCCCTGCGCCGTCGCGGCAAGCTGCGCACGCACATAAGCCCGGCCCGCGTTGACCTGCGTCTTGCGGTCATTGCCCTCGGTCACCATCCAGAAAAACGCCGGTGTCGCGGCAATTTTTTCATTGAAGCTCTCGATCTGGCCGGTGGTGGCCGAGTCATCCGGTTCTGGCGCCTTGCTGCGGTCGAACAGGCCGAGGGCCGTCAGGGCGCGCACCATGGGTGTGTTGATGCTCAGGCCGTCGCGGTGTTCGGCGATCTCGCGCGGGCCGACGCGCAGCACCTTGAACGACTCCATGATGGTGCGCGGCGTGACCAGTTCGATGCGCCAGGCCTCGCTGGCAATCGCACGGTGTTGTTGCAGGGCGTCGGGCTGGCCGCCGCCGACAAAGCCGGTGCTCACCGGGTGCGGCGCCACGCTGGCGGCGATGGCCTGCAGGGCCGCCGCCGCAGGCTCGCGTGCCTCATAGGCCTCGCGGTTGGTGTGGCGCTTGAGTATTTCGGCAAACAGCGGATCCGGTTTGACGCCGGCATCGGCAGCCAGAACGATGCGGGCGACCGGCCGTTTGTCCAGCGTGGCCGGGCCGAATTCTCCCTGCGGAAACAGCGTGATGTCGGCGCGCAGGCTCTTCTGCCGCGCGGCGATGTCGAGCAGCTCCAGAAACGTGCCCTGGCTCATCATGATCTGGCGCGACAGCGGATCGGTCTCGGGCAACAGGCGCGTGAGGTCGCAGTACAGCATGATCTCGCCGGGCTGGCGCAGGTCCACCAGCCAGGACTGCAGGTTGTGCGAGTGCGGCGCCAGAATCGCGTAGCTGAGGATCCAGCGGCGCACATCGGCCGTGTCGTCCGCCGGGCCGCTCCACGCGGCAGTCGCCTGGGGTGGCAATTCAGAAGAACAGCCGGCCAGGCCAGCGGTCGCGGCCAGCACCACGCCGCCGCCGGCGATACGGACAAAGTTTCTGCGGTTGATCATGCTGCGATCCTGTACAAAAGTTGTGGCCATGCGTGATTGTCGAAACCCCCGAGTTGTTCGACAATCCCCTAACGGCTTACATCAGATATTCAATAATGAATAACAACTTTGACTGGCGCCTGGTGCGCTCCTTCCTCGCAGCCCTCGACCAGGGCAGCCTGCTCGGCGCGGCGCGCGTCCTGTCGTCGACCCAGCCGACCCTGGGCCGGCACATCGCCGAGCTGGAGGCGCAGCTCGGCGTGCTGCTGTTTGAGCGCACCGGCCGCGGCCTGCTGCCCACACCCACCGCCCTGCAACTGGCGGCCGCCGCGCGCGCCATGGACAGCGCCGCCAACGAACTCTCGCGCAGCGTGTCGGGCCTGGAGCCGGACCTGTCGGGCACGGTGCGCATCACGGCCAGCCAGCCGGTCGCCTGCTACCTGCTGCCTCCTGTCCTGGCCCAGATGCGGCAGGCCTTGCCCGACATTCAGGTCGAACTGGTGGCCAGCAACGCGGTCAGCAACCTGCTGCGCCGCGAGGCCGACATTGCGCTGCGCATGGTGCAGCCCGACCAGGCCAGCCTGGTGGTCAAACGCATTGCAAAAATCACCCTGGGCACTTATGCCCACCGTGACTACCTGCGCCGGCGCGGCACGCCAAAGCAGCCGCAGGACCTGCTCCATCATGAGCTGGTCGGCACCGATCGCGACGAGGCCATCCTCAAGGGCATGGCCGGCTTCGGCCTGCCGGTGACCCGCGCGTCCTTTGCATTTCGCTGCGATGACCTGATCGCCTACTGGGAGGCGGTGCGCGCCGGGCTCGGCATCGGCTTTGTGGCCGACTACCTGGCCGCCACCGACAGGGAGGTTGTGCCCATCCTGCCGTCGATCAAGGTGCCGACCATCCCGATCTGGCTGACAGTGCATCGCGAGATCCGCACCAGCCGGCGCATACGCGCCGTTTATGACTTTATTGCCCAGGCCTTGCCCAGGGCGCTTTAGCCGCGGCCCTGCAGAAACCAGGCCCTCTTGTAAAGTAGCGCGATGCAAACAGGAAAGGGTTTCAACACGGGCGGGGGTGTCTCAGGCCTTGGCAAGGGCCTGGCCCTGCTGACCCTGTGGCTGGCTTCCTGCGCGCACGCGCTTGAATTCGACTACCTCCCCGGCCGGCCGGGCGGCGTGGCGCGTGGCATGACGCTGAGCGGCGTGGTGACGCCGGGCGACAACGCAAAACTGATCGCCCTGATGCAGCGCAATCCGGCAGATGCCTGGTCCGCACTGGGTCGGGTCGAGCTCAACATCGCCGGCGGTGACACGCGCGAAGCCTTGCTGCTGGCCGAGACCCTGGTTGGCCTGTATCCGCACACGGTCGTCAACGGCGAATGCGCGGGAGCCTGCGCCATCGTCTGGCTGGCCGGCGCCTGGCGCGTGCTGCCCACAGGGAAAATCGGGATCGAGAAACCGGCCTCCTCGCTGCCGGCCGACGGCGCCACCCGGCCCACCGACGCACCGCCGCCCTATGACCCGCTTCCCGACCAGTTGCGCAGCTACCTGGTGAAACAGGGTGTGCCGCCGCTGCTGGTGGAGCAAGTGCTGGCGGCCCGCGCGGGCACCGTCTACTGGCTGACTGAAAGGGACATCAACACCACCGGTGTCTGGCCGCCCTACTATTTTGAAAAGCTGAGAACCAGTTGTCCGCTGCTGCTGAACAACAACGAGGCCTTTCACGCGCTGCGGCGCTGCGCGGCGGGTCTCGTCGTCAGCCGCAAGGCCTTTGCCCTGGACCGCTTGCTCGATGGGGTGAAGGATCCGTGGTGGACCGAGAACCGGGATATTTTCAAGAACGCGCCCAGGTAGTTATAGAGCCCCCACGCTTGTCGCTTCGCGTACTGCGCTGCCCCTGCTTGACAAGACATAGCCCTCCACGGCTGACGGTTAGCGCGCAGCGCTAACATGCTTGCATCGGCCACCGCCCGGCGGCCTCGCGAATTTCCCAAGGAGTTGTTATGCGATCCATTATTTGTACCGGCGTTTTGTTTATTGGTCTCTTGCCCGCTGCCTGGGCGCAGTCGGATGCCGCTGCGGCGGCTGCAAAAGAAGCCGGCGCCTCGGTGACTGCCAGTGGCCTGGTCTACCGCTCGCTCAAGGAGGGCACGGGCGCCGCGCCGGCTGCCAGCGACACCGTGCAGGTGCATTACCGCGGCCGCTTTCCAGGCGGCAAAGAGTTCGACAGTTCCTACTCACGCAATGAGCCGACCGAGTTTCCGCTGAACCGCGTGATCCCCTGCTGGACCGAGGGTGTGCAGAAAATGAAGGTGGGCGGCAAGGCCAAGCTGACCTGCCCGCCGGCCATTGCCTACGGCGCACGCGGCGCCGGTGGCGTGATTCCGCCCAACGCCACGCTCGAATTCGAGATCGAGCTCCTCTCCGTCAAGAAGTAGCCTCAGCCCCGCACGCTGGCCGTGATCTCGTAAGAGCGCAGGCGCGCCGCATGGTCGAAGATCTGCGAGGTGATCATCAGTTCGTCGGCGCCGGTTCGGGCTACAAAGGCCTGCAAACCACGCCGCACCGTCTCCGGTGATCCGATGGCCGAACACGACAGGGTTTGCGCCAGGATAGAGCGCTCGGGCGGCGTGAGCCTTTCCTCGTAACCCGCCACCGACGGCTGCAGGCGCGAAGGCCGGCCGCTGCGCAGGTTCACAAAAGCCTGCTGCATCGACGAGGACAGCAACCGCGCCTCGTCGTCGGTGTCGGCGGCAAACACATTGAAGCCCAGCATCACATGCGAGCGCTGCAATTGCGCCGAAGGGCGGAAGCGGCTGCGGTAGACCTCGATCGCCTGCATCATCTGCGCCGGCGCGAAGTGCGAGGCAAATGCAAACGGCAGGCCCAGTTGCGCGGCCAGCTGCGCGCCGAACAGGCTGGAGCCGAGAATCCACACCGGCACATTGAGCCCGGCGCCTGGCACGGCGCGCACGCGCTGGCCTTCTTCTACCGGCTGGAAATAATGCATGAGTTCGACCACGTCCTGCGGAAACTCGTCGGGGTTGGCATTGAGGTCGCGCCGCAGCGCACGTGCCGTGGCCTGGTCGGAGCCGGGTGCGCGGCCCAGGCCGAGGTCGATGCGGCCGGGGAACAACGATTCCAGCGTGCCGAACTGCTCGGCGATCACCAGCGGCGAATGATTCGGCAGCATGATGCCGCCGGCGCCCACGCGTATGCGCGAGGTGCCGCCGGCCACATGGGCCATGACGACGGCGGTCGCGGCGCTGGCGATGCCGGCCATGCCGTGGTGTTCGGCCAGCCAGTAGCGCTCAAAGCCCCAGCGTTCGGCATGTTGGGCCAGATCAAGCGTGTTGCGCAGGGACTGGGCGGCGTCGCTGCCCTCCACGATGGGGGACAGGTCAAGGACAGAAAAAGGGATCATTCAGGGCAGATGGGTCGCCCCGGCGGTTTATCAATGCCCGGAAGGGGCTTTTGCGTGCTGCGCTCAGCGCAGCGGCGAGGGTCTGGAATTAGCCAGCCAGGCGCGGATGTCGGAGACCTGCACGCCCACGGCATCGACCGCCGCGCGCAGTTGCTCGGTGGTGCAGCCGAGTTTTTCACCCCAATACAGCTCTTCCCAGGGGTCAAGCACATTGACACGCAGGCGGTCTGCCGGAGCCCTGTGCGGCGGCTGAGTCCTCATGGCATCACTCCATTGAAAAACATCTGCACCTTTATACGCCGGTGACATGTTCGCCACCAGTGCGCGGCCAATATGTCACAAAAAATGTCGGTACGACAAGACGATTTGTCGCAGGTGTACCATTTCCCCGACCACTTTCGAAAGCCCGTATGCACGCCAACCAGCACACCCTCGACAAGCTCTACCGCGCCTTTGCGCAGCTGGACTCGGCCACCATGGCCCAGTGTTATGCCGCCGATGCGTCGTTTGACGATGAGGCTTTTTCGCTGCGCGGCCATCGTGAGGTCACCGGCATGTGGCACATGCTGTGCGACGCCACCAAGGCCAAGGGCCGCGATGTCTGGAAGCTCGACTACAGCGGCATCGCCGCCGACGCTGCTACCGGCCAGGCGCACTGGGAGGCCGATTACCGCTTCAGCGCCACCGGCCGCATGGTGCACAACATCATCGACAGCCGTTTTACGTTCAACCCCGAGGGCCTGATCCAGACCCAGCGCGATCGCTTCGACTTCTGGGCCTGGTCGCGCCAGGCACTGGGCGCGCTTGGCCTGCTGCTGGGCTGGACACCGTTTCTCAAGGGCAAGGTGCGCGCCACCGCCGCTGCCAACCTCAAGAAGTATCTGGCCGCCCGGCCCTGAACCGAAAGGACGCGCCATGGCCTCGACCCTGCCCGACAACTGGTTTGAAGGTTTTGAAGCGCGCGACTTCGAGGTCAACGGCACCTCCATCTTTGCGCGCTTTGGCGGCAATCCCCAGGGACCGGCGCTGCTGCTGTTGCACGGCTTTCCGCAAAGCCATGTGATGTGGCACCGCGTGGTGCAGGCCTTGAAAGCAAAATTTTTCCTGGTCCTGCCGGACCTGCGTGGTTATGGCGACTCGTCCAAGGTGGCCGGCCTGCCTGACCACAGCAACTACAGCAAACGCAACATGGCCGCCGATGCACTGGCCGTGATGGACGACCTGGGCATCAGTCGCTTCGATGTCTGCGGCCACGACCGCGGCGGCCGCGTGGCGCACCGGCTGGCGCTGGACCACCCCGGCCGCGTGCGCAAGCTGTGCCTGATCGACATCGCGCCCACGCTGGACATGTACGAAGCCACCGACATGCGTTTTGCCGCCGCCTACTACCACTGGTTCCATTTGATCCAGCCGAATCCGCTGCCCGAGACCATGATTGGCGGCAACGCCTTGCCCTACCTGCACGCCAAGCTCGGCGGCTGGGGTGCGAAGGGGCTAAGTTACATCGAGGCCGAGGCGCTGCTCGAGTACGAACGCTGCTTCTGCACGCCCGAAGCCATCCACGCCGCCTGCGAGGACTACCGCGCCAGCGCCGGCATCGACCTGGTGCACGACCGCGAAAGCCGCGCGCAGGGCGAAAAAATTGCCTGCGATACCCATGTCCTCTGGGGCGAGCGTGGCGTGGTGCACAAGCTGTTCGAGCCGCTGGTGCTGTGGCAGGCGCAGTGCGTCGGCGTCGTCAGCGGCCAGCTGCTGCCGGCCGGGCATTTCATTCCTGAAGAGCTGCCGCTGGAAACCGCGCATGCGCTGGCGCAGTTTTTTGGCGAGGGCGCCGCGTGACGCGGGGGGCGGCCCCAGTGCTGTTGATGCTCCTGAATTGATAGCTGTCCGCGCTTGCTGGACGGGGGCTGGAGGCCTAAATCGTCATTGACTTGCGAGGTGTGACAGGCTTTGCCAGGAACGCGACGCAGCGCGCGGTGTTTCGCAAAGTTTTTATACCTGTATGAATCTGTACAAAACTGGGGTAAAACCCAGCAAACACGCCACTTTCAGGAGGAATTCATGTCCAGAATATCGGGCAGAGGCCAGTTTATCGAGCAGGTTTTGCTCTATACATTACGTTAGGCCTCAAAGATGCACTTGACACCGGAGCAAGGCCGCGATTGGCGCGATTGGTTGCTACTGACAAGCATTCCGCTGGTTCACTTCGGAGCGAACGATCAAGTGTTGGCGTTTGGCTCGGGCACCATGCTTGACTTCGAAGGCCGGCGCTTCCTTGTAACGGCAGGGCACGTGGCACAGATCGACTCCAAGGGTTGGGCGGTAGTGGTGCAACAGCATTCGGATGGTCGTCTGGAGTACTACAAACCGAACGCTTTCATCCATGTTGGAGAGGGGCGGCGTTCCACCTCGTCTCTTCGCATGCTTGATTTGTGCGTCGCGCAGGTTCAGCCGGGCTTGGAAACTTGGTACGAGTTCAGCACTCCTCGTGGCCTGTTCGATAAGCGACCGCATCACGTCTTCAACGCAGCAGTGCTTGCAAGTCCCGAGCAAAACCATATCTATGGATTTTCTGGGCGCGTACGGACTGAGATGCATGCGCCACAGATATACGCGTCAGAGATGACCGTGTTTCCCGGACTTGCGTTCTTGAAATCCGAGGCAGAGGAACATGTCTTTTCCTTGCAGGTTGCCCACCCTGGACATGAAGCATTTCGCGGCAGCAGCGGTTCGCCTATCTGCGATTCTTCGAGACGTCTTGTGGCCATCGTGGTCCGAGGAATTGAAGTGGACAGAACCATTTATGGCGTCTCGATCGACCGCGTATTGCCGGCCCTGCAGTTCCTGGTCGCACAAACAACAACGAGGGAGGGCGGCGGTGAGGTCTAACAAGCTATCCCACGCGGACGCCTGCGGCGCCGGTAATCTCCAACGCTAGACTCAGCTTTTACCTCCTATGGCTACACCCTTTGACCACTCGAATGCGCTTCACAGAGAGCTAGAAGGTGCAAGTGACCGTGCTGCGGCCATTGTTGCGGGAGCATTCCTTGATGAGGTACTTCAAGAGTTGCTGTGTGAATTCCTTATAGAAGGCTCGGCGGATAGCAAGAAACTCTTTGAGGGAACAGGCGCGCTAGCTACGTTTAGTGCAAAAATTGAAATGTCATATCGCCTGGGTCTCATCAGCGATGGTGAGCATCGAACCCTGACGACCATTCGAGGCATTCGAAATGACTTCGCCCACGTCCTCGGAGACCTCTCCTTCGCAACTCAGTCAATCCAAGCACGATGCCGAAACATAGAAGTTCCACTACCAATGGTGGCTCCGCGGAGTGTGCCTCTATCGCAGAACGGCGAGGTACCACCTCTGCCAAAGATTGAGAAGGCAGCGAGTGAAGACGCGCGGGCAATCTTTCAAGAGACAGTTATCACGCTTATGCATAGCTTGGCCGCCCGCGTTGCGATGGCGAGCGAGATTCAAAGGCGGAGTCCACCTGACTTTGTGGCCGCTCACGAAACGGGTGAATTGATTGCGCGTCGGTTGAGAAGCTTGCGAGACCGCTACGAAGAACTTCTGCAACAGGAGAAATGTCCTCCCGATGAAAAAGTCAGTGCGGCAAAGAACCGAGAGAAGTACGAGATCCTGATTCAAGTGCAGGAGTTCTGCTGCCGACAGATCAAGCGTGCTCACGAAGCTCTCCGCGGTTGAATCTACTTTTCTGCAAACCGTGATCCCCAGCCGCAAAGCGAAGCGGGGCTATTTGAAGCAAGGTGAAGAGCAATGCTGTTCAGGTGGCTCCGTTCGCACTGAACTCATTGAAGGGAAGGCTTCGACAAGCTCAGCCCGAACGGGATGCGTCGGCAGCCTCACCCCGCCCCATGACACTTCTTGTACTTCTTCCCGCTGCCACACGGGCATAAATCATTGCGGCCCGGCTCAGCTTCTTTGCGGATCGTCTCGACCTTGGGGCCCATGGTTTTCCACAGTTCGCGAAGATCGTAGACCGCCCAGATCGCGTCGCCAAAGGCGTTGAGGCGCGCGATGCTGGTGCTGGGCGCGCCGTCTTCGCTCAGCGGTGACACTTCCGGTTTGCCGGTGTCGTCTTCGGTCATGGCGACCACCGCCTGCAACGCGTCGTCCAGCCACTGGGCCGCGTCCTTGTCACGCGGCGCGGCCCATTCCTCGGGCCAGCTCTCGACGGCAAACATGAAGCCCAGCGCCCAGACCTGGGCAAAGGCCGGCAGGTCTTCGCCCTTGAAGCCGGCCTGCTCTGAAGGTGGCATGTCGGCCACCGCGCTCCGCACGTCCATCACTTCCGGGTGGTAACAGGCGTCGTCTTCCAGCGTGTCCACACGCGCGTCGAGCGCGGTGGCAACTTCGTTCCAGCGCCGGTCCCACAGCGCGAGGAATTGTTCACGTTGTTCCGTGCTGGCAAATGCGCCGCTTTCCTCGTCGGGCGTTTCGCCTTCAGCGGGAATCGCCAGCAGCACCGACAGATATTCATCGGCAGGGATGGGCCGGCGCGAGCAGATCACGGCGGCCATGAATCCCTCGCAGAATTCCCACTGCGGCGTTTCGTCGTAACGTGTGCGCAGCTCGTCGAGGATGTCGTCGAGTGCGTCGAAATCTTCCATCTCCATCCAGCCGTCAGCGGGCGCGGAAGACACGGTAGGCAGGGACGGGGCGGTGGGTGGATTGGGTTTCATGGAAGGGGCTGGACGTCACGCGACGCTCTTATCATGGGAGGGACCCCAAAGTGTATCTGCCGTCGACCGAAAGCTCACATGCTGCACAAACTCAACACCCTGTTCCCCGTCCGTTACGCTGTCATGGGCCTGTGCCTGCTGGGCGTGTTGCTGGCCGGGCTGAGCCTGCTGGCCGGCGGCAGCGGCTGGATCGTGCTCGGGCTGTGCGCGCTGCTGCTGGGCCTGGGCATCCATGATGTGCGGCAGACGCCGAGCTCCATCCTGCGCAACTACCCGGTGATCGGTCACTTGCGCTTTTTGCTGGAGTTCATCCGCCCGGAGATGCGCCAGTACTTCATTGAAAGTGATTCGGAGGCCGTGCCGTTTTCGCGCGCGCAGCGCTCGCTGGTCTACCAGCGCGCCAAGGGCGAGATGGACAACCGCCCCTTTGGCACGCAGCTCGACGTCAGCCAGCACGGCTACGAGTGGATCAACCATTCGGTGCAGCCGACCCACATCGCCTCGCACGACTTCCGCATCACCATTGGTCCCGATTGCGCGCAACCGTACAGCGCCAGCATCTTCAACATCTCGGCCATGAGTTTCGGCGCGCTGTCGGCCA
>JAZKGR010000201.1:0-32205 GCA_040385775.1 Pseudomonadota bacterium
GCCGGCGTGCCGCGCTCACACCTGGCCATGCACAAGATGGTGGTCAATCAGGTCATGCTGACCATGGGGCTGGAGCAGACGCAGATGATGGCCACCGTGTTTGACGGCATCACCCGGCACAACCCGGAAGGCATGTGGTTTCGCCGTTACGCGCAGGCAGAAGGCTTCAAGGCCGCCGTGCAATGGCGCGACAGTGGCGAGCCCATCCCGGAAGGTGACGATGCGCGCGAAAAAGTGCGGCAGATGTCGGCAGGCCGGCCGCAAGCCACCTGATCTTTAGCGGGTGCGCAGGATCGCGCGCGCAGCCGCCATGTCGCGGTCATAGGCGACTTTGGCATCGCGTCGGCAGGCGGTGCGCTCGGCTGCGGCCATGGCGGCGCATTCGGCCAGCCACAGCTTGTAGCCACCGCCGGCTTCGTTGATCGCGGTGCGATAACGCTGCTGGGGCGTCATGTCAGCCACGGCGCCGCGCGCCAGCAGTTGCTCCTCAATCGCCACCGGTTGGGCCAGCGTGGCAGAAGCAGTCACAGCCAGCACCATGGATGCCAGCAGCGAGGAAAATTTGTTTGACATCGGAAGTCCTTTTTTTTCGCGGCCCGATTCAGGCCACAACGGTGACAACTGAAAACGCTTTACTTCCTGCCTGAGCTGTTGGGCTGGTTCTGAAGATGCAGCGGCGGCTTGTCGGGCATGTTCTGCGACTCCACGCGTGCCTTGACAGTCGCCTGGCTGTTGGCCGCCTTCTCTGCAAGGGCTTGCTGGCTACCCGGGGCTTGGGGATGTTTGGGGCCACTGGTGGGGCCTGATGCGTCTGGTTTGACGGGTTTCATGGTTTGCTTCCTGAGCCTGAGGGCCGGTTGTGTCGAACGACCTTACGTCCTCGCCCAAGGCTCAGGCGTCAGCAGGCACGCCCCACGTATGTAGGACACCTGCAAACGGGCACAAAAAAGCCAGGCGCTGTGGCCTGGCCGTGACTGAAACTGGAAAGTTCTCAGGGTTGAATGGTCATCTGCCCACGAATTTCGCCGCCCGGAAATTTGGCGGTGTGGATATTGACGTACCACCTGCCTGCCAGCAAATCGGCGGCCTGCGCTCCGGTCAGGGTCGCCTGGCCGGCCATGGGGCTGGTGATCGGGCTGGCGAATCCCAGCGCCACACCTGCATTGGCGCCCACCATGGCCGGGCCATGGAAGTGGCCTGCCGTCGCGGGACCACTCAGGTTCTCGTAAGTCATCTGCCAGCGCAGCAGGTTGGTTTCCTTGTTGAACATGGCGTCGACCTTGCCGGTTGCATTGCTGGCCACCGGTGGCACTTCATTGGCTGCCCGCAGCTGGGTGGTAAGGGTCACCATGGGGGAAGGCTTGTGCATCATGCCGCAGCCAGCGACCAGAGCCACGGCTACAGTGGCTGCCAACGCTGCCCGAACGGTAGGGATAAAACTTGTCATTTTTTGCTCCAGTTGTTTAAACAGTTTTACATCTTAGAGCGACAGGACCGATAAAGCCAGTAGGACAGGGGCTCCTCAATGGGCTTGGGGGTTTTGCTGATAAAACCGAAGCCATACCCTCCACTTACCCTGCCTGTGCGAGCATAAAAGCTATCTTTTCCATAGCAAGCCGAACCCACAACAAGCGCGTCCGCAGTACGGTGTCCTACGGCACCCGCGGCCTCCTTCCGACAGCCCCGGCATGCGGGGGTGGCTAAAGTCGATGCTCGGGCATGCGCCCGAGAATTACTGGGCACCGGGCGTGCCGCACAAAGAGGAGCAAGCCATGGCATCGCGCGCTTTATGGAAGGGAGCCATCAGCTTCGGGCTGGTGCATATTCCCGTATCACTTCATTCCGCCACCATGGAGAGTGGAGTGGACTTTGACTGGCTGGACAAACGCAGCATGGACCCGGTCGGCTACAAACGCATCAACAAGAAAACCGGCAAGGAAATCACCAAGGAAAACATCGTCAAGGGCATTGCCTACGAAGATGGCCAGTACGTGGTGCTGTCGCCCGAGGAAATCGCAGCGGCTTACCCCAAAACCACGCAGACAATTGAGATCGAGAGTTTTGTGCCGAACACGGACATCCCCTTTGTCTACCTGGAGCGGCCCTATTACATCGCCCCCATCAACAAGGGCAAAAAGGTCTATGCGCTGTTGCGCGACACCCTGCTGAAAACCCAGCGCGTCGGCATCGCCCGCGTTGTGATCCAGACCAAGCAGCATTTGGCCGTGCTGGTGCCCTCCGGGCCCGGCCTGATCCTGAACCTGCTGCGCTGGGGCGCCGACATCCGCAGCTGGGAAGACCTGGACCTGCCGGCCGAAGGCGCCAAAGCCGCCGGCCTGAGTGACAAGGAGCTGTCCATGGCCAAACAGCTGGTGGACGACATGACCGGCAAGTGGCAACCCGACCAGTTCAGCGACTCGTTCAAGGACGACATCATGGCGCTGGTCAAGCAGAAGGTGAAGGAAGGCAAGGTCGAGACGGTGGAGCAGCCTGAGGAAGACAAGGAAGCCGAAGGCCGCTCCGGGGCCAAAATCATCGACCTGACCGAGTTGCTGCAGCGCAGCCTGCGCAACAAGGGCGGAGGGGCTGGCAAGACCAGCGGCAGCGCAGTTAAAACACCCGCCAAAAAGGCCCCGGCCAAAACCGCGCGCAAACCTGCGGCCAAGGCCGCACCGGCCCGGCGCAAGGCGGCCTGACGCCGCCTGGCCTCACGCGCCATGGCCGCAGCCGATCCGCTGGCGAGTTACCGCAACAAGCGGGACTTCAAGCGCACGCCAGAACCGGCAGCCGGTGGCCGCAGCTCGACAAACCTGCGCTTTGTAGTCCAGAAACACGATGCCAGCCGCTTGCACTATGACTTCCGCCTCGAACTCGAGGGCACGCTGAAAAGCTGGGCGGTGCCCAAAGGCCCCAGCCTGGATCCCAAGGTCAAACGCATGGCGGTACAGGTGGAAGACCACCCGATTTCCTACGCGCAATTTGAGGGCAACATCCCCGACAAGCAATACGGCGCCGGCACTGTCATCGTCTGGGACCAGGGCAGCTGGCTGCCGGCTGGTGATGCGGTCAAGGCGCTGAAAAGCGGCAAGCTCAAGTTCGAGCTGCAGGGTGACAAACTCAAGGGACACTGGACGCTGGTTCGCATGCATGGCAAGGAAGATGAGCGCCAGCCGCCCTGGTTGCTGATCAAGGAAAAGGACGACCAGGCGCAGGCATCGGCCGACTACGATGTGCTGGAAGCCCTGCCGAACAGCGTCCTGACCGGCCAGGCGCTCACCCCGAGAAAAAGGCCGGCAGCCGCGTCTGCGGCGGCAAAAAAAACCGCCGCCAAAACCCGGCGATCATTGCCGTCCGACGCCATCAAGTCCACGCTGCCGCCCACGCTGGCGCCCGAGCTGGCGACACTGGTGTCAGCCGTGCCCGAAGACGGCGGCGACTGGCTGTATGAAATCAAGTTCGACGGCTACCGCCTGATGACACGCATCGAAGGCAAGTCCATCCAGTGTTTCACGCGCAACGGCCACGACTGGTCGGGCAAGCTTCAACCGCTGGTTAAAACGCTGTCGCAACTGGGCCTGAAGTCAGGCTGGCTGGACGGCGAGATCGTGGTGCATGGCAAGGACGGTGTACCCGACTTCGGCGCGCTGCAAAACGCCTTCGACAGCGCCAGCACCGCGCAAATTGTTTACTACCTGTTCGATTTGCCGTTTTACAAGGGCCATGACTTGCGCCAGGTGCCGCTGGTCGAGCGGCGCGAGCTGCTGCGCGGCCTCGTCAGCGGCGCCGGGCTTGATCATCTGCGCTTCAGCGAGAGCTTCGGGAGCGGCGCGCAAGACCTGCTCGATTCGGCGGCGCGCCTGGGGCTGGAGGGCGTGATCGGCAAACGCGCCGCCTCGACCTATGTCTCGCGGCGCTCCACCGACTGGATCAAGGTCAAAACCCAGCTGCGCCAGGAGTTTGTGATCGGCGGCTACACCGAACCCCAGGGATCGCGCACCGGACTGGGCGCGCTGCTGCTGGGTGTCTACAACGAGGATGGCGAGCTCAAACATGTCGGCAACGTGGGCACGGGTTTCAACGAAAAAACCCTCAAACGCCTGCTGGCCGCCCTGACCCCCTTGGCCACACCCCGCACTGCGTTTGCCGGCCTGCCCTCTTCGGTCAAGGGCCACTGGGTCCAGCCCACGCTGGTGGCCGAGGTGGTTTTTGCGCAGTGGACGCATGCCGGCAACATCCGTCATGCAGTGTTTCAGGGTCTGCGCACCGACAAGCCCGCGCGCAAGGTGGTGCGTGAAACAGCCTTACCTGTGGAGAAAGTCATGGCCGCAAAAAAAACCGCGCCTGCGAAGAAAACAGCCACAAAAAAACCCGCGGCGGCCTTGCCACCCGTCAGCACAGGCAAGCTGCGTGTGACGCACCCGGAACGGGTGATTGATCCCGGCACCGGCTTTACCAAACTGGAACTGATCGAGCACTACGCACGCGTGGCGCCGCTGATCCTGCCGCACCTCAAAGCCCGACCGGTCTCCCTGGTGCGAGCGCCCGATGGCATCACCGGCGAACAATTTTTCCAGAAACACGCCGAAGCCACGAGTATTCCCGGCATCAAACTGCTCGACCCGAAGTTCGACCCCGGTCATGCACCGCTGCTGGAGATCGCCTCCGCCGGAACGCTGCTGGCCGCGGCGCAACTCAATGTGATGGAGTTCCACACCTGGAACGCCACCACCCGCGCCATCGGCAAGCCGGACCGCATGACCTTCGACCTGGACCCCGGCGAGGGTGTGACATGGGCGCAAGTGCAGGAGTCGGCGCAACTGGTGCAGGCCTTCCTGAAGGAACTCGGCCTGCCCTGCTTCCTGAAAACCAGCGGCGGCAAGGGGCTGCATGTGGTGGTGCCGCTGAAGCCCGCCTGCGACTGGGACACAGTCAAGGGTTTCTCGCAGGCCATCGTGCAGCACCTGTCCAGCGTCATCCCCGAGCGTTTTGTCGCCAAAAGCGGGCCGCGAAACCGGGTCGGCAAGATTTTCCCGGATTACCTGCGCAACGGCTTCGGCGCCACCACGGTGTGTGCCTGGTCGGTACGTGCCCGGCCCGGCATGGGCGTGTCGGTGCCCATCGCCTGGGAAGAACTCGAGGCGCTGACAGGCGCGGCGCATTGGGACGCGCGCAACATCGGCGAACGCCTGGCCATTGGCAATTCGCCGTGGGAAGACTACGAAACAGCGCGAGCCACACTAACGGCCGCCATGAAGGCGATGGCTTTCAAACCCGAAACTGGCCGTTCTCCCAGGAGGTGAGCGCGCGCCGTGTAGGCGCGCCATCACAGAGGAACGCGTTGTCCGCCGACATCCGCACAGCCCGCGGGCTTCTTTAGCTGGCCTGACGCCATGCGTATCGTCCATTCATCACCGGCAAGACTTTCCTGCTGCCGGTTCAAGCAAGGACTTTGTTCATCCCGCCGGGAGCCCGTCATGACCCCTATTTTTCCCGCCCTGTCTGTGCTGCTTGCCGTGGTTTTCCTGACCGGCTGTCCGCAATCCAAAACCCCGGACACGCCACCAATGGTGCCGCAACCCAAAGCGGCCTTGACCTTGCCGGGGGTCGTTTGAACAAACGCGGCAAGGGTACCGGCGCCCCAGGGTTGGCCACAGGTCTGGCGGCTGCGCTGATCACCGCTTTGTTGTCGGCTTGCGGCGGCATGCGCGAGTCGCAGACCAGCGCCGCGCAAAAGGTCGAGTTCGACGGCCTGAGCTACCAGGTCGAGCAAATCACTGCCAGCACCTGGACCGCCATGCCACCTGCCGGCCATCCGAACTCCGCACAACAAAAAGTGGCCCTGGTGAAAGCCATCGAGAAGGCCTCGGGCTGCAAGGTCACCGACAGCAGCCTGGGTCAGCAAGGCACGGCGCTGAACGCCCAGGTGGACTGCGGCAGCAGATTGAAAAACTAGGGCCTGGTCAAATTGGGCCTTAGCCCCCATCCAGCGTGAGCTGGCAGCTACTGAAAACATAGCAAATAAAGCCTTTCACACCTCGCATCAAGGTATGCATAACTTTACCGGCCGACGCGTACGCCGCAGGCACAGCAGGCCAATACTGGCATCAACAACACCAAGGAGATCCCCATGATCATCAAACGCTCACTGAAAACAATCCTGCTGGCGGCCGTGCTGGCCGGCGCCGCCGCTGTCCCGGCACTGGCGCAAATCACCATCAACATCGGTGTGGCGCCGCCGCCGGTCCAATACGAAGCGGTGCCGGCGCTGGCACCAGCCCAGACCTGGGCGCCCGGCTACTGGGCCTGGAACGGTGATCGCCATGTCTGGGTGAGCGGCCGCGCCATCAACAAGCGTGACGGTTACCGCTGGGCGCCCGACAACTGGGTGCAGACCGGCAATGGCTACACCCGCCAGCCTGGCTACTGGGTGCGCGACACCAGCTATGTGGTCAAAGAGAAAAAGCCGAAGAAGCAGAAACACGACAAGCACCATGACGGCCATCCGGGCAAAGGCCACGGGCACGGCCACGGCTCGAAGCACTGAAACAGCGGCAGCTCGCGGGCATGAAAAAAGCTGGCCGAGGCCAGCTTTTTTTGTTTCCGTCAGAAGCGGATCAGGACGCGGCCCTCAGTGCATCGCGCATGGCCTTGATCTGATCATGGTTGCGCTGCGCACCCTGGGCCTGGCGCTCGATCAGCGCGCGAATGCCTGACGGCAGGCCATCTTCCTTGAGCGCCTTGCGGTAGCGGGCGAGTGCCGCATCTTCGCCGCGTTCGCACTCTTCCAGCATGGCGAGATCGGTGTAGCCGCTGAGCGCACCGCGCAGAGATACCCAACCGCGGTGCATGGCGCCGCTGGTGGTTCCACCTTCCTCAGGCTCGCCACCAAACTGGCGGATCTGGCTGACCAGCTCGGCGGCTGCGCCGCGGCATTCGTCGGCATGGCGCAGCAGCAGGGTTTTGATGTCCTGGGCCTTCACATGTTCGGCGCACTCGGTGAAGCCGTACTCCCCGTCACGGCTGGATTCCAGCAGGTCATTGAGGGTGTCGATCACATCGTCGTTGTCGGCGAGCTGCCCGGACACCGTGCTGCTGCCCGAGAGTTGCTGATCCACACGCGTCCAGGCCGCACGGCTGGCTGCTTCGGCTTCGGGCCACGACAGGCGGGAATTTTCCTTTCGGCTGTCCCAGTAGATGGACATGTCGCTTTGCGCCTCGTCAAATGTGCCGGTGTAGTTGCTGCGGCCGTAGACGCCCAGGCGGTAAGCCGGCGCGTAGTCCTCATAGCTGCGGCTGCTCTCGTAATAGGGCTCACGGCTGTAGTTGTCACGCCAGTAGGCTTCTTCAGCCGTCGGGTTGATGGCTTCTGCCACCGCCTTGCCGCCCAGGCCGCCGGCAACCGCGCCAACCACGGCGCCTGCCACTGCGCCCACAGGGCCGCCGAATGCGCCGGCCGCTGCCCCTGCAGCTGCGCCGCCTGCGGCGGCACCGAGGCCAGTGCCCACGGGATGTGCGCCGGGCGCGTCGGTGATCGGGTCGAGATTGAGATCCTTGTCTTTGTGGTCAAGTGCCATGGTGATGCTCCTTTGAGGATGATGGTTGGGGTGAATGACCGCTCTTTGAGAGGCGTTTCTGACGCCTTTTTCGCGGCCAGAAATTCATCCTCAAGCGGCGTCCGGCAGCCTGCGGTCAGGCAGGGGCAGACACAGCTGTAGGAGAACGCGCCGTATGCCGGGCACGTCAAAAAAACCAGAGTCAGCGCAGGCGGCGCTAGCCGTCGAGCTCGGGGTAGCGGCGGAAAATGCCGTCCTCGTTGAATGCAATGCGGCGCTCGCTGCCAAGGTAGGCCGCGACGCGTTTGCGGCCAGCCACGCGCAAGTGCAGTGCCACGACATGGGGCGTTTTTGCCAACGCGCGTTGCGACGCTTTCGGGAAGGCGTACATGAGGCCGTCAACGAGCTGGAACAGCGACAGGTCGGCGTAACTGATGCGCGCACCGACCAGCCAGGTGCTGCCCGACGGATTGCGCGCCAGCACGGTGTTGAACCAGTCCAGGAATTTGGGAATACGCTGCTCGCGAAACGCTTTCGCGCGTTGGGCGGCTTCTTTTTTCTGCTCTTCGTAATACAGGCTGGTAGCAATCGGGTGATGTGTTTCATGCACCTCTGCCACCACGTCGGCGATCGTCAGCTGGAGCTGGTGGGTCCAGATCCGGGCGGCTTCGCTTTTTCCGACCAGGCCCAGGCGCGGACCGAGGTAGAGCAGGATGGCGGCGGTCTGGCCGATGGTGTATTTGCCGTGGACCAGAAATGGCGGCGCGAACGGCGGCTGCACCAGGCCCTTGGCGCTCATGCGCCGAAAGCTGGCGGCCACGCCCTGCCCCCTGCCGCTGCCACGCGCTACGTCGATGTAATCCGCACTCGCCGCCTCCAGCGCCAGCCTGACAAACTCGCCGCGCCCCTGAATGGTCGGCCAGTAATGCAGCTCATAAGCCATGGTGGATGTCCTTTCCAGAAAATCAGCTCAGGTGGTCGGGTTTGCAGCGGCGGGCTGGAAGTCAATACTTCAAGGAAAAATGGCACCTGGCCCATACCAGTCCTGGGCAAGCAGCTATCAACTTCATAGCAAAATCAGGCTGGCCGCTTCACCACCAGGCGCCACAGCGAGGTGACTTCGGCAGAGCGCGCCGCGTGCAGCGGATCGCTCAGGTCCTCGGCCTTGGGGTGGATGGGTTGCACATCCAGCCGATGCAGCGGCTGCAGGCCGGCGGCGTCCATCCAGGCCAGCAAGTCCGCGCGTGAACGCAAACCCAGGTGTTCGGCCAGGTCGGACAGGATCAGCCAGCCTTCACCGCCGGGGGCCAGGTGCGCGGCCAGGCCGCTCAAAAAACCCCGCAGCATCCGGCTGTCGGGGTCGTACACCGCGTGTTCGATCGGCGAACTCGGCCGCGCCGGCACCCAGGGCGGGTTGCAGATGATGAGCGGCGCAAGGCCGTCGGGAAACAGGTCGGCCTGAACCAGCTCGACCTGCCCGCCAGGCACCAGCCGTGCCAGGTTCTCGCGTGCACAGGCCAGCGCGCGCGGGTCGGTGTCGGTCGCCACCACACGCGCCACACCGCGGCGCACCAGCAGTGCGGCCAGCACACCGGTGCCGGTGCCGATGTCAAAGGCCGCCCCGCCTGCAGACAGCGCGGGCGGCAACGGCGCCTGGGCCAGCAATTCCATGTAGTCCCCGCGAACCGGCGCGAACACGCCGTAGTGAGGATGAATCCGGTCCCCACCCAGGGCCGCGATGGCCACGCCTTTTTTGCGCCACTCGTGCGCGCCGATCAGCCCTTGCAGCTCGCGCAGCGGCGTCACGTAATGGCCTTGCGAGGTGTCGCCAGCACCATAGACGGCACTGCAGGCCTGCACCACATCGGGCGCGCGCCGCAGCGTGATCTGATGCGCCCCGTCAAACTCGATCAGCAGCATCGCCAGCGTGCGGGCGCGTTGTGACTGCGCCTGGCGGTACAGGTTGAAGTTGTCGACAGGGGATGGCGCCGGGGTATCTGCTTTGGCCCTTTTTGCCTTTCGCGGTTTGTCGATGCGCCGCGCCAGCGCCTGCAGCAGCAGGCGGGCATTCTGGAAATCGCCGCGCCACAACATGCCCGTGCCTTCGCTGGCCAGGCGGAACGCTGCGTCGGCGGTCAGGGTGTCATCGGCAAGCACCACACGTTTGGGCGGTAGGGCCCCGCTTTCAGAGCGCCAGCGCGCAGACTGCGCTTGCCCGGCTTCCGTCCAGTCGAGGTGGGGCCCGCTCACGCGGAAACTTTCAGGGGGAGACCGGAGAGGCCTGGCAGGCGCAGGCAGAAAAGAAGGAAAAACATGACGGGAACCCGGTCGGTGAACAGACCGCCATTATCGGGCGGAGCGACCGCCCAGCCCGCCTAGCGGCTGTCTTTGCCGCTGTCCTTGCTGTCGGGACCACCGAGCGGCGCCAGATCGGAGGAGTACGTCCGGTCGCCGAGCGACAACTCACCGCTCTTTTGCCAGGCGGCCTCAAATGCGGCCAATTCTTGCGCGGTGGCGCGTTCATACTTGTGCACATTGGCAGAACGCGCGGCTTCGGGGGAGGTGACACCCTGCGGGGCCGCATCACCGCCGCGCTGGGGATCGAAGCCCTTGATCTCCTCATTGACGCGCCAATACACCGCCGCCACGCCCAGGCCATAACGTGCCAGGGCGTTTTTCCTGATGGCCTCGCCGAGCGCCATCAAGGGCCGTTGATGGCCCTGGTCGGCATCCATGAAGTCGGTCGACAAATCCACCATCACGACAAAGCTGTGGCCTCGCTTGTCGGCGCGCACGACCTTGAAGCGGTAACTCGCGCTCAAGATACCCCGGCCTTCCATCGTGCTCTTGACCGAATCAAAAAGCATTTCCCGGCGAAAAGCCATGCGCTCGTCCAGATTCATCTTCACAGGCCCGGTCTCCTGCCCGACGCCGACTTCCTTTGCACCACCTTGTGAGGATGAAAATAAGTTTTGAAAGAATGACATGACGAAAAAGGTGTTTGACCTGCCTGTTTAAAGCCGTGTTTCGATTGATCGGCTGCCTGCACAGATTGACCTGAACTGTCACGTAGTGATCGTATTCTTTTCATTACAGGATGTCACCTTCTGATACACGACTTATGAAGCGCCGCGCGTGTGACAAATTCATGTCAATTCCTCGCAGCCACAGGAAAAGTAGGCTTTTAGACCACAAACGCCCACCGGTTTTAGACCTTTTCAGGAAAAACCCCGAATGTCCAGGCGGTAGGCGTGCTCCGACAGAGCAAAGGGCGCGGGGCCGATAGGCGGCGGACCGGCTTCTCGCCACACTTGCGACATCAACTTCTGGAGGAAAAAATGTCTTTTGCGCTCTATATGCTCGGTTTCGCGATTTTTCTGGGTGGCCTGATCTGGGCGGCCGTTGAAGCAGGCGTGCCGCATGTGTACATCGGTATCGGTACGCTGATTTTTCTGGGAATTGGCATCTTCAGTGCGGTCAGCCGCACCCGCAGCAAAGACCCATCCTGAGGTCTGCATCGGCGAGCCTGATGCAGGCAGCCATGTCATCAAGCCCTGTCGCCCCCCACGGCACAGGGCTTTTTTAATGCACGCAAGTCGCGTAGGCGCATTCTCACAGCAGAGCACGGGGACCTCCCACGTTGCCCAATAGAAGCGCCGCGCATTGTTGCGCCACGCAAAGTCACATTGCCGGGGCGTAAGGCACTCAACTCTCTCACCAAAGTCTTCTGGAGGACGCCATGAAATTCAAACTCGTCGCAGCCAGCGCTGCCACTGCGGCCGTACTGGCCGGCCTGAGCCCTGGCGCCCTGCTGGCCCAAACCACCTACATCGACAACCCGTCGTGGTATGTCATGCCGCAGGTCACCGTCGTGGACCCGGACTCACGCTTCAATGGCGACAAGAACCTCAATGGACTCGGCCTGCGCTTTGGCAAGGCACTGTCGCCCTCATGGGACATCCAGGTCGGCGGCAGTGTGGCGCGTGCCAACAACAACGGAAGACGTTTTGAACAGAGCGCGCTCGGCGTTGACGCCCTGTATATGTTCAACCGCAGCAACTTCCGGCCGTTCCTGCTTGCCGGTATCGGCGCGGAACGCGACAAGCTGCCCAACGTCAGCAAAACTTCGCCCTACCTGAACCTCGGGTTGGGTTTCCAAGTCGGCCTGTCCGACCAGTGGTTCATGCAAGCTGACTTGCGCCGCACGCGCGTTTACCACCGGGACAACAGTTTTGGCTTCGACCGCAGCACCAACAACTCGCTGAACTTCGGCATCGCCTACTACTTCGACAAGCCGGCGCGTCCGGTAGTCGCACAGTACACACCTCCTCCCGCGCCGTCCACTGTGACGCCGCCACCTCCACCACCGCCGGCGCCGGCACCGGCACGCTTCGAACGGGTCACCCTGTCGGCCACCGAACTGTTCGAATTTGACCGTGCCGATCTGCGCCAGCCCCAACCCAAGCTCGACCAGATCGCACAAACCCTGTCCGGTGGCAACTTCAACGGCAATATCACGGTCACGGGTTACACCGACAGGCTCGGTTCCGACGCTTACAACCAGAAGCTGTCTGAGCGCCGCGCCGATGCGGTGAAAAATTACCTGACCGGCAAGGGCGTGCCTGCCAATCGCCTGACGGCCGTCGGCAAGGGCGAGAGCAACCCTGTGGTCAACTGCAACGACCGCAACCAGACGGCATTGATCGCCTGCCTGGCACCGAATCGCCGGGTCGAAGTGGAAGAAATCGTGATCGAACGCCGCGTCAACTGAAGCCGCGTCACCACAAAAAAGCCCCCGGTTCGCCGGGGCTTTTTTTTGCCCGGATTCATTTGGCGCCCAGCCCCATCGCGCGCGAGATCACTTCCTTCATGATCTCGTTGGTGCCGCCGTAAATCCGCTGCACACGCGCGTCTGCGTAGGCGCGCGTGATCGGGTACTCCCACATGTAGCCGTACCCGCCGAACAGCTGCACACATTCGTCCATGACCTTGCACTGCAGGTCGGTGGTCCAGTACTTGGCCATGCTGGCCGTCGCGGTGTCCAGCTTGTCGCCGGCCAGCAGCTCGGTGCATTTGTCGACAAACACGCGCGCCACCTGCACCTGCGTCTGCAACTCGGCCAGGGTGTAACGGGTGTTCTGGTAACTGGCCACCGGCTGTCCGAAGACCTTGCGCTCCTTCACATAGGCCACCGTCCAGTCGATCGCCGCCTGCGCAGAGGCCACTGCCGTGATGGCGATCTGCAGCCGCTCCCAGGGCAGTTGTTCCATCAGGCAGATGAAGCCGCGGTTTTCATGCGCTTCGCCGCCCAGCAGGTTGGCGGCCGGGACGCTGACATCGGAGAAGAACAGCTCGGAGGTGTCTTGCGCCTTGAGACCCAATTTTTTAAGCCGCTTGCCGACGGAAAACCCGGGCACGCCGCGCTCGACCAGCAGCAGGCTGGTGCCCTTCGCGCCGGCCGCCGGGTTGGTCTTGGCCACCACGACGACGAGGTCGGCATGCCAGCCATTGGTGATGAAGGTCTTGCTCCCATTGAGCAGGTAGCTGCCATCGGCCTGTTTGAGGGCTGTGCTCTTCACGCCCTGCAAGTCCGAGCCGGCCGCCGGTTCACTCATCGCGATCGCCCCCACCATCTCGCCGCTGGCGAGTTTGGGCAGGTACTTGCGTTTCTGCGCCTCTGTGCCGTAGTGGAGGATGTAAGGCGCAACAATTTCGCTGTGCAGGCCGTAGCCAATACCACTGTAGCCACCGCGCGCCAGTTCTTCCATCTGCACCACCGAATACAGCTTGTCGGCGCCTGAGCCGCCATAGGCTTCAGGCATGGTCATGCACAAAAAGCCGTTGGCACCGGCCTTGTCCCACACCGCGCGGTCCACATACCCCTGCTCCTCCCACGCCTCATGGAAGGGCGCAATTTCCTTGTCGCAGAATTTGCGGAAAGCGTCGCGAAAAGCCTCGTGGTCGCTGTTGAAAAGGGTACGGTCGATCATGGGACACCTGTCGCGTTGAAGGCCGGGGCCTATTTATGAAAAGCACTTGCTTGGTGAAATGAATATACTCGTTCTTCCGCCCGTCATCCTCACTTTTCAGCAGGAACCTCCATGACCGAAGCATTTATCTACGACGCGATCCGCACACCGCGCGGCAAAGGCAAAAAAGACGGCAGCCTGCACGAGGTCAAACCCGTGAACCTGCTGGCCGGTGTGCTGAGCCAGCTGCAGCGGCGCAACGGCTTTGACACCGCCCAGGTGGACGACGTGGTCATGGGCGTGGTATCCCCCATCGGCGAGCAGGGCTCCGTCATTGCCAAGGTGGCCGCACTCAAGGCGGGCTGGGACTCTCGCGCCTCGGGTGTGCAGGTCAACCGCTTCTGCGCCTCCGGCCTGGAAGCCGTCAACATTGCTGCACAAAAAGTGCGCTCCGGCTGGGAAGACCTGGTGGTGGCCGGTGGCGTCGAAAGCATGAGCCGGGTGCCCATCGGCTCGGACGGCGGCGCCTGGGCGCAGGATCCGGAGACCAACAGCGCCACCGCCTTTGTGCCGCAGGGCATAGGCGCCGACCTGATCGCCACCATGGAGGGCTTCAGCCGCGCCGACGTGGATGCTTTCGCGATGGAAAGCCAGAAGCGCGCCGCCAAAGCGCGTGAGTCAGGTTACTTCGACGGCTCGGTGGTGCCGGTAAAAGACTTCCTCGACCAGACGATTCTTGCGCAGGACGAATTCATCAAGCCGCACACCACGCTCGAAGGCCTGGCCTCGCTGCGGCCGGCGTTTGAGCAGATGGGCAGCATGGGTTTTGACCAGGTGGCGCTGACGCGTTACCCGCAGGTCGAACGTATTCACCATGTGCACCACGCCGGAAACTCCTCCGGCATTGTGGATGGCGCGGCGGCTGTGTTGATCGGCTCCGAGTCCGCCGGCAAGATACACGACCTGAGCCCGCGCGCGCGTATCGTGGCTGCCGCGCTGAGCGGCGCCGACCCAACCATCATGCTGACCGGCCCGATGCCGGCGGCACGCAAGGCACTGGCCAAGGCAGGGCTGACGATAGACCAGATCGACCTGTTCGAGGTCAACGAAGCTTTTGCAGCGGTCGTCATGCGTTTCATGAAGGAGATGAAAGTGCCGCACGACAAGGTCAATGTCAACGGCGGCGCCATCGCCATGGGCCACCCGCTGGGCGCGACCGGCGCCATGATTCTCGGCACGCTGATCGACGAGCTGCACCGGCGCAAGCTGCGTTACGGCCTGGCCACGCTGTGTGTCGGCGGCGGCATGGGCATTGCAACGATTGTGGAAAGAATCTGATGAAGACGATCAAGTACGAACTGAGCGACGGTATTGCCACCCTGACCTTCGACGAGGAAGGCTCACCGGTCAACACCATGTGCGCGCAGTGGCAGAAAGATCTGACCACGGCCACCGCGCAGGTGGTCAAGGACAAGGACGCGATTCGCGGCATCGTGCTGGCGTCGAACAAGTCCACATTCTTTGCCGGCGCCGATCTGAAAGCCACCATGCGGCTGCAAACCCCGGACGCGGCGCAGGTGTTCCAGGAGATCGAGCAGACCAAAAAGAACTTCCGCACACTGGAGACCCTGGGCAAACCCGTGGTCAGTTGCCTCAACGGCACCGCGCTGGGCGGCGGCTGGGAGGTCGCGCTGGTCGGTCATTACCGCGTGGCGGTGGATGACAAAAAAATCCAGTTCGGCCTGCCCGAGATCACGCTGGGCCTGATCCCGGGCGCCAGCGGCATCACCAAGATGACACGGCTGCTGGGCCTGATGGGCGCGCAGCCTTTCATTCTCGAAAGCAAGCTGTTCAACCCGCATGAGGCCCTGGAGCTGGGCCTGGTGCATGAGCTGGTGCCGGATGCCGCTGCCCTGCGCCCGGCGGCACTGGCCTGGATAGACCGGCACGACGGCGCTGCCGCGCCAGCGCACCACCCCTGGGACGACAAGAATTACAAAATGCCAGGCGGCACACCGGCCAACCCCAAGATTGCCGGCATGTTGGCCGTGGCCCCGGCCGTGCTCAAGCAGAAAACGCGCGGCTTGTACCCGGCCCCCGAATACGCGCTGGCCGCCATGGTCGAGGGCGCGCAGGTCGACTTCGACACTGCGCTGCGCATCGAGTCGCGTTACCTGGCCAGGCTGATCGTGAGCCCAGTGGCCAAGAACATGATCAACACTTTTTTCTTCAACATGAACGCGATCAAGTCCGGACGTTCACGCCCGAAAGACATCCCGCGTTACAAGCAGCAAAAGGTCGGGCTGCTGGGCGCCGGCATGATGGGTGCTGGCATTGCCTATGCACAGGCCAGCCGCGGCATCAGCACTGTCCTCAGGGATATCAGCCAGGACAAGGCCGACGCAGGCAAGGCCTACAGCGCGAAACTCACGCAGGCGCGGGTGGACAAAGGCCGCATGAGCCCGCCTGAGCAGGACGCCCTGCTCTCGCGCATCCAGGCCACCGACCAGGTGGCGGACCTGGCCGGCTGCGACCTGATCATCGAAGCCGTGTTCGAGCGGCGCGACCTGAAAGCCAAAGTCACGCAGGAGACCGAGCCCCTGCTGGCGCCCGGCGGATTTTTTGCCTCGAACACCTCGACCCTGCCGATCAGCGGCCTGGCGGCAGCAAGTGCGCGGCCCGAAAAATTCGTCGGCATCCACTTCTTCAGCCCGGTCGACAAGATGAAGCTGGTCGAGATCATCCGCGGCAAGCAAACTGACGATGAAACCGTGGCGCGCGCCTTCGACTATGTGCAGGCGCTCGGCAAGATCCCGGTTGTGGTCAACGATTCGCGTGGCTTTTACACCAGCCGCACCTTCGGCACCTTTGTGATGGAGGGCGCAGCCATGCTGGGTGAAGGCATCCCTGCAGCCGTGATCGAAAATGCCGGCATCCAGTGCGGCATGCCGGTCGGCCCGCTGGCAGTGCTGGACGAAACCGCCCTGTCGCTGAGCGTACATGTGCTGGACCAGACGCGTGCCGACTATGCGGCAGAGGGCAAGACCTACATCGCGACACCCGGAGAACTGATTGTCGAACGCATGGTCAAGGAGTTTGACCGCAACGGACGCGCTGCCGGCGCCGGTTTTTACGATTACCCGGCTGAAAAAGGCTCCAGAAAAACGCTGTGGCCCGAACTCAAGCCACTGTTCGAAAAGCCGGGAACTGAGTGGGACATCACCGACATCAAGGACCGCCTGCTGTACCGGCAGGCCGTGGAGACGGCGCGCTGCCTCAGTGAAAACGTGCTGACCAGTGTGCACGATGCCAACATCGGCTCGATCTTCGGCATCGGATTCCCGGCCTGGACCGGCGGCGCGATGCAGTTCATCTACGGCATGGGCATTGCTGCTTTTGAGCAACGCGCGAACGAGCTCGCTGCAAAGTATGGGCCGGGTTTTGTACTCAGCGACGAGGTGAAGTCAGCCATCCGCAAGCACCAGCCGGTCTATTGACCGGCAAGGCTGGCCAGCAAGCCAGCCTTCTGCACCTTGCCCAAGGCGGTTTTGGGCAAAGCGTCGCAAAACACGATGCGCTTGGGATGCTTGAAACGCGCGAGCCGGCCGTCGAACAATTGAAGCACCTGCGCCGCATCGAGTTCGGCGCCGGGTTTGCGCACCACCACCGCGACCACCACCTCGCCCCAGCGCACATCGGGCTCACCGACCACGGCGGCTTCGAGAATCATGGGGCAGTCTGCGAGCAGGTTTTCGATTTCCGCCGGATAGACGTTTTCGCCGCCGGAAATGATCATGTCCTTGGAGCGTCCGACAATTTCGTAAAAGCCCGATTCATCACAACGCGCCAGGTCGCCGGTATGAAACCAGCCGTCCACAAACGCCAGGTTATCGGGGTCCTTCCAGTAAGCACACAACAAATTCGGGCCGCGCACCCACACCTCGCCGACCTGGCCAGCTGCAACCGGCTGGCCCCACTCATCCATCAGGCGGATCTCGGTATGCAAGCCGGCGCGGCCGGCCGAACCGGCGCGCTGCATGGCCTCTTCACGGCGCAAGTAGATGGACACCGGTCCGGTCTCGGTAGCGCCATAAATCTGCCCCACCGGCACGCCGCGCGCGTGAAACGCAGCAATCATGGATGATGGAATCGTCGACGATCCGGTGGCGAGCATCCTGAGCGAGGACAGGTCGGTCGCGGCATACGCGGGATGTTCGATGACCGCGCGCAGCGTGGCCGGCACCAGCAGCGACAAGCTGGGCCGCCGGTCGGCCACATCGGCCAGCCAGGCGCCCGCGTCGAAGCGGCTGTGCAAGGTGACCGAGGCGCCTGCATGCAGGGCCGGCAGGGTCTGGATGCAAAGCCCGCCCACATGAAACATCGGCAGCGTACTGAGCACATGATCCTCCGGTACCAGGTCATGGGCATGGGTGGAGATCACGCAGTTCCAGACCAGCCCGGACTGGCTGTGCAGCACGCCCTTGGGCTGGCCGCTCGTTCCCGAGGTGTAGACCAGCAACACCGGTGACTCCGCGCTGCCTGCGAGTTCAATTTGCTGGCTGGCCAATCGTGGACCGGCTAGCTCATCGGCCCGCAGCAAGACACAGCCGGCTTGCGCCACCAGTGCCACACCAGTTTCCCTGTGCGCTGGGTCGGCCACCAGCAGGCTCACGCCCGCATGGGCGAGGATGGCCGCGTGTTCGGGCGCGGCCAGACGATAGTTCAGCGGTAGCAGGATCGCACCGATGCGCGCCAGCGCAAACAGCAACACCAGCACATCGGGATGGTTCAGCCCCAGCCAGGCAACCCGCTCGCCCGGGCGGATACCGGCCGCGTGCAGCACGACGGTCGCCGCTTCGATACGCCGCCAGAGCTGCGCATAAGTGATGTCGCAACCTTCATGGTGCAGCGCCAACTTGTCAGGTGAAAGCTGCGCGTGGCGCTGAACAACCGAAGCCAGATCCATCGCTAGAGCACGGCCTGTTCGTCCTGCTCGCCTGGCTCGTACAGGCATTCGCGGCCCAGCCGGTCGATGCAGAGCTCCGCGGTCCAGGGCAGCATCAGCGAGCCGCAGCGCGAGTCGCGGTACATGCGCTCCAGCGGCAGGGTTTTGAGCATGGACTGGCCGCCGCAGGTGCGCACGGCGAGGCGGCAAATTTCGTTGGCGTTTTCCATGATGGTGTAGTGCGCCGCGTACAGTCCGAGGCGGATTTCCTTGGACGGATCGACGCGGGCGGCGCGGGCGTTCTGCAGAAAAATCGCACGTGTCTGCTCCAGCCTGACCTTCATCTCGGCCACCGCGATCTGTTTGGTCGGGTACATGCGGCGCTTGACCGGCGGCGTGCCCGGCACCTCGCCGCGCAGGTACTGCACGGTGAAATCATAGGCCGCCTGGGCGATGCCCATGTAGGTCGGCGACAAGGTAGCAAACATGTGCGGCCAGCGCAGCGCGGCCTGGGCATACAGGCCTTCGGGAATCAGGCGCTCGATCTCGGGCACAAACACGTCCTTGAAGATCAGCGTGCGCGACACCGTGCCGCGCATGCCCAGCGGATCCCAGTCTCCGGTGACGCTGACGCCTTCGAGGTTTTTGTCCACCGCCAGATAAAGCGAATCTCGCTGCGTGGCCCCCGGCTTGTCCAGCGTGCACAGGATGCCGTAGTAGTCGGCCGCGCCGGCCAGCGAGGCAAAAATCTTCTTGCCGTTGACAAGGTAACCACCTTCCACTTTTTTGGCCAGCGTGCCGAAGGGCGCCTTGCCCGCCGCCGCCGCGCCGCCTTCCGAGAAGGGCTGCGAGTACACCTTGCCCTCAGCCACCACACGCTGGTAATGGACCTTGCGGTGCGCCTCATGGTTGGCGCGCTGCTCAGGCGTCATGTCGAGGTCGTCGGCGATGAAGCCGGTCCACATGGTCGAACTCACATGCATGTTCAAGGTCAGCGCGGTGGCACCGCAATGGCGGCCGATCTCCGCCGCCGTCATCACATAGGTGGCGAAATCGGCGCCCCAGCCGCCGTGTTCTTCAGGCACGCAAATGCTGAGCAAGCCGGCCTCGCGCAGGTCGGCGTAGTTCTCGAAGGGAAACACCGCGTCCCGGTCGATTTGCTGCGCGCGCGGTGCGAATTTTTCGCGGCCCAGCCGCGCGGCAATTGTCAGCAGTTCGGCTTGTTTGGACGTCAGTGCGCTGTAGTCGCCGGCGATCGAGGGTGGCGTGTAGCGGCCGGCCGGTGGTGATGAGACGGGTAAGGCAGACATGGCAGGTCCTCGGTTCAGGTCGGAAAGTGGTGCTTCAAAAAGGCCAGCACCGCGCTGTTGAACAACGCGGGCTGTTCGATGTTGGCGATGTGCCCGACGCCGGGCAGGCAGATGTACTGAGCGCCGGCAATGCGGCTCGCCATTTTTTCGACGACCGCCGGCGGCGCATTGAGGTCAAGCTCGCCGGCCAGGCACAGGGTCGGCACACGGATGGAGGCGAGTTCGGCCAGCCGGTTGAAGGACACGATGGCTGCGAGCGCAGCGCGGTAGCTGCCGGCGGGCACGTGGCCCATGAGCGCAGCAGCTTCCGCCAGCCGGGTCGGATCCGCATCAGGCGCAAACATTCCCGGCACGATTTTTTCGGCCAACCCGTCCATGCCCAGCCCCTGGTCCAGCGGCGCAAAACGGCTCTGCAGGAACTGCTGCTGCCAGGCCCCATCGCCCTTGCCAAAGGCGGGCGAGGTGCTGTGAAGAATCAGGCCATGCACCCGCGAAGGATGTATCGCCGCCAGTTCCTGTGCAATCATGCTCCCCATGCTGTGGCCCAGCAGCACATTGCGTTTGGCGCCGATGTGATCCACCAGTGTGTTCAGCGCATCTGCCAGCAGCGCATTGGTGCACGGCGAAATGGCGGGGGAGTCGCCATAGCCCGGCATGTCCCAGGCCACGGTTCGATAAGCTGCCGCCGCCAGCACCGGCTGGTTGTGCGCCCAGGCCGCCTTGGCGCCGCCCACACCGTGCAGCAAAAAAACGGCGGTGTCGCCCTCACCCTGCTCGATAAACGCCGGCAGCCCCATGGATCAGCCCAGCTCGCCGCACAATTGCCCGGCGTCCACATGCACTTGGCCGTCCAGCGCCACCGTACAGCCCCGCAGCGGCAGGTCGAAATGCCCCAGCGTGTGGCGGCCCGCCACTTCGTTGGCGCCGGTCGAATACAGGAAGTTGCCGGCAAAGGCGCGCAACTCGGTGCCGTTGAAATCCTTCTTGTCGTACATGGCCATGGCGTCCCAGCGCGCTTTCGGGTTCATGCCCCAGCCCACGTGCGAGACGGCATAGGCCTCGCGGTCGCCCCAGGCCGCCCAGTAGCTGCGCATCAGATCGGCATCGACGTTCTGTCCGGCGATACCGGTCACAAAGTCGTTTTCAATGGTCAGCACCACGGGCTGTTCAAGATAACGTTTGAAGGTCAGGTTGACATCGCCAGCGGCCAGCACCAGCGTGCCGTTGACGCTGCCTTTGGCAGGAAAAGCCAGGCACAGGCCACCCGGCCAGTGCGAGATGGTGCCGGGCCGTGCGGTGTAGCCCCAGCCGCCGCCGGCCTGCGCACCTGCCAGGGAAATGGCCAGGTCGGTGCCCGCCTGCGAAGTCACACGCATGGCTTTGGCATTGCGCAGCAGCTTGATACCGGCCTTGACTTTGGGCTCCAGCGCCGGATCGGGCACACAGCGCTCGAGGATTTCGGGGTGTTCGTTGGACACCATCAGCACACGGGCGCCGCCCTGCAGGATGGCCGGCAACTCGGCCGCGTGCAGCAAGCCTTCCACCGTCAGGTCGGCCACGAAGGTGCAAGCCGCCAGTGCCTGCACCACCGGCGCCAACTGGCCGATGGCGTCTGAGGCGCCGGTCGAACGCACCGGCACCGGTGCGGTCTGCTGCGGCGAGGCCAGCACCAGATGAAAGGCCCGCGCACCCAGACGCGCCAGCGCGAGTTCAGCCAGTTGCACATTGACGGGCCGCGACTGGGTCTCGGACAGGATGGCGGCCGTGTCGCCGGCTTTCACGCCACACAGCGCAAAGGTCTCGGCAAAACAATCTATCCAGCGGGCTTCGATGCGTTCCTGCAGCATGAAAATGTTCCTTGTTTTAAAGGCGAGAACCGAGGGCAAAATAGCCGCCTGCATGAAACAGCAGCGGCGCCGCTTCCGAGAGCGTGAAACGCTCGACCTCGGCGATGAACAGCTTATGGTCCCCGGCGACCTGGCGCGACACGGTGCGGCATTCGAACCAGGCCGCTGCGCCGTGTATCAGCGGCTGGCCCCAGGCGTTTTCCGCATGCGCCACGCCATCAAACTTGTCGGCGATCGGCAAGGCAAAGCGCCGGGAAACTTCAACCTGTGCCTCGGCCAGCACATTGACCACAAACCGCTCCGCGTTTTCAAACACCGGCAGGCTGGGCGAACTGCAGCGCAGCGACCAGAGAATCAGCGCCGGCTCCAGCGACAGGGCCGAAAAGGAGTTGACGGTCAGCCCGACAAAAGACCCGTCGGCCGCACGCGTAGTGACGACGGTGATGCCGGTGGCAAACTGGCCCAGCGCCGTGCGCAACGCCCGGCTGTCCAGGGGTGAGGCAATCTGCGCAATGGCTTGCAAGGCGGCGTTCATCTGCCGATAATATATGAATATTCATGTAATCCGCAAGCCCATCCATCTCCATCAAAGGTCTGCCGTGAGCCGCAAACCCGCACCGGACTGCCCCGCCCCGCCCGACAGGTTCATCGACGGTTACCTGTCCTACCTGCTGGCGCGCGCCAGCCACACGGTCTATCGCGAATTTCACGCCCAGGTGCAGGCGGCCGGTCTCGGCTCGCTCGAATGGCGCCTGCTGGCCACGCTGTCGGACGGCGACGGCCTGACCATCGGTGAGCTCGCGCGCGAGATCCTGGCGCAGCAACCAACCCTGACCAAGCTGGTGCAGCGCATGGAAAAAGCCGGCTGGGTCCGCCGCGGAGCCGATCCGGCCGATGCGCGACGCACGCTGGTGTTCGAAACAAAACAAGGGCGTGACACCGTGGCGGCCTTGCTGGCACAAGCCAAAGTGCACGAAGACGCGCTGCTCGAAGGCTTTAGCGAGCGCGATGTCACGGCATTGAAAAAGATTCTGCGGACCCTGATCAGCCGTGGCGATGCAAACGACACTTGAGCATCAAATTATTTGACTTAGTCAATTAAATTCGGGATGATCGTAGCCATGAAGGCTGCTGCATCTCCTCCCGTCTCCCCCGCGCATGTCAAGGCCGTGCGCAGCTTCAACCGCTTCTACACCCAGCGAATCGGTGTGCTGGCCCCTTACCTGGGCAGCGAGTTTTCACTGACCGAGGTGCGGGTACTTTATGAACTGGCGCACCGCGACCAGCCGACGGCGACCGAACTGGGACGTGAGCTGGCGCTTGATGCCGGTTACCTGAGCCGCATCCTGCGCCGTTTTGAGGCCAAAGGCTGGATGGAACGCGCCGTCTCACCGGCCGACGCCCGGCAAAGCCTGCTGCGCCTGACCGATGCCGGCCACCAGGTGTTTGCGCCGCTGCAGCAACGCTCGCGCGACGAAGCCGCTGAACTGCTCGCGCCGCTGCCCGCTCCAGCGCAGCAGGCCCTGACAGACGCACTGGCCACGGTGCAGCGCCTGCTAGCCCCGGCCGCTGCGAGCGCAGCCTCCCCCAGTGTGCTGTTGCGTGATCCGCAGCCCGGCGACATGGGCTGGGTGGTGCAGCAACACGGTGAAATTTACGCCCGTGAATATGGCTGGAACAGCGAGTTCGAAGCGCTGGTGGCTGACATCGTCGCCGACTACCTGCGCAAGCATCAGCCGGCATGGGAACGCTGCTGGATCGCCGAGCAGGACGGGCAGCGCTTGGGTTCGGTGTTCGTGGTGCGCAAATCCCCCACCGTGGCCCAGTTGCGCATGCTGATCCTGACGCCGCAGGCACGCGGCCGGGGCCTGGGCGCGCTGCTGACCGACGAGTGCATCGCCTTTGCACGCAGCAAGGGCTACAAAAAAATGGTGCTCTGGACCAACAGCTGCCTGGGCAGCGCACGGGACATCTACGCCAGACGCGGCTTCAAGCTGATCAAGAGCGAGCCCTACACCGGCTTCGGCCAGGAGCTGGTCGGCGAAACCTGGGCGCTGAGGCTGTGATGCGGTCGCTCTGGTGAGGATCAATCTCGCGTTGCTCGCGGCTGCAGCGACCGGCGTGCAGGTCGGCGCGGCCATCGTGGCCTCACGTTTTGTCGTGACCGAGGTCCCGCCGCTGACGCTGGCCCTGCTGCGCTACGCGATCGGGTTTGCCTGTCTCCTGCCGTTTTTTCTGAAGGATTTTAGGGCTCCAACCCACAAGGGACGGGGGCTGGCAGCTATTAAATCAGTAGCATGGCCGGACTGGCTGGCGATGGCGACCCTGGGCGCCGGCCAGTTCGCCGTTCTGATTGCCCTGCTCAATTACGGCTTGCAGCACCTGGGCGCGGGCCAGGCCGCGCTGATTTTCAGCCTGTTTCCGCTGCTCACACTGCTGTTGTCCGGCGCGCTCGGGCGGGAGCGTATTTCACCGGCGCTGCTGGCCGGTGTGCTGCTCTCCATGGCGGGTGTGGCGCTGTCCCTGTGGCCCAAGCTGCAGGCGCCGCATCCCGGCCCCTGGTGGGGCGAGGCGGCGGTGCTGGCCAGCGCCTGTGTCGGCGCCCTGTGCAGCGTGCTCTACCGCCCCTACCTGCGCCGCTACCCCACGCTGGCGGTGTCGACCTTTGCCATGCTGGTCTCGGTGCTGCTTCTGGGCTTGCTGGCCTTGAGCGAAAACTGGCCGGGCCGGGTCATGGCGCTGGGCCTGCAGAGCTGGACCGTGGTCGCCATGATCGGTGTCTCCAGCGGGATCGGCTACTTCTGGTGGCTCTACGCTCTCAAACACGAGTCGCCGACGCGGGTCACGGTTTTTCTGGCGCTCAATCCGCTGACGGCGGCCCTGCTAGGCGCACTTTTTCTGGGTGAAGCCCTCTCCCCATGGTCAGCAGCAGCTATCTTTTTGATAGCGTCCGGTTTATGGCTGGCGACTCGCAGCGCGGTGATAATCAGGCCATGACCGCCCTGCCTGCCGACGACGAAGACGCACGCCCCCAGCCGAAATCCCTGACTGACCTGTTTGTCTCCTTCACGCTGCTGGCGCTGCAGGGTTTCGGCGGCGTGCTGGCCGTGGTGCAGCGTGAACTGGTCGAGAAAAAACGCTGGATGACGCGCGAGGAATTTGTCGAGGAATGGGCCGTCGCCCAGATCATGCCCGGGCCCAATGTGGTCAACCTGTCGCTGATGATTGGCCACCGCTATTTCGGCTTGCGCGGCGCCATGGCGGCGCTGGCCGGCATGCTGACCGTGCCGCTGCTGGTGGTGCTGTTGCTGGCGCTGGTGTATGCACAGCTCGCCCACTATCCTGGCGTGGCCGGCGCGCTGCGCGGCATGGGCGCGGTCGCCGCCGGACTGATTGCCGCCACCGGCCTGAAGCTGATGAGCGCCCTGAAGAAGCACCCGCTGGGTCTGCCGATGTGCATCGCGCTGGCCGTGCTGTGTTTCAGCGGCATCGCGCTGCTGCGCTTGCCGCTGGTGTACGTGCTGCTTGGGCTGGGCGTGACCGCCTGCACCCTGACCTACAGGAAGCTGGACCGATGACGCTCAACCTGTCATGGAGCGACTGGCTGGCGCTGTTCGGCCATTTCATGATCCTGTCGCTGCTGTCGGTAGGCGGGGCCATCACCACCGCCCCCGACATGCACCGCTATCTGGTGGACCGCCAGCACTGGCTGACCGACCCGCAATTCAACGCTTCGGTGGCAATTGCGCAGGCCGCTCCCGGTCCCAACGTGTTGTTTGTCGCGCTGATGGGCTGGCATGTGGGCCTGAATGCGGGTGGACCCCTGATGGGGCTGTTTGGCGTGTTTGTCACCATGCTGGGCATCATGCTGCCCAGCACCACCCTGACCTACCTGGCTGCCAGCTGGGGACACCGCAATCGCAACCTGCGCTGGGTGCGCGCTTTCAAACAGGGCATGGCCCCCGTCGTGATTGCACTGCTGGTCGCCACCGGCTGGGTGCTCGCCAGCGCCAGCGTCACCGGCCTGAAAGACTGGCCGGTGGGCCTGCTCGCCGGTTTAACAGCCGTCGTGGTGTGGCGCACCCGGCTGCATATGTTGTGGCTGCTTGGTGCGGGTGCCTCGCTGGGCTGGTTCGGCTGGGTTTGAGGGTTCGGGCCGGACATCCGGGAGGCAGTCCTGGCTTCTGGAAAACGTCGCCTTGCCTCGGCAGGAAATGCTGGATGCACTTACATTTTCCGCGGCAAAGAATTAGATACATATAGATACAATAACTTTGGCTTAATTAAACGGGAGCTTGAATGTCTGAACCCACAGCTGGCGCCATCGAATCGGACACACCGCTTTTTGATGTGGTCATCAATGTGCCTCCGGGGGCGAGCCTGGAGGAAATTGAACACCTGGCGCGTGATGTGGCAGGCATTGCTTCAGACAAGGTTGATCGCCTCATACAGGTTTTGCGCAGCTCACCGCAAGCCAAAATTGGCGCCGGCGTGACCCGCGAAAAAGCGGATGTGGCGCAAGCGCAATTCAGCAAAGCCGGCCTGCTGGTCACCATCACGCCGCTGCTGACGATCCAGACCGCGATGGCGGGCAGCTACGACGGCACCTTCTCTTGCCCCGCCTGCCAGAAACGAGTGGTCCTTCCAGAAAATCGCCAGTGCCCGGCTTGCGGCATTTTCGTGGACAAGGTCACTGACGAATTTCTGCTCCGGCGCAAGATGATGGAGCAAGAGCGCGGAAAGATCGAATACCAGCAGGCCAAGTCCGCCAAGGACAGCGACAAGCGTTCGCGCGAGATGATGGAAGCCGCTATGCGCGCCAAGGTTCGCGAAGAGCTGGAAAAAGAATACGGCATCAAGGGAAAAAAAGGCTTGTCCGGCATGGTGAAAGTGGTCGGCGTGCTGGCTTTGCTGGCGGCTGCTTTTGTCGGCGGTAAAGGTTTGTCGCCAGATGGCCTTCCCTGGAGCAAATCGGCAAGCACCAAAGACAACGGTGAGCCCAAGGTCATGAGCGCCGACAGCCTTGAAAAGACCGCCCAGGCGACCGGCGCTGACGCGGACAGCGCAACAGGTGCCTCGCCCGGTGCTGCTGCTGGCGGAACAGGGGATCCGGACCTCGACGACCCTTTGATTCAGGCCGCTACCGGCAAACAGACAGGGGGCAAACAGCTGACGCTTGAACAAGCCCTGGCAGCCTCGAAGACGCTGGCAAAATCCGTGGGCAACACCACGGCCGACCGGGCAATGGATGGCGGCGCTGTGGGCGGCAAGGCTGGCAGCGCTGCCAGTCAGGCAGCCAACGATGCCATTGACAACGCCATCGACAACCCGGCGAGCTCGGTTGACTCTGGCGGCAGGACGGCTGCGGGCGCTGCCGCATCAGGTGGGCCGGCTGGGGGTGGCAACACGCCGGCCAGCGGCATCTCATTTTCCGGTGGCGGTACGGCTTCCAGCTCCGCCGGCAGTGCCACTGCTGCAGGTGCAGGTGCAGGAGGACGCGGCGGCGGCGTCGCGGTGCCCAAACAGACCAAGCAGGTCTTGACGGCCGAGTTTGCCAAGGTGCTGGCCGAAATCGGCCAGTCCGCGCGCGCCAGGGAGGTTCTGAAGGCAGCGCTGGCCGCCAGCAATTCGGCGTCGGAGCCGGAAGGTGCTGCTGCCCTCAGAAGCGCAGACATCAAAGCCCGCGCATGGGCTATACAGCGGCGTGAAATTGGCCCGGCACGTGTGATCAGTGACGAGCTGAAAGCCAAAATCATGGCGCTTGACAATGCCGCCGAGCGCACGCAACTGCTGGGCAGCGTTGCCGCTATCTTGAGCCAGGGCGGGCAGATTGCGCCGGCAATACCCAGAGACTTTCTGTCGCTGGCAGCCGATGCGCTGAAATCCGTGACAGGTCCGGGCCAACCCAACGCAGCCCTGGGTGATCTGGCAGTTTCCATGGCAGAAGTTTTTGCCAATGAAGCAAGTGCGCGTATCAAAGCCGGCATGTGGTCGAAAGCCCAGGCCAGTGCGGCTCAAATCGAGGGCTTGATCAAACAGGCACCTGATGCCTGGTCGCAAGTGCGCCTGTATGCGATTGACCATCAAATCAAGCAGCAATTGGGGCAAAGCGACAAGGCCAAGCAAAGCCTTGATGCGGCCCTGACCCAAGCCGGGAAAAATCCCAATTTGCCGGAACGCGCGATATGGCTGCGCAGCGTGGCCCAACTTGCCGATGCCGCCGCTCAGGAGCAGATGGACGCCATGACCAGCAGCCTGCAAGCGCAGCTGGACACAAAAGCGGGCATGGAAAAAGCGCAAGGCCTCACGCAACTGGCATTGCTCTATGCCAATGGTGGCCTGCCCGCCAAAGCCGAGCAATACCGCCGCATGGCGCAGGCAACCGCCGGCCTGAGCCCGGCTGAAAACATTCTCATCAGCACCGACCTGATTGTCCGCAGTGACCTGGCCCTGGCCCGTGTGCTGCAGGGCCTGGGGCGTTATGCCGAAGCGGAATCGCTGCTGCAGCGGGTGGGTGGCTACCTGCTCTAGGCCGGTTCAGGCCTTAATGCAGCTGCGGCGCCTGCAGAACCAGGGCAAACAACTCATTGCGGAAGTGGATGCCCAGGCGCGCAAACGCGCGGTTGCGGTAGGTCCTGACCGTGGGCAGGCTCAAGCCCAGGTCCGCGGCCACGCCTTCCTGCGTCATGCCCTGCAGCAGGCGCGCGCAAACATCGAGCTCGCGCGCCGTCAGTTGCCCGTTGATCCGCTTGAGCCGCTGCGCCATGGAATGCAGCGAGCCTGATGCGACCGCCGGCCCGGACGGCGGCAACTGCGCCAGCGCCAGGTGTTTCTGGGTCAGCGCCAGCAGCGCGGGTGCCAGGCCTTCGAGCGCCGTCACCTGACCGTCACTGAAGGCGCGCTGGTGTACATGCCGGTAAAAATTGATCGCGAACACCGTGTCATCGGCCTGCTGGCGCACGATGGACACCCGCTCGGCCACACCGTGTGCGTCATACACGCGGGCCCGGTGTTCTGCCGCCACTTCCTGCGCGCTGATGTGGCACAGCAGCGTCGACTCCCGCGCCGGGCCGGCCTGCTCACGCACCAGCGAGCGATCGCTGAGGTAGGGGCCGGACAGGTAGGCGCGCCAGCAGTCGCGCGTGGTGTCGGGAATGCCGTGGCTGGCCGACATGAAGATCGCGGGCTCGCAATGCGGGCCGGTGCGGTACACCGACCAGGAACCGGCGGGAAACAGCGGGTACAGCCCGTCGAGCAGTTCCTTGTCGAAATGCGGCAGGCCCAGCCGCGTGATCATGCCGGCCAGCGCCTGGCCGGTGTCTGGCCCCGATGCCTGGCTGAGGTTCCACTTTCTCATTGTTCTTCCTGAGGACACGCGGGGGCGTGCAAAGGCTGTCATCTTCGCGGATGACAGCCTGTCCGGCTCTCGGGGATTACGCTAAACGACATGAATGCACCGGCTTCGCCCCTGTCCGTCCCTCAGCTTGTCCACTTTGCCGATGTTTCCGTCCAGGTCGGCAAACCGCAGGAGGTCGGCCAGACCGTGCGCGGCCTGCGCCGGCTGATTCCCATCCTTGGCGGCGAGGCCACGGGCCATGGCTGGACTGCCCGCGTGTTGCCGGGCGGCGCCGATTTCCAGTTGCTGGTCAGCGACAGGCTCGCCGAACTCGATGCGCGTTATGTGATGGAGACCGACGGCGGCGACATGATTTACGTGCAGAACCGCGCCATCCGCTCCGGCCCCGCCGACCTGATGGCCAGGCTGGTGCGTGGCGAACCGGTCGATCCGGCGCAGATCTACTTCCGCTGCTCGCCCAGCTTTGAAACCGCTTCCCCGGCGCTCGCCTGGATCGCCGAACGCATGTTCGCCGGCAGCGGCGCCCGCCACCCGGACCGCGTGGTGATGCAGTTCTACGAGCTGGCCTGAACCCACCCGTTTTTCGCCTTTTTATTTTTCCACCCAGGAGACACACCATGAAAACCCCGCACCAGTCCAAAGCGCGTCGCGCCCTCACCGTTGGTCTGCTCGCCGCCGGACTGCTGCCCTGGGCAGCCGCCCAGGCGCAGGCGAACTACCCGTCCAAACCGGTGCGCATCATCGTCGGCTTCCCTGCCGGCACCGGACCCGACATCGTGGCGCGCCTGCTGGCGCAAAAGCTGTCGGAAAACTGGGGCGGCATGGGCGTGATCGTCGACAACAAACCCGGCGCGGGCGGCCTGATCGCCGCGTCGGAGGCCGCGCGTGCCACACCTGACGGCTACACGCTGATGCTGGGCGAGACCGGCCAGCTCAGCATTGCGCCCAGCAGCTACAACAAGCTGCCCTACGACCCCGCCAAAGACTTCATCCCGGTCAGCCAGGTCGTCAGCGCGGACTTTGCGCTGCTGGTGAACCCGCAAAAAGTGCCTGCCAAAACCGTCAAGGAGTTTGTGGACTGGACCAAACAGCAAAAAGGCCTGTTCATGGCCACCTTCGGTGCGGGCACGCCGGGGCATTTCGGCGCCTTCATGTTCGGCGAGGCGATCGGCATCAAGCCGGAACCGGTCCACTACAAAAGCACAGGCGACGCGTTGGGCGGCCTCTTCAGCGGTGATGTGCAGGGCGTGTTTGCCAGCGTCGGGCTGGCCGCGCCCCAGGTCAAGGCCGGCAAGCTGGCGGCGCTGGGCACGACCGGGCCGGTGCGCGCCGGCCTGCTGCCTGACGTCCCCACCATCAAGGAGCAGGGTTTCAGCAGCCTCGAGTTCAGCTCCTGGTTCGGCATCGTGGCACCGGCCAAAACGCCGGCCGACATCGTTGCCCGCCTGAGCGCCGACATTCAAAAAGCAGTGCGCTCGCCCGAAGGCAAACAGAAAATGGAAGATGCCGGTTTCCGCGTGACCGGCACCAGCGGCGACGAGTTCGCGCGCATCATCCGCGCCGACACCGTGACCTGGGGCAAGGCCGTCGCGGCCACCGGCTTCAAGGCCGACTGATCGGGAGCAGCTACCGGTTCAGCCGCTGCGCTGCCGCAAGGCTTCGTAAAGGCAGACGCCGCTGGCGACCGAGACGTTCAGGCTTTCGACCGCGCCGCGCATCGGAATGCTGACCAGCTCGTCGCAGGTTTTGCGCGTGAGCTGGCGCATGCCCTCACCTTCCGCGCCCAGCACCAGCGCCACCGGACCGGTCAGCTTGACGTCGTAAATCGTTTTCGGCGCGTCGTCGCTGGTGCCTATGCACCAGATGTTGCGCTCCTTGAGTTCACCCAGCGTGCGCGCCAGGTTGGTCACCATGAAATAAGGCATGGTTTCGGCCGCGCCGCTGGCCACCTTGGCGACCGTCGCGTTGATGCCAGCCGCATGGTCCTTGGGCGCGATCACCGCATGGGCGCCGGCGCCATCGGCCACGCGCAGGCAGGCGCCGAGGTTGTGCGGATCGGTGACGCCGTCCAGCACCAGCAACAGCGGCGGCTCGCCCGACCCGGCTTCCAGTTGCTCGAGCAACTCGTCCAGCGACTTGACCTGCGCCAGCGAATCGACGCGCGCGACCACGCCCTGGTGGCCGTGGCTACCGCACATCTTGGCCAGGCGCAAGCCGTCGGATTCGATCAGGCGGATGCCGGCCTCTTTGGTCCGGTCCACAAATTGGCGCATGCGTGCATCGCGGCGTGATGCGTCGAAAAACACCTCGAACACGGATTGGGGTGCGGTTTTGATGCGCACGCCGACAGCATGAAAACCGAACAGGACTTTGGGAGAAGAAGACATCCGGGGATTATCACTGCTCGCCGAAACGGCCTTTTGACCTGACAGCAGGAGGCGCCCAGATGACAGGCGGCACAGGGTGTAAGCCTAAAATAGTAACAAGACGTTTTTAATGGGACCACCATGGGACTGCGGCTTAAATTCAATCTGGTGCTGATCGTCGTCTTTCTGGCGGGCTTTGCAGCGGTTGGCCTTGTTTCACGGCAATTGCTTCAGGACAATGCCCGTGAAGAGGTCTTGCGCAATGCCCGCCTGATGATGGACACCGCGCTGGCGGTTCGCAGCTACACCGTGGACCAGGTCAAGCCACACCTCGACAAACAGCTCGGGGAAGTATTTCTGCCGCAAACCGTGCCGGCCTACGCCGCCACCGAAACGCTGAACCACATCCAGCAAAAATACCGCGACTACGGCTACAAGGAAGCCACGCTCAACCCCACCAACCCGCGCGACCGCGCCACCGACTGGGAAGCCGATATCGTTCAGCAGTTCCGGCACAACAGCGAATCCACAGAACTCGTGTCCGAGCGCAACGGCGGCACAGGCCGCATCCTCTACATCGCCAAGCCGATCCAGATCACCAATGCCGCCTGCCTGCAGTGCCACAGCGTGCCTGCCGCCGCGCCGGCCAGCATGATCAAGATTTACGGCGAGGCCAACGGCTTCGGCTGGAAACACAACGAAATCATCGGTGCGCAGGTGGTGACCGTACCGATGGAAATCCCCATCCGAAACGCCGACCGGGCCTTCAAGACATTCATGGCCTCGCTGGCGGGCGTGTTCGCTGTGGTCTTCATCGCGCTCAACCTGATGCTGAGCTGGCTGATCGTGCGCCCGATC
>JAZKGR010000202.1:0-6893 GCA_040385775.1 Pseudomonadota bacterium
TGATCGCCGGCGGCAACCCGGTCAAGGGCGAGGTGCCCGGCAAGCTGGTGATCGACCTAGGCGGCGTGCGCGTCCAGATCTGGCACCCCGGCCCCGGCCACACCCGCGGCGACACGATTGCCTGGGTGGAAGAAGAAAAAGTGCTGTTCTCGGGCGACCTGGTCGAATACAAGGCCGGCGTTTACACCGGTGATGCCCAGCTCGAGGAATGGCCGGCCACGCTCGAAGCGCTGCGCGCACTCGGGGCCGAAGCGATTGTGCCGGGCCGCGGTGAAGCCATGAAAGGCGCTGCAGATGTCAACAAGGCCATCGACTACACCGTGCAGTGGGTCGAGACGCTGTACCGCTGCGGCAAGGAAGCAGCCGCCGCCAAAATGGACCTGAAAGGTGCGATGGCGCACACCCGCAAAAGCATGGACCCGATTTTCGGCGAGGTCTTCATTTACGAACACTGCCTGCCGTTTGACGTGAGCCGCGCCTATGACGAAGCCAGCGGGATCAAGAATCCGCGCATCTGGACGGCGGAACGTGACAAGGAAATGTGGGCGGCGCTGCAAGCCTGATCTCACTGATCGGCCTCGCGGATTTCCCTCATTGTTTTGCGCGTCGATCCCCGCAAGCGGGGCCCCTCGCCGGTCGCAAAACAACTCGCCGCTCATCTGGACGGCCGAGCGCGACAAGGAAATGTGGGCTGCGCTGCAAGCCTGATCCCACTCATCGGGCTCGCGCGGATCCCTCACCCTTTTGCGCGGATTTGGCCGCAGCCGGCTTCAGCTGTCCAGGTCAATGCTGGGCAGCAAGGCCAGAAATTGCGCCATGGCCTGCTCCGGGCCGGCGTTCTCTATGCGCGCCAAAACATCGGCATCGTCCGTGGCGGCATAACCGAGACTGAAGCGCCGAAAGCGGCGCTCCTCCAGCGGTGCATGGTGAAGTATTTCCACATTGACATGACGCGGGTCCTGCTGGATGCGTTCGATCAATGCCAGAACCGGTTTTCGCGGCCCTTCGATCTGCTGGCAAAAACGCATGCCGTCGAAGACCAGCAAGCCGGTGATGCCGGCCTCCTGGTTGGCGATACGGGCTTTTGCCGCTATCTGGGAAATAACTTTGACGGGTGCGTCGGGTGAGAGGGTGCTGACATAGAGCACCTCGTGTAATTGCAAGGCTTGGTCCATAGGTGGCGTGTAATGTAGCCAGCGGCCCGGCACGCGACAATGTCAAAAGACACAGCGGTTCAGTACTAGAATTCCGCGTGGTCATCACCCCTCCTTCCAGCGCCGGCCCCTGTCCGAAACAGTGCAAGGATTGCCGCCTGCGCGGCCTGAACGCTTTCAACGCCGTCACGCCGCAGGAATTAGGCTTCATCCAGGAATTTCGCAGCGGTGTGGCCCTTGCCGCTGCGGGCACGTCCATCATTTCCGAACAAAATCCCAACGGCAAGCTGTTCACGCTGTATGCCGGCTGGGCCTTTCGCTACAAGACACTCAGCGACGGGCGGCGGCAAATCCTCAATTTCCTGCTGCCCGGCGACCTGATCGGCCTGCAGCAGGAGTTCGCCGACGGTGCCAGCCACGGCGTCGAAGCGCTGACCGATGCTGCGCTGTGTGTCTTTCCGCGCGATGGTTTGTGGGACCTGTTCCGGCAGTTTCCGAGCCTGGGTTATGACGTGACCTGGCTGTCGGCGCGCGAGGAGGGCATGGTCGACGAAAACCTGCTCACCAACGGACGGCGCACCGCCGCAGAACGTGTGGCCATGCTGCTGATCCATCTGTACCGCCGCGTCGAACGCCTCGGACTGGCGACCGACAATTCGATCGAATTTCCGATCAACCAGCAGCACATCGCCGACGCGCTGGGCCTGTCGCTGGTGCACACCAACAAGACCCTCCGCAAGCTGGCGCAGCTGGGACTGCACGAGCTGCGCGATGGCCGGCTGCATCTGCTCAATCCCCGGGCCTTGCACCGCCTGGCGGACTATTACGACCTGCCCTTGCGGCGCGTACCTTTGTTGTAGGCCTGCGCTGACGTTGCCGTGCTGCACCAGACGACAGCGCGGGCGATATCGGCTTTCTAAGCTGGACATCCCGCGTCGAGGACGCGATTGATGCGCAGAAAGCCGTGACGATGAACAGCAAAATACTTTACCGGTCCAGCCCGCTGCAGCAGCAGCCCCAGCGCCGCGTGAACCAGCAACAACAGCAAAGCAGTGGTTCGGGCGAATTCCAGCCCTCACGTGGCCGGCAGCTGGGTCAGGACAGCAGCGGGACCGGACACAGCCGGAGCATCGTTACCGGCCCGACGCAGAGCATGTGAACTCATTGCGGCCTGGGAAGACGGCCGCTCCTATTCAGAAGCCAAGGGCCAGTAACTGGCTGGGGTCCGCCCCCGACACCTTTCGCCCGGCGCCATCATCCTGAGACGCCAGAATCGTGAAGTCGCGGGCGTAGTTCCCCAATGTCTCGACAGCTTTGGCGCGTTGCGCCGGGGTGGTGCTGTTGTGCAGCAATGCCAGGGTCTTGCAGTTGTCGCGGGTGAACCGGTCCTGGTAAGCGCGGTAGGCCGGATTCGGCGAGTTCATCGAGCGTTCGAAATAGGCCCTGACGGCCGGAGCCGCCTGCGCAGGCGTCGCAGCACCATTGATCAGCGGCGCCAGTGTCTGCAGCGCATCCTGCTGCCGGCGGCGATGCTCGGCCAGCGCGATGCCGGCATCAAAAGCAGATTGCTCCATCTGCTTGCGCAAGACCGCGAGCTGCTTTTCGTCCAGCGTTCCGTACAACATTTCCGCGCGGCTGAGCGCCTTGTCGAGGCGTTTTTCCAGCCGTTCGGCCGGCGTGCCGGCCATGAAATCGCGCTGGTAGTCGCGATTCAGTTTGCTGAATTTACGCTGCAGGTAGTTGAGTTGCTGCGGGTCCAGCGTGGGCGCAAGCTCGGCAACCATCGGCTCGGACCGGGCAGAGATGCTCAGCAGGCTGCTTCGCACTTCCGCGACAGCACTGCAGACCTTCGCTTCGTCGAGTTCGCCGGGCAGCAGAGCCTGCCATTTCTTCAGGAACTCGCTGTAGGCCGGCAACTGGGTGCTGCGGTGCCAGCGCTGGACCTTCACCAGCTCATCCTTGACCCGGCCGGTCTGCACATCGTTGAAATCGAAATAACCGTCGAGCTGCAGGTAGGCCAGTTCGGGCGCCTGGTTGTAGGCGAGTTTGACCACGCTGCAAGCTGCCAGCACACCCGCCAGTCCCAGCACCCCGGCAAGACGGATAATCCGCAGCAAGCTCCCCGATTGCGCCGCGCGCGCGTCCCACAAACAAGGTACAGGAAACTTCATGGCAACTCCAGTTGATGTCGTCATCATGGCAGCAGGCAAGGGCACCCGGATGAAAAGCCGTCTGCCCAAAGTGTTACACCGTTTGGGCGGTCGTGCCTTGCTGGCCCATGTGATCGACTGTGCAGCGCGGTTATCGGCCCGCCAGGCGGTGGTGATCACCGGCCATGGCGCTGCAGAGGTGGAGTCGGCCATCAGCCGCGAAGTTCTCACCGGGCTGGGCATCCAGTTCGCGCGCCAGGAGCCCCAACTCGGCACCGGCCATGCGGTGCAGCAGGCCATTCCCTTGCTGGGCGACGACGGCATCACGCTGGTGCTGTCAGGCGATGTGCCCTTGACGCAGGCGGACACCCTGCAAGCCCTGCTGGCGCAATGCGACGGCCAGCGCCTGGCGCTGCTCACGCTGAGCATGGCCGACCCCACGGGTTACGGGCGCATCGTCCGTGCCGGCAAGGAACCGTCGGCCCAGGTGCGCGCCATCGTCGAACACAAGGACGCCAGCGAGGCAGAACGTGCCATTGCCGAAATCTACAGCGGCATCATGGCGGTGCCGACCCGCCTGCTGCGCGCCTGGCTGGCCCGGCTGGACAACAAAAACGCCCAGAACGAGTACTACCTGACCGACATCGTGAAGTTCGCCGTGGCCGACGGGGTGGCCGTGGTGGCGCACCAGATCACCGACGCGGCCCAGGTGGCGGGCGTCAACAGCCCGGTGCAGCTGGCCGAACTGGAACGGGTCTATCAGTTGCGGGTTGCGACCGCGCTGATGGAGCAGGGCGTGCGCCTGGCCGACCCGGCACGGCTCGATGTGCGCGGGACGCTGGACTGCGCGCAAGACGTCGAGATCGACGTCAACTGCGTGTTTGACGGGTCGGTGACGCTGGGCGAAGGCGTGCGCATAGGCGCCAACTGCATGATCGCCAACGCCAGCATCGCCGCCGGCGCGGTGATCCATCCCTTTACCCACATCGACGGTGAAAAGCTGGGCGTTCAGGTCGGTGAGGGCGCGCTGGTCGGCCCGTTTGCCCGGCTGCGGCCCGGCGCGCAACTCGGCGCCGAAGTGCACATCGGCAATTTTGTCGAAGTCAAGAACGCCAGCCTCGCCCGAGGCGCCAAGGCCAACCACCTGGCCTACGTCGGTGACGCCGCCCTGGGCGAACGCGTCAACTACGGCGCCGGCAGCATCACCGCCAACTACGACGGCGCCAACAAACACCGCACCGTGATCGAGGCCGATGTGCACATCGGCAGCAACTGTGTGCTGGTGGCGCCAGTGACCATAGGCGCGGGCGGCACGGTGGGCGCCGGCTCGACCATCACCAAAAGCACGCCGCCCGGCACGCTGAACGTGGCGCGCGGCAAGCAGGTCAGCCTGGCGACCTGGCAGCGGGCGGTGAAGGCACCGAAGCTTTAGTTTTTTTGAAGATGTTTTAAGCGTTCTGCCCACGACCGGCGGGACTAAGCAGCTATTGAATTCATAGCAGAATCATGCCCTGACCGGAGCCTCACCGGCGAGCGCCAAGAGTCCGGCGATGGCTACCGCAACTCGGCTGCCGGGTCCCGCCCCATCAGCGCCGCCACCGCCTCGGCCGGCTGGATTTGCCCGTCCAGCAGGGCCACGACGGCTTCGGAGATCGGCATCTCCACGCCCAGGCCCTGGGCGCGCTGCACCACCGTGCGGGCGCAGTACACACCTTCGGCCACATGGCCCAGCGACTGCACCGCCTGCGCCAGCGACTGGCCCTGCGCCAGCAACAGGCCGACCTTGCGATTGCGGCTGAGGTCGCCGGTGGCCGTCAGCACCAGGTCGCCCAGGCCCGACAGGCCGGTGAAGGTCTCAAAGCGCGCACCGAGCGCCAGGCCCAGCCGCGTCATCTCGGTCAGGCCGCGCGTGATCAGCGCGGCGCGGGCGTTGAGCCCCAGGTTCAGGCCGTCGCACAGGCCGGTGGCAATCGCCAGCACATTCTTGACCGCGCCGCCGACCTCGACGCCGACGATGTCGTCGTTGGCGTAGACACGCAAGGCGGGGCCGTGGAAAGCCGCGACAAGTGCGTCGCGCACTTCAGCATGCTCGCTGGCGGCGACCAGCGCGGTCGGCTGGCCGCGCGCGACTTCCTGCGCAAAACTCGGACCACTGAGTGCACCCGCTCTCAAATTGATAGCTGCCTGCCCCCGTATTTCATGGGCCAACAGCCCAAAAGGCTTGGAATCCGGGGTGGTGCCGGCGACCGGTGCTTCAAACCCCTTGCACAGCCAGGCGACGGGAACGCCGACGTGCTGCAGGCACAGCAACATGTCGCGCAACCCGGCAATCGGCGTGGCGATGACGATTAGGTCCTGGCCAGCCAGCAGCGCATCGAAAGAGTCTCCAGAGCCCCCCGTCAACCGTAAGGAGGGTGGCAACGCCAGGCCCGGCAGGTAGCGGGCATTGACCCGCTGCGCCTGCATGTCGGCCAGTTGCGCCGGATCGCGCGCCCACAGGCTGACCTGGTGCCGCAGCGCTGAGGTCGAAGGGGAAGCCGTCGCCCGTGCGGCGCTGATGGCCAAAGCGGTACCCCAGGCACCGGCGCCGAGGACGGCAATTTTCATGGCGGGCAAGAACGGCGGGAAGCCGGACTCAGACGATGATTTGCGGTGCTTCCTGCGCTGCCGATGCAGCGGCGGCCTGCTGCTGCTCGAACATGGCCTGGAAATTGATCTCGGCCAGGTTGACGGGCGGGAAGCCGCCGCGCTGGATCACGTCGGCCACATTGCCGCGCAAATAGGGGTAGACGATCTGCGGGCAGGCGATGCCCAGCACCGCGTTGAGCTGCTCGGGCGGCATGTTGCGGATTTCAAAAATACCGGCCTGCTTGGCCTCGACCATGAACACGGTCTTGTCCTCGATCTTGGTGTGCACGGTCGCCGTCACGCTGACTTCGTAGAGGCCGTCGGTGATCGGCTGGGCGTCCACGCCGAGCTGGATGTCAATGGCAGGCTGCTCCTGGTTCAGCAGAATTTCTGGCGAATTGGGCTGCTCCAGCGAGATGTCTTTCAGGTAAACGCGCTGGATCTGGAACACGGGGTCAAGGTTGGCTTCGGCCATGGTGAATCTTTCGGATTGCTTTTGAAAAAATAAAGCCTGCGGCTCGGGCAGCAGGCACGGCGCATTATCTCAGGTGTCCCTGGGGGCGCCAGGGTCAGCCATTGAGCAGCGGCAGCAGGCCGCCCTGGCCATCCAGCGCCACCAGGTCGTCGCAGCCACCCACGTGGGTGTCGCCGATGAAAATCTGGGGTACGGTGCGCCGGCCGGTGATCTCCATCATCTTCTGGCGCTCGGCCGGCTGCATGTCCACGCGGATTTCCTCGATCGCCTCGACCCCGCGCTGCTTGAGAAGTTGTTTGGCATGAATGCAATAGGGGCAACTGGCGGTCAGGTATATCTTGACGGTTTGCATCGATCAATCTCCGGGGGGTCGGTTCAAGGGCTCAGCCCGCGAATCAGGCCTTTTCAAGAGGCAGGTTAGCCTCTTTCCAGGATTTCAGCCCGCCAGCCAGGCATTGAGCCTGCTGGTAGCCGAGTTTTTTGGCC
>JAZKGR010000203.1:0-8831 GCA_040385775.1 Pseudomonadota bacterium
GGATTTCAGCCCGCCAGCCAGGCATTGAGCCTGCTGGTAGCCGAGTTTTTTGGCCGTGGCCAGCGCCCGGTTGGCGCGTGCGCCGCTGGGGCATACCAGGATCAGCGGCAAGTCCTTGTTTTTGACGGTGGCGGGAAGTTTTTCCTCCAGCTGGCTCAGTGGAATGTTTTTGGCGCCAACCACATGGCCGACCGCAAACTCCTCGACTTCGCTGACATCCACCACCACGGCTTTTTCGCGATTGATCAATTGCACCGCGCCGCTGGCGCTGAGCGAACCGGCCGCCATGCCGCTGGAAATCAGGGGCCACACCAGCATGCCGCCGGATGCCAGCGCAATGCCGATCAGCATCCAGTTATCGATGAAAAAATTCACTTTGAGTCCTTCAGGGTTTTGCAGTTAATCAGTGATTTTAGAATGCGGGGGTGACCGCGTCTGTGCGCGCCTTGCCGCGGGCCTGGTTTTTCATGGTTTCAGCCTCGGCTTTCACCTGCCTCATTCACCTTTTTCAACAGCATCACCCATGTACAAACTCGTGCTTATCCGCCACGGCGAATCCACCTGGAATCTTGAAAACCGCTTCACCGGCTGGGCCGACGTGGACCTCACACCCACCGGTGTCACGCAAGCCATCGCCGCGGGCAGGCTGCTCCAAAGCGAAGGGTATGACTTCGACATCGCCTATACCAGCATGCTCAAGCGCGCCACCCGCACGCTCTGGCACACCCTGGACGAGATGGACCGTACCTGGCTGCCGGTGGTGCACAGCTGGCGCCTGAACGAGCGGCACTACGGCGCGCTGCAGGGCCTGAACAAGGCCGAGACGGCCAAAAAGTACGGTGACGAGCAGGTGCTGGTCTGGCGCCGCAGCTACGACACGCCGCCGCCGGAGCTTGCCCTCAGCGATGAACGCTGGGAGGGCAAGGATCCGCGCTATGCCAAATTGAAGCCGGGCGAGGCGCCGCTGACCGAGTGCCTGAAAGACACGGTGGCCCGCGTGCTGCCATTCTGGACCGAGGCCATGGCGCCCGCCATCCGCGCCGGCAAACGGCTTGTGGTCGTGGCCCACGGCAACTCCATCCGCGCGCTGGTGAAATACCTCGACAACATCTCCGACCAGGACATCGTCGGCCTGAACATTCCTAACGGAATTCCGCTGGTGTACGAGCTCGATGCCGACCTGAAGCCGATACGCCACTATTACCTGGGCGACAGCGAAGCCATCGCGAAAGCCGCTGCGGCCGTTGCGGCCCAGGGCAAGTCCTGATCGCGGCCCACGCAATGTGAAGCGCGGGTAAAGCCGGGCAGTATTTGACACATTGCCGGCCTCACAAGCCCGCAGCGCGGGAACTGCGGGCCGGGGCTATTCTCCAAGGTGTATATTGGTTCAAAATCTGTCGAAACTGCCTTTAATCTAGGCAAATGAAGGTGTTTATGGGTCAGAAACTCAAGATAGCAGGCTGGATCTCCATAGGCGCAGTGGCCGGCGCGCTGACCACCGTGCAGTTGCAGGCCGTTGCACGCGGCGGACTGAGCCCCCTTCCGCTGGAAGAACTGCAACAACTGGCCGCCGTGTTTGGCATGGTCAAAACCGACTATGTCGAGCCGGTGGACGAGAAAAAGCTGATCTCCGACGCCATCTCCGGCATGGTCGCCAGCCTGGACCCGCATTCGGTCTACTTCGACAAAAAATCCTTCAAGGAATTTCGCGAAGGCACCAGCGGCCGCTTTGTCGGCGTCGGCATCGAGATTTCACAGGAAGATGGCCTGGTCAAGGTGGTGTCGCCGATTGAAGGCTCGCCCGCCGACCGCGCCGGCCTCAAACCCAACGACCTGATCACCAAAATCGATGACACGGCGGTGAAGGGCCTGACCCTCAATGAGGCCGTCAAAAAAATGCGCGGCGAGCCGCGTACCAAAGTCGTGCTGATGATCTTCCGCAAGGACGAAAACCGCACCTTCCCGGTGACCATCACGCGCGAGGAAATCCGCACGCAGTCGGTTCGCAGCAAGGTGATCGAGCCGGGCTACGCCTGGATCCGCCTGAGCCAGTTCCAGGAACGCACGGTCGAAGACTTTGTCACCAAGCTCGAACAGATCTACAAGCAGGAACCCAACCTGAAGGGGCTGGTGCTGGATCTGCGCAACGACCCAGGCGGCCTGCTGGACGCCGCTGTGGCGGTGTCGGCGGCCTTCCTGCCGGAAAACGTCACGGTGGTTTCGACCAATGGGCAGTTGCCCGAAAGCAAGTTCACCTACAAGGCTGCGCCCGAGTTTTACCAGCGCCGCAACGCCGCCGATCCGCTCAAGCGCCTGCCTGCGGCCATCAAGACCGTGCCGCTGGTGGTGCTGGTCAATGAAGGCTCGGCATCGGCCAGCGAAATCGTGGCCGGTGCATTGCAGGACTACAAACGCGCCACCATCATGGGTAACCAGACTTTCGGCAAAGGTTCCGTGCAGACGGTGCGTCCGCTCGGTCCCGACACCGGCCTGAAGCTCACCACGGCGCGTTACTTCACGCCCAGCGGCAAGTCGATCCAGGCCAAGGGAATCGTTCCGGATGTGATGATTGATGACACCGCGGAGGGCAGCCCGTTTGCAGCCCTGCGCACGCGCGAAGCCGATCTTGAAAAACACCTGGCCAGCGGCCAGGGCGGCGATGCGAAGGATCCGGGCCGTGAAAAAGCCCGCGAGGAAGCGCTCAAGCGCCTGGAAGAAGAATCCAGAAAGAGTCCCGAACAGCGCCGTCCGCCCGAGTTCGGCAGCGACAAGGATTTCCAGCTCGCGCAGGCGCTGAACCAGCTCAAGGGCCGACCCGTGCTGGTCAGCAAGACCATCGTCGAGCGCAAGGAAGAGAAGAAGGAAAACTGAGCTGCCAGCCGGCATGCGCCAAGGCGGGACAACAGGCCGGCCACCCGCGTGCCGCCTGATACCTCGCGTGCAGAACCGGGCCAGCCCGCGCCATGAACGATAGCCAGTTGCTGCGCTACTCCCGCCACATCCTGCTCGATGAAGTCGGGGTCGAGGGACAAAACACCTTGCTGTCCTCGCACGCACTGATCATCGGTGCGGGTGGCCTCGGCTCACCCGTCGCGCTGTACCTCGGCAGTGCCGGCGTTGGCCGCATCACCGTGGTGGACCACGACCGTGTCGATACCACCAACCTGCAGCGGCAGATTGCCCACACCCTGTCCCGCGTCGGCCAGTTCAAGGCGGAATCCGTGCGCCAGGCGGTTGCCGACATCAACCCCGACGTCCAGCTCACGCCGCTCACCGTTCGCGCCGACGAGGCCTTGCTCGATGAACTGCTGCCCCAGGTGGATGTGGTGCTGGACTGCTGCGACAACTTTGCCACCCGGCAGGCCATCAATCGCGCCTGCGTCAAACACGGCAAACCGCTGGTCTCGGGCGCCGCCATCCGGTTTGACGGCCAGGTCTCGGTCTACGACCCCCGGCAGGCAAGCTCGCCCTGTTATGCGTGCGTGTTTCCGCCCTCGGAAACCGTGGAAGAGGCCAACTGCGCGACCATGGGCGTGTTTGCGCCGATGGTGGGCATGATCGGGACCCTGCAAGCCGCAGAAGCGCTCAAGCTGCTCTGCGGCATTGGCCGGCCTCTGACTGGCCGCCTGATGATGCTCGACGGCCGCAGCATGGACTGGAGCGAGGTGCGTATCGCGCGCCATCCCGGATGCCCGGTCTGTGGGCCTGAAGCCTGACGGCAAGGTCAGAGCGCCAGGCCTTATTTGACGGCGGAAGGAGCGCCCGGTTTTTCAGGCGGTTTGACAGGGCTTGCCGCAGCCAGCACACGCTCGCAATCGGCGTCCTTGCCCGGGCCCGTTTCCAGCGTGGCAGCCAGAGCCAGCAGCGGATTGATGGCGCCCAGCAGCAGTGCCACCCCGGCCCGGCCCGCCAGGGCCCCCTTGTCCGGAAATGCCGAGGGCTGGCTGAACGTGCCGGTGATTTTCAAAGGTGAGCGCAGGCTCAGAATGCTGACGTCTTTGGGTTGCGGGTACAGCACCAGGTCCAGTGTTTCATTGGCGAGGCTGATCTGGCCATTGCCGTTGATCAGCGTGTCGGAGGTGTCGAGCACAATGGCCCGGCTGTTCATCAGGCCCTGTTTCACATCAAAGGCTGCGGCGGCGCAACGTAAACGGACGTTTCTGTCCCCGCCTGCCAGGAATTTGATGATCTCGCCGCCGTCCAGGCCCATGAATTCCAGAAGAATATTGCTGATCTCGCCCTTGCCCATCAGCAAGGCCATGCTGCCCGAGGACGAGCCCAGCACCTGGGCAATCGCATTGCCCCTGCCGGTGAGGTCAATCCTGCCATTGAGCTTGCCCAGGCTGCCTTCAGTGCGCGGGATTTTGGGAAACAACTGGTTGAGCTGCAGCAGCCGCGCATCAAGCTTGACCTGAACCACGGCCGGCTGAGCCGTCGCGTCAAGCCGCAACATGCCAGCCAGCCGGCCACCGGCCACACCGAGGTCCAAAGGATCGAGCTGCAGCACGCCTTGCTTGAGCAGGATGCGTGTGTCGATGCGCTCCAGTGGCAAGCCCTTGGCATTTTTAACCTCGCTGGCCTTGTAATACACGTCCGAGTTCATGGTTTTCAGGCGCGCCAGGTCCAGCGTGGCGCTGGGCAGAACCTTGCCCCTGGCCTGTACCTGCTTGGGCGCCGACGAGGTGCCGGTTTTCGAAACAGTTTTGGTGGTGGCCCCCGAAGCGTCTGCCGGCACCCCCACCAGCGGGCCCAGATCCACGAAATCAAGCGACCGGGATTCGAGCCTGCCCGACAGAAGCGCCAGCGGCCCCGATTTGTCATAGGCCAGATTGCCGGCAATATCCGACTGACCCAGCCGCCCCTGGATGGCCGCGACTTTCCATAACGCACCCTGCTTGGACAGGCGGCCGCGCACCGCATAAGGCCGGGTATCCGGCAGCACCACGCCCAATACCTTGTAGAGGTCCGCCAGCGTCTGGCCCTTCAGGTCAAAACTGGCATCCAGACCGTCCAGCGCGCCCAGATTGCCAATGCTTCCCTTGCCCTGCAAGCTGGTGCGACCAGCCGACGCCTTGACCTCGATCGGAAAAGGACTCGATTTGGTTTCACTCAGTTGCAACACGTTGCCGGTTCGCCCTTCGGCGGAAAAGGTCTCTTTTTTCCAGGTGCCGCGCGCCTTGTAGCTCAGCGGCATGTCGGCCTGGCCCGGCCCGGCCGTCGAGCCCGGGTCGGCGCCGGCGATCGCGAACTCGGTTTTGATGTCAGCGCCCTGGGCCTCTGCCAGGTAGTTGAGCGTTCCCTGGTCCACCACCAGGGCGTCAATCACCGGCACCGTGCCGGCGTCGGCAGTATCCTTGCCCAGGGCCCAGGTTCGCCGGCCGTCAGGCTGGATTTGCAGGCCGAACACCGGTTTTTGCAGGCTGATCAGCGGCAACTCCACCTTGCCCCGCAACAGCGGCCAGAATTTGATTTCGATCTCGGCAGACTCGGCTTTGACAAGGTAGGGGTCGCGCGCCCAGTCGGGGTTCGCGAATTCGATGCCGTCGGCAAGAACACGTGTGGTCCGGCCCAGCTTGACATCGAGCTTGCGGGTGATTTCAAACTTTCGCCCACTTTGCTCGCTCACGTACCGGTTCAAGGGCCCACGCAGCCAGTCCCACGGAAAAAACACCACCAGCAACACCAGCGCAAGCAGCAACACTGCACCAACTGCCGCAATCCTCACCCATAAAGCGTGGTGGAGCCGGGGCGCGGCATGGCTAGGGTTGCTCATAGGAGGTTCATGCGATTCTTGGGTGAGGTTGCTTGCAACCGGCACCGGACAAGCCGGTTCGCCTGCAATGGGTCTGCCGGGGGACAGTCATCGCTGAAGAAAGTATCTGCTGCAACCAGCCCATCAGCCATCGGCTACCGCCATGGACCGCTGTCAGCGCTTGCCTACAGGGCAGACTGTAGGCAACATCCTACAGTTGAGGAGCCATCGCCCTGTCAGAATCACCCGACAGGCATGGATACATTAGTTAACATATCTACTCAACTGACCGATTGAAGATCCGTGGGACTCAAAACTTATATCGTCGAAGACAACGCCACGATCCGCGACAACCTGATAGCCACGCTGGAAGAACTTGTCGGCATTGATGCCGTAGGCACGGCGGAAACAGAGAACGAGGCCAAGGATTGGCTCAGGAAACAAGATCGCGCATGGGATCTGGCGATTGTTGACCTTTTCCTGAAGCAAGGCAGTGGTTTGGGCGTGCTGGAGGCCTGCCGCAACCGCGATCCGCGTCAAAAGGTGATCGTTTTGAGCAACTACGCAACGGCGGACATCCGCAAGCGCTGCGCGCAACTCGGTGTGGATGCCGTGTTCGACAAATCCAACGAGATTGATGCGCTGGTTGACTACTGCCTGGCGCAATTGCCGGCCGACGCCGGCTCCTGATCAGTCAATCAGCTTGTTTTTCAGCGCGTAGTAAGTCAGGTCGCTGTTGGACGCGAGACTCATTTTTTCCATCACGCGGGTGCGGTAAGTGCTGACCGTCTTCACACTCAGCGACAGCGCCTTGGCAATGTCACCAGCGGTTTCACCCTTGGCCAGTTTCAGGAAAACCTGAAACTCGCGCTCGGAAAGTTGCTCATGCGGCGTGGCGTCATTTTTGCGATTGAGCTGTTGCGCGAGCAACTCTGCCACGGCCGGCGTGATGTAGCGCTTGCCCAGCGAGATGACCCGGATCGCGTTGACGATCTCCATCGGGTCGCATTCCTTGTTCAGGTAGCCGCTGGCGCCCTGGCGGATCAGGTTCACCGCGTAATGCTCTTCCGGGTAGCCACTGAGAATCAGGATGCCGACATCGGGCGCCTTGGCGCGGATCATGGCCAGCGCGTCGATGCCGCTTTGGCCGGGCATGGACAGGTCCATCACCAGAATGTCGAGCTCGACGTTGCGCACAAGGTCAATGGCTTCACGGCCGCTGGCCGCTTCGCCAACCACCCGCAAATCGACCTGGTCGGAAAAGAACTGTTTCAGCCCCGAACGCACGATGGCATGGTCATCAACAATCCCGATCTTGATCATTTTTTTTCCTTTTTAAGGCCGGCGTTTCAACGCGGCACAATGCTTCAACAGAGCGTCGCGCAATTGCGACGGCTTTTTTGCCTCAAAAGCGATTATTCACGAATTTTCGACTGAAATACGGACCGGAGATCACGATGCGTTGGTTTGCAATACCCAAAATGGCGATCAGCCTGCCTTTGGCAGTGTTTGCAGCCGCCATTTTGATCTCCATCAACGAAGCTGGCTTTCGCCTGTCTACCCAGGCGGCCACCAGCATTGAGGAGGCCCAGGAAACACGAAGCTTCGTCAACAAGTTGTTGCAACACATGCTTGACGCTGAAACCGGGCAACGCGGTTACTTGCTCACGGGGGATCCCAAATACCTGGAGCCATACGACGCGGCGACCACCAACATCAACCAGACCGCAGATACCTTGCGCCGCCTCTACGCACCTTACCCTGCAGAGTTGGCCGAGTTTGGCGTGCTGTCGCACAACGTCTCGCGCAAGCTCGCCGAGATGGACCTGAGCGTGCGCATGCGCAAGCAGGGCAACGAGGAAGCCTGGAAATTTGTGCTGACCACCGATGTCGGCATGGAACAGATGAAGGCCATCCGCAGCCAGATCACCAAGCTGATCGAGTCGAGCAATTCAAAAATGCTGGCGGCGCAAGCCCAGATCACCCGCTCACTGCAGTTGTCGCGGCTGGGCATTGCATTGATGGCCGTTGCCGGCTTGCTGGCGTTTTACATGTATCTGCGCCAGACCCAGGCGCTGCTGGACTCCGGCCGGCGCGAGCAGGAATCCCTGCAGCGTGAGCGCGATCAGCTCGACAAGGAGGTCCGGGAGCGGACCGCCACACTGGCCGAACTGGCCACCCATCTGCAGCAGGTGCGTGAAGACGAGCGCGGTCATCTGGCGCGCGAATTGCACGATGAACTGGGCGCCTTGCTGACCGCAGCCAAACTTGACGTGGCCCGCATCAAGTCGAGGCTGGGGGTCATCACGCCGGAAGCCACCGAGCGGATCCAGCACCTGATAGAAACACTGAACAGCGGCATCGCGCTCAAACGCCGCATTGTCGAAGACCTGCGGCCCTCGTCGCTGTCGCACCTGGGCCTGGTCGCCTCGCTGGAAATCCTGGCGCGCGAATTCGAAGACAGGTCCGGGCTGGTCATCACCACCGACCTGGAAATGGTGGAAATCGGCGGCTCGGCGCAGCTCACTGTCTATCGCCTGGTGCAGGAGTCTCTGACCAATATGGCCAAATATGCCGACGCCAAACACGCCGAGATCAGCCTGCATAGCTTCGACAGCTACCTCACCGTCGAAGTCAAGGACGACGGCAAGGGTTTTGACAGCCTGAAGGTCGGCAGCGCCAGCCATGGCCTGACCGGCATGCGGCACCGGGTGGAAGCCGCAGGTGGCCGACTGACCGTGGCATCCAGCCCCGGCCAGGGCACACGCATTTTTGCGGTGTTGCCCAAGGCGACGCAAGCTTCCTGAGCGCAGCGCAGCTCCTGCGCATCTTCTTGCGGCGTCATGCGCCGTGACGCCACCCGCTGGTGTTGAAGCCCGGTTGCCGCATTCGAGCGGAGCGGCACCGTCCTACACAGCGTCATCGCGCTTCCCGACAGGGCCAACCGACCCTCACCGATGAACGCTTTTGGGCCTCCCCCTTAACCTTGCATCAGGTGTTTCAATTGCGAGCGCCGCAACCCATGGGCACCGCCCTGCAAGGAGATCGACATGCTGCACTATTCCGTTGTCTTTCTGGT
>JAZKGR010000204.1:0-39015 GCA_040385775.1 Pseudomonadota bacterium
GTTCGATCGGCGTCAGGATGACCTGCTTGCCGAAGTAAAGGTCCGCGTCGGCATGTTCCACGCCCGAGACCTCCCTGCCGGTAATCGGGTGGGCCGGCACAAAGCAGCCCAGGTGGTCGCGCAGCACGCGTCGCGCGGCATCCACCACATCGCGCTTGGTCGAACCGACGTCCATGATCAGCGTGGTCGGGCCCACCAGATGGCGGATGGCCTTGAAGGTGGCCTCGGTGGCCGAGACCGGCACCGCCAGCAGCACGATGTCAGCGCCCGACACCGCCAGCAGGGCGGACGGGGCTTCCACGTCGATCACACCCATCTGGCGCGCGCGCTCGGTCGTGGAGGGCGACTTGCTGTAGCCGACGACCCGTTTGACCAGACCGGCGCGTTTGAGCGCCAGCGCGAACGAGCCGCCCATCAGGCCGCAGCCTATCAGTCCGAGTTGCTCAAACATGCGGGAAGGCCGGGTTGGCTTGCAGTTGCTTCATGAAGTTCAATCGCTTGCAGGATAAGTGCCAAGGACCTTGTAAAAGGCACAGAGCTGCTGCAGATCCTTCAGGGCGGCGGCAACATGTGGCTGCGAGGGATGGCCCTGAAGGTCGATATAGAAAAAGTACTCCCACTGACCCGAGCGGGCAGGGCGGGACTCGAACCGTGTCATCGACACGCCGTGGGTCTTCAGCGGTACCAGGATGTCGTGCACCGCGCCCGGCCGGTTCGGCACCGAGACGATCAGGCTGATGCAGTCCTTGCCGGAGGCTTCGGGCGCGCCGAGCACCTGGGGCAGGCAAATCACTGCAAAGCGGGTGCGGTTGAAGGCGTCGTCCTGGATCGCAAGGGCACCGACATGCAGGCCGAATTCTGAGCCTGCACGTTCGCTCGCAATGGCTGCCCAGGCCGGATTCTCGGCCGCCAGGCGCGCGCCCTCCGCGTTGCTGGACACCGCGCGCCGCTCGGCGTTGGGCAAATGCGTGGCCAGCCAGCCCTGGCATTGCGCAAGCGCCTGGGCATGGGCCAGCACCACCTCAATGCCCTCCAGTGTGGGCGACAGGCGCAGCAGGTTGTGCCGGACCAGCAGGCTGATTTCGCCGATGACATGGACCGGGGAGTTAAGAAACAGGTCCAGCGTGCGGGTGACCACGCCTTCGGTGTTGTTTTCCACCGGCACCACGCCGAACTGGGCCGTACCCGAGGTCGCGGCGCGAAACACCTCGTCAAAACTGGCGCAAGGCACATGCGCGATGCTGGAGCCGAAAAACTGCACGGCAGCCTGTTCGCTGAAGGTACCGGCAGGTCCCAGGTAGGCCACGCGCTGCGGCGCTTCGAGGGCACGGCAGGCCGACATGACTTCACGCCAGATATGCGCAATGCTGTCCCCTTCGAGCGGGCCGGGGCTGCTTGCCTGCAGGTTGTGAATCACCTGGGCTTCGCGCTCCGGACGAAAAACCGGCGATCCCTCGTGCCGCTTGATGTCGCCGACCTCATTGGCCAGTGCCGCGCGCTGGTTCAGCAGCGTCAGCAATTGCTGGTCCACGGAATCGATTTGCTGGCGGAGCTGCAAGAGGGTCTGGGTCATGTCGGGTCTGTATCGGACGGGGCGTTGGCGCCGGGACCCTGGCACCGCGAGGGGTACCAGGGCCTGGGTGCGCTGTTTACTTTTTCTGGGGCTGTGGTTTTGCGGCCGGTGCTGCAGGCGCGGCAGGTGCTGTACCCACAATTTTGCCTGCCGCCACGTCAAACTGTTTGGCGCGGGCGAGGATGTCCGGTTGGGTGCTGGCCACCAGCTTTTTCACGAACACATCGACCAGTTCGGGGGTGGCAGCCTTGTATTTCTTGATGACGGGCGACTCGAAAAAAGCGGCGAGCTGCTTGAGTTCGTCGAGGTTGAAACGCTCCATGTAGGCGGGTATCAAGGCTTCGCTGTTCGCTTGCCCGACCTTGCCGCTGATGATTTTGTTGGCGTCCGCAGCAAATTTGGTGAGTTCTGCATTGAACTCCTCCGTGGCCTTGGCTTGCCTGGCCTTGGGAACGCTGCTGTCGAAACGTGGCGCCCAGCCCGCGACGATGTCCTGGGAGGCGGCGGCGACCAGTTGCCCAACCAGACCGTCCAGGTCGGCCTGCTGCAGGGCGACCACCTTGGTGGCCCACTCCAGCTTGGGATCGTTGGCGGTCTGGCTGACGGCGGAGAATGTACAGCCTGCGATCAGCAGGGCTGTCAGTAGTTTTTTCATTCGGGGGCATCCGGGTTGGAGGTGTTGGCAGGATCGCCGTTGATGTCGTTGTCGTCCAGTGCGGCGTCGTTTTCCACGATGCGCTGCAGGCCGCTGAGTTGTGAGCCCTCGTCCAGGCCAATCAGGGTAACACCCTGGGTGGCCCGCCCCATCTCCCGTATTTCGCTGACGCGGGTGCGAACCAGCACACCTTTGTCGGTGATCAGCATGATTTCATCGTCCACATGCACCAGGGTGGCGGCCACGACCTTGCCGTTGCGCTCGCTTTGCTGGATCGCGATCATGCCCTTGGTGCCGCGGCCATGGCGTGTGTATTCCTGGATGGAAGTGCGTTTGCCGAAGCCGTTCTGCGTAGCGGTCAACACACTTTGCTCTTCATCCTCGGCGACCAGCATGGCGATCACGCCCTGACCGTCGTCCAGCATCATGCCGCGCACGCCGCGTGCATTGCGGCCCATGGGCCGAACATCGTTCTCATCAAAACGCACGGCCTTGCCACCGTCTGAAAACAGCATCACATCGTGTTTGCCGTCGGTCAGCGCGGCACCGATCAGGTAGTCGCCGTCGTCCAGGTCAACTGCGATGATGCCGGCCTTGCGCGGATTGCTGAAGTCTTCCAGCGGTGTTTTCTTGACCGTGCCCATGCTGGTGGCCATGAAAACGTACTGGTCGGCGGGGAAGCTGCGCTTTTCACCTGTCAGGGGCAACACCACCGTGATTTTTTCGCCTTCCTGCAGCGGGAACATGTTGACAATGGGCCGCCCGCGCGAGCCGCGCGAACCGGCCGGAACTTCCCACACCTTCAGCCAGTAGAGCCGGCCGCGGTTGGAAAAGCACAGGATGTAGTCGTGGGTGTTGGCGATGAAGAGCTGGTCAACCCAGTCGTCTTCCTTGGTGGCCGTCGCCAGCTTGCCGCGACCGCCGCGTTTTTGCGCGCGGTATTCGGACAAGGGCTGGCTTTTGATGTAGCCGGTGTGCGACAGGGTCACGACCATGTCTGTCGGGGTGATCAGGTCTTCAGTGCTCAGGTCAAAGGAGCTGTGCTCGATCTGGCTGCGACGTGCGCCCAGTTTTGTCTGGCCGAATTCCTGACGGATGACCGACAGCTCTTCACCGATGATGGTCGAGACGCGCTCCGGGCGCGCCAGGATATCGAGCAGATCGTCGATCTCTGCCATGACTTCCTTGTACTCGGCAACAATCTTGTCCTGCTCCAGGCCGGTCAGGCGCTGCAGGCGCATTTGCAGGATTTCCTGGGCCTGCGTGTCGGAGAGCCGGTACAGGCCGTCGTTGCCCATGCCATATTCTTTTTCCAGCCCATCCGGGCGGTAGTCGTCCGCATTGACCACGCCGCCGTCGGCGCGCGTGCGGGTCAGCATCTCGCGAACCAAGCTGCTGTCCCACGGTCGCAACATCAGTTCGGCTTTGGCAACCGGCGGCGTTGGCGCGTTGCGGATGATGGCGATGAAGTCGTCGATATTGGCCAGCGCGACAGCCAGGCCCTCGAGAACATGGCCGCGCTCGCGTGCCTTGCGCAGCGTGAACACCGTGCGGCGCGTCACCACCTCGCGGCGGTGCGACAGGAAGACCTGGATCAGGTCCTTCAGGTTGCACAGCTTGGGCTGGCCGTTGACCAGCGCCACCATGTTGATGCCGAAGGTGTCCTGCAACTGGGTTTGTTTGTACAGGTTGTTGAGGACGACCTCGGGGACTTCACCGCGCTTGAGCTCGATCACCAGGCGCATACCAGACTTGTCGGACTCGTCCTGGATATGGCTGATGCCCTCGATCTTCTTTTCATGGACCAACTCGGCCATGCGCTCCTGCAGCGTCTTCTTGTTGACCTGGTAGGGCAGTTCGTCAACGATGATGGACTGGCGCTGACCCTTGTCAATGTCCTCGAAATGGCAACGCGCGCGCATGACCACCTTGCCGCGGCCGGTGCGGTAGCCGTCCTTGACGCCGTTGATGCCGTAAATGATGGCTCCGGTGGGGAAGTCCGGCGCCGGGATGATTTCCATCAGCTCGTCGATGCTGGCCTGCGGGTTTTTGAGCAGGTGCAGGCAGGCGTCGACCACTTCATTGATGTTGTGCGGCGGGATGTTGGTTGCCATGCCCACGGCGATGCCGCCCGAGCCATTGATCAGCAGGTTGGGGATACGGGACGGCAGGACCAGGGGCTCTTTTTCACTGCCGTCATAGTTGGGCCCGAAGTCGACGGTTTCCTTGTCGATGTCGGCCAGCATCTCCTGGGCGATCTTGGACAGGCGCACCTCGGTGTAACGCATCGCGGCGGCACTGTCACCGTCCACCGATCCGAAGTTGCCCTGGCCATCGACCAGCATGTGGCGCAGCGAGAAGTCCTGGGCCATGCGCACGATCGCGTCATAGACCGACTGGTCGCCGTGCGGATGGTATTTGCCGATCACGTCACCGACGATACGGGCCGATTTTTTGTAAGGCCGGTTCCAGTCGTTGTTCAGTTCGTGCATGGCAAACAGCACGCGCCTGTGGACCGGTTTCAGGCCATCACGGGCGTCCGGCAAAGCGCGACCGACGATCACGCTCATCGCGTAATCAAGGTAGCTGCGCCGCATTTCCTCTTCAAGGCTGATGGGCAGGGTTTCTTTGGCAAACTGGGTCATGGAGAGGCCTGAATTGGATTTGGCAGTGCGCTCGGGGAGCGAAGCCTGCTGATTTTAAGGCCTGAGTTTAGGTTAGCCGGGGTGTGGCACGCCCGCAACAGAAAACAAAGAATCTTGATTCTGTGTCGGACGAAGCCGATACCGCGCTTGAACGGCGAATGAGCTATGGCACAATAACTGTAACGCTTTGAGTGATGGTCACTCACGGCGTGTATTCAATCGCAGCAAGTCTGCGGCTTTTCTCTAGAGGAGAACCATGAAGAAACTCAACAAAGTGGCAATGTTGTTTGCTTCCGCAGCGCTTGCAACCGCCGCTGGTGCACAAACAATTGACAACTGGAAAAACGGCACCAACGAGCTGGTCTGGAAAAACGGCACCAACGAACTGTGCTGGCGCAATGGCTTCTGGACACCGGCTACTGCCGCTCCAGGCTGCGACGGCGCTATCGTTCCTGCAGCACCTGCGGCCACACCAGCTCCAGCTGCCGTAGCTCCCCGTCCTGCTCCCGCTCCTGCACCTGTTGCTCCTCCAGCAGCTACCAAAGTCACTTACGCCGCTGACGCGTTCTTCGACTTCGACAAGTCTGTGCTGAAGCCAGAAGGCAAAGCCAAGCTTGACGATCTGGTCGGCAAGATCAAGGACATCAACCTCGAAGTCATCATCGCCGTCGGTCACACCGACGCCGTGGGTAGCGACTCCTACAACCAGAAGTTGTCGGTCCGCCGCTCCGAAGCCGTCAAGGCTTACCTGGTGTCCAAAGGCGTTGAGAAAAACCGCGTTTACACCGAAGGCAAAGGCGAGAAACAGCCAGTTGCTGACAACAAGACCGGCGAAGGCCGCGCGAAGAACCGTCGCGTGGAAATCGAAGTGGTTGGTACCCGCGCTAACCGCTAATCCTTCACGGATTGCTAAAAAACCGCGCTTCGGCGCGGTTTTTTTATGCCCGGGCGATAATCCAGACCATGCATACCACTGAAAACGCAGACCCGGCCGAACTGGCCAAATTCTCCGACCTGGCGCACCGCTGGTGGGACACCGAAAGCGAGTTTCGCCCGCTGCACCAGATCAACCCGCTGCGGCTGGGCTGGATTGAAAGTCTGGCGCCCATTCAGGGCAAACGGGTTCTGGATATCGGTTGCGGCGGCGGCATCCTTGCCGACGCCATGGCGCGGCAGGGCGCACAGGTTCTGGGCATCGATTTGGCGAGCAAGGCCCTGAAAGTGGCGCAATTGCATGCCCTGGAAGCCGGAACCCAGGGCGTCGAGTACCGCGAAATCAGTGCCGAGGCCCTTGCGGCCGAGCAACCGGCCAGTTTTGATGTGGTGACCTGCATGGAAATGCTCGAGCATGTGCCCGATCCTTCCTCGGTTGTGCGCGCCTGCGCCACGCTGGTCAAACCCGGCGGCCATGTGTTTTTCTCCACCATCAACCGCAATGCCAAGGCCTTTGTGTTCGCGATTGTGGGCGCCGAGTATGTGCTGAACCTGCTGCCGCGCGGCACCCACGAATACGCCAAGTTCATCAAGCCGAGTGAGCTGGCCGGTTATTGCCGCGCTGCGGGCTTGAACCTGCAGCACAGTCGCGGCATGGAGTACAACCCCTTGAGCCAGCATTACTGGCTCAGTGCCGACACCAGCGTCAATTACCTGCTGGCCACGCAGAAGGTCTAACATGTTTCACCAGATAGAGGCTGTGCTGTTTGACCTGGACGGCACGCTGATCGACAGCGCCCCCGACCTTGGTGCCGCCGCCGACAAAATGCGCACCGATCGCGGCATGGCGTCTCTGCCACTGGCCGACTACCGACCCATGGCGGGCGCCGGCGCCCGCGGCATGCTCGGCGTTGCTTTTGGCCTGACCCCCGACCATGCAGATTTCGCGGCCCTCAAGGAAGAGTTTTTTCTCAATTACGAAGCTTGCATGACGGAGCGCACCTATGCGTTCGACGGCGTGGCAGAGCTGATTGCGCAGATTAGCGCCGCTGGCCTCAAGTGGGGCGTGGTGACCAACAAGTCGGCGCGCTTTACCCTGCCGCTGACACGCCAGATGCCGCTGTTCTCCAGCGCCCAGACCATCATCAGTGGCGATACCACGCCGCATGCCAAGCCACACCCCGAGCCTTTGCTCGAAGCTGCGCGCCAGCTCAATATCGAGCCGGCCCGCTGTGTGTATGTGGGGGATGATGAACGCGACATCGTGGCCGGCCGCGCCGCCGGCATGCCGACGGTGGCGGCCGCCTACGGTTACCTGGGCGCGACCGCCGATACACAGGGCTGGAAAGCCGACGCCACCATTGTTTCGCCAACCGCGCTCTTGAATTTGCTGCGAATGGCTTAAACTAGATCGCTTGGGGCTGCATTGGTTTCGACGTGGGTTCGGACGCGGTGTGGTGCATGTCGAGCTGAGTGTGCTCGTAAAACTGATTCAAACAAACTAACTGCAAACGACGAACGTTTCGCACTCGCTGCTTAATTGCCAGTGAGCTTTACAACAGCAGGCCGATGGGCTGGGCAAGGGGTGTTTAGCGCAAGTTAAATGCTCCCGGCTGTAAAGATAATTTCATCGGCTGGCTCCGGGCTGGGTACCTTAACCCGGGGCAAGAAAATAGGGTGCTGGCGTCCTGTGTAGCGTGCGACTGCGCGACACAGGTGGCGAGACTCAAATCAGACCGCTAAACATGTAGATCTGCCCGAACAAGGCTTGCGGACGGGGGTTCAAATCCCCCCAGCTCCACCATACAAGACGGCCGCCGTCCATGAATGCTCATGGCCGGCGGCTTTGTCATTTGTGCCCCAGCGGACCCAGAAAAAAGTCGATCCCAAGAGCCACCGCCGGCGGCTCTATCCGGTGCGGGCCCTTGAACTCCACCGCCGTTACGTCGTAGCCGGCAGCCTTGAGTTTGGCCACATGCGGACGTGCGCTGGCTTCTATCGGCAATTGCTCGTCTTCCAGGCCGTGGGCGATAAAGATGCGCGGGGTGCCGTTTTGCTGGAAGACAGACATGAAGCCGCCGGAGAACACCATGAGGTGGCTGGCGACGTCGCCGTTGGTCATGCCAATCGACAGCGCGTAACTGCCGCCGTCGGAGAAGCCGGCAAATCCCAATCGCTTCGGGTCGAGCAAAAAACGCGATGCCACTTCGTTCAAGGCCTGGTCCAGCCGTTCCAGATCGGGGCCGTTGCCACCTATCACCAGGTCCCAGGTCGGGAACTGTGACTGCGGCAGCAGCAGCAAGAACCCGCGCTGCCGGGCATGCTCGATCAGGAAAGGCAGCACCTTGTCGGCGCTGCCCCCGGCGCCATGGAACATCACGAGCAGGGGGACTGGCCCGCCGGTTGGCAAACTTTCCGGAACGATCAGCACGGCGTCGCGTTCGTCGGCGATGCCCAATGGGTGTCGGCCAGCGGGCAGGGGATTCTTGTCCGGCGCGGCGCCGGGCCGGAAGCTGAGTCGGCCCAACAGGGCGTCGCCGAGAAGGGACATGTCGAACATGCGGCCGGCCTCAGCTAGCCTTGCCGATGCTTCGGAAAGCCGCGCACTGTGCAAAGGCCTCCTCGCTGAGCGGCAGTTTCTTGCCCTTGCAGAATTTGGCTGTCAGCTTGAGCAATTCCTTGATGTCGCGCCCGCTGGCCGCAGCGTAAGTCACCGTCAGCCGCTGCACCAACTCGTCGGACAGGTCGGTGTGAAACTGCTGCGCCAGGGATTTCCACAACAGGGTGGCCTGATCATGCGTCGGGGTTTCGAACTGGATGATGGCGATGCAGCGCGACAGGATGGCGTCGTCGATGTCGGCCACGCGGTTGGTGGTCATGAACAGCAGGCCGTTGAAGTATTCGAGGGTGCGCAGGAACTCGGCCACGATGGCGTTGTGCTGCAGGTCGTTGTCGCGGCGGCGGATATAGACATCGGCCTCGTCGAGCAGCAGCACCGAATCCCAGCGCGCCGCACGCTGCAGGATGGTTGAGAGATTGGCCTCTACCGAGCCGGCCGTCACGCCGAGCTGGCCCGAATGCACGCGGTACAGCGGCTTGCCCACCACCTCGGCATAGACCTCGGCCGTCAGCGTCTTGCCCAGGCCGGGCGCGCCCTTGCACAGGATGGTGGTGCCGCCGGACTTGCCCTCGACGATGTCCTCCATCAGGAAGTTGCGGTCGGCCGTCAGGATGTCGATCAGGTCGCGGTGCGCCGGCGGCAACACCAGCTTGTCGCGCAACTCGGGCTTGTAGCGGTACTCGCGCACGTTTTGCACATGCACCCACAGGTTGCGGTGCCAGTCCAGGTGGAACAGGTGCAGGTAGCAGTGCAGCGGTACCCGTTCAAAACCTTCGCTGATGCCCTTCTCACGCCAGAAGCTGGCGTCGGCCGTGGTGTCGAACTGGCGCTCCAGCAGTTCCTCGTCGTTGACGCAGCGCGCGCTGGTGCCTGCCTGCAGGCGCCTACATTCAAGCTGTGGGCGTGGGCCGGGGCCGCTCATCCAGGCCGAGCCGGAGACGGTGAACTGTGCGCCGTACTTCGGCTGCAGCTGCATGAAGCGATGGGCGTGGGATTCGTACTCGGCCTTGAACTCGGCGCACTCCTTGAAGAAGCCGTCGCCCGTCATCAATTCCGGAATGGTGCGGTCCACAATGTCATCGGCATAAAAACTGATGCCGTAAGTCATGCCGGTGCGGCGCAGCCGCGGATCGGTTACCGGCTCGCGCCCGGCGGCCTGCACGGTGTTGGCCAGCAGGCCGATGATGACGTAGGCCGCGCCGTCGGCTGGCTGCACATGGCGCATGAAATGCACCAGCCAGGGCAGCAACACGCCGTCCTTGCCGCGTTTGTAGAGCCAGCCGTCGATCTTGTCGCGCGACAGCCAGGCGATCAGGCCGGGGATCAGCAAGTCCAGGCTGGGAATCTTGCGCGCCGCAGGTGCGGCATGGATGTTGTCCAGCGCCAGCATCTGGAACATCAGCTCACGCTCGTTGGCGGCGCGGCACAGGCCGTACAGGGTATTCAGGGAAACCGGATCGAAGAGCCGGCTGGGCACGACGCGTTTGCCGCGCGTCAGGCCGTGTTCACTCAGGCGCCGGGCCAGGGGGGACTCCGCATTGATCATCCCGAGCAGCACATTGGCCAGGGATTCGGGTATCTCGAATTCCATGATTGTCTTTGCGTCTTTCGAAAACAATCATAGGACGCCGCGCTGAAAATCCGCTTGACCGCAGTCAAGCCCGGCTGCCTGCAAAGGGTTTTTTAAAGCTGCGAATCCAGCAGCAGCGCCAGCCGCTCCTTGACTTTTTCCTTCAGCGGCCGGTCCTGCCATTCCTGCAGGCTGATGCGGCGCGCGCGGGTCAGGTCCTGCTCGAACACCTGGGTCTGGCGCGCGGCAAATACCGGGTCGTAGACATTGAGGTTGGCTTCGTCGTTGAGGCGGAAGGATCGGTTGTCGAAGTTGGTCGACCCGACGGACACCAGCAAGTTGTCGATGATCATGACCTTGCAGTGGTACATGGTCGGCTGGTACTCGTAGATCTCGGCGCCGGCTTCCAGCAACGGTCCCCACGTGCCGCGCGAGGCGGCTCGCACGGTTTCGGTGTCGGTGATCTTGCCGGGTGCGATCAGGCGCAGCTTGACCCCGCGTTTCAGGGCGTCGAGCAGGATCTTGCTGCTCAGTTCATCGGGAACGAAGTAGGCCATGGACAGGTCAATGCTGCGCTCGGCCGCGGTGATCGCCATGTGGTACATCAGCTGCATACTTTCGCTGCCGCTGGACGGCGAGCTCGAAAACATCTGCGCGGCGCTGCTGCCGGCTGTTGCGATGGCCGGGAAGTAGTCCTCGCCGTGTTTGACCTGGCCGGTGACCTTGAGCCAATTGTCCAGGAAGGTCGACTGCATCTGCGCGACGACTGGGCCTTCGGCGCGAAAGTGCGAGTCACGCCAGTGGTCGGCGTCCTGGCCGTTGCCGGTCCAGGCGGGCGCAATGCCGACGCCGCCGGTGAAGCCGATTTTGCCGTCGACCACCAGCAGCTTGCGGTGGGTGCGGTTGTTCATGCGCGCCAGGTTGTACCAGTGTGGCTGGTGGAATTTGCGCACCTGCACGCCGGCCGCTTCCATCCCCTGCAGGAAGGACTCGTCGATTTTCTGGCTGCCGACCCAGTCCAGCAGCACATGCACCTGCACCCCGGCGCGCGCGCGTTCGGTCAGTGCGTCGGCAAACTGCTTGCCGATCTCGCCCGACCAGTAGATATAGGTCTCGAAAGTGATCGTGCGTTTGGCGCCGCGTATGGCCTCCAGCATGGACGGGAAAATCTGGTCGCCGTTGAGTAGTTCGCCGACCTTGTTGCCGCCGGCGATGCCGGGGCCCAGCAGGCTGCCCATGGCGCGCACAAACTGCGGGTCACTGGTGCCGTACAGGCGCGGCAACTGGTGCTGGACCTGCTTTTCGCCGGCGGTGAAGTTGAGCGCCAACAGGATGGCGGCGGCCGTCAGGACGAACGTGATCAATGCAATGGTCATGGGTCGGCGTTTGAGGGGCATGCGGCATTGTGGCGGGCCCTGGCCTGTCGGCGGGTAGGCCGGCGCCGCATTTTGCGGTGCAACCGGGCCGCAGCTGCGGCGACAATAGCGCCATGGCCAGCATGCAACTCCAGGACATTCTTTTCTCCCAGGGCTTTGGGACGCGGCGCGTCTGCGCCGGCCTGGTTCAACAAGGTTTTGTGGCTGTGGCTCAGGTCCCGTGTGAGGATCCTGCTATGGAATTCGTAGCGGAAGGACTGCAGTTCACGGTCCAGGGCATGGACTGGGCCTACCACGCCAAGGCTTATCTGATGCTGCACAAGCCGGCCGGTTACGAGTGTTCGCAAAAACCCAGCACCTACCCCAGCATCTACACGCTGTTGCCGGCGCCGATTCGCCAGCGCGGGGGTGGGGCGGCGGCCGGCGTGCAGGCGGTCGGGCGTCTCGACCAGGACACCACCGGGCTGCTGCTGCTGTCCGACGACGGCAAGTTCATCCACCGCATGAGTTCCCCCAAACACCATGTGCCCAAGGTCTATGAGGTGCTGGCCAAACACCCGGTGGACGACAAACAGGTCGCCAAACTGCTGGCTGGCGTGGTGCTGGACGATGACCCCAAGCCGGTACGCGCCGCTGCCTGCGAAAAAACCGGCGAGCAGACCTTGAGCCTGACCCTGACTGAAGGCAAATACCACCAGGTCAAACGCATGATTGCCGCCGTCGGCAACCGGGTCGAGGAGGTCGGCGGCCTGCACCGCGCGCGCATCGGTTCGCTGGACCTGCCGGCCGACCTGCTGCCCGGCCAGTGGCGCTGGCTGACGGCGCAGGACCTGGCCGCAATTTCAGCCTGACGCTGCGGTTTGGGCATCAAATCGGTCTCCAGCCCATGACGGGCATGGGCACGCAGCTACTGATTCGATAGCAACTCAGCGCTCAGGGCAGGGGCTGCAGGAAAGCGGCTACCGCCTCCAGCGTGTGTTCCGGCTGGTCGCGCTGCGGTGAATGGCCGCAATCGGGCAGCCGAATCTGGACAGTTTGCGGCGCCGCCAGCGCCAGTTCGTCGAGCTGGGCCATGGTTCCGTATTCATCGTCCTGGCCCTGGATCGCCAGCAGCGGGGCGCTGATGCGGGCGCAGTCGGGGCGGATGTCGAAGCTGCGGAAGCCTTGCGACAGCCAGACGTCGTTCCATTGCCAGAAAGCGCTGTCCACATCCGCGTGGTGGCGCGCCAGCTTGTCGCGCAATCCTCCCGATTCAAAGGCCGTGGTCGCTTCGGCAATGGCCTGCACGGCGATGTCCTCGACCATCAGGTGCGGCGCCATCACGATGGCGGCAGTCACCGGATGCCGCGAGGCGTGGAGCAGGGCGATGCTGGCGCCGTCGGAATGGCCCAGCAGCACCGGCTTTTGGATGTCCAGCGCCTGCAGCAGCGCCGGCAACACCTCCCAGGCCTCGCGGTGCATGTAGTCGGGGGCCAAACGGCCGCTGTGGCGCACATCGGGCACTGCGTCCGACTGGCCGTAACCGCGCCGCGAATACACGACCCCGGTGCGGCCGGTCGCTTCGCACACTGCCTGCGGCCAGCTCTTGCCGCGCTGGGTCCACAGGCTGACCGAGCCCAGGCCTTCGTGCAGGAACACCAGCGGCGCTTTGCCGGCAGGGCCGGCAATCTGCTGCAGCTCAAGCCGCGAGCCATGAATATCTGCAAATTTCATCGTGTCATCGTAAAGGATGTAAGCGGCCCGCCGCCCTGGCGCGTTAGGGAAGGCCCGCCCCCGCTACACTTGCCCGTCGCCTGAAGAAAGCTGTCTGTGACCCTGTCCTTCCGTTTGTTTGCCGCGGCGCTGTGTTGCCTGTCGGGCGCCGCCGCGCTGCCTGCCCTGGCCCAGCCCGCGCCGCTGTTTGTGCTCAACTCACTGGACGCCAATGTCAGCGTCATCGATCCGCTGACCTGGACTGAAACCAAACGCATTGCGACCGGCAAGGAGCCGCACCACATCTACCTCACGCCCGACGAAAAATCGGTGATCGTGGCCAATGCGCTGTCGGACACCCTGACCTTCATCAACCCGAAAACGGCCGAGGTCCAGCGCGTGATTTCCGGCATCCTGGACCCTTACCAGCTGCGCTTTTCGCCGGACATGAAGTGGTTTGTCACGGCGGCCAACCGGCTCAACCACATCGACATCTACCGCTGGGACGGCAGCAACATCACGCTGGTCAAACGTGTGGCCACCGGCAAGACACCCAGCCATTTGTGGATAGACAGCAAAAGCACGACGGTGTATTCGACCATGCAGGACAGCGACGAGCTAATTGCGCTGGACCTGGCGACGCAGACCATCAAGTGGCGCACGGCCACCGGCTCGATTCCGGCCGACGTGTACGGCAGCGCCGACGACAAGCTGATCCTGGTCGGGCTGACCGGCGGTGACACGGTCGAGGTGTTTGACGTGAGCGGCAAGCAGCCGCAGCGCACACGGGTGATCAAGACCGGTGCCGGCGCGCATGCCTTTCGCGCCCTGGGCGACGGCCGGCATGTGCTGGTCAGCAACCGCGTGGCCAACAGCATCAGCAAGATCGACCTGCAGACCCTGACCGTGGTGGACAGCTACCCGGCGCCCGGCGGGCCGGACTGCATGGATGTCTCGCGCGACGGCAAGCTGATTTACGTGACCTCGCGCTGGGCGCGCAAACTCACGGTGATCGACATCGCCAGCCGCAAGGTGGTGCGCCAGGTCAATGTTGGAAAGAGCCCCCATGGTGTCTGGACGCTGGATCACTCCCCAAGGCAATAGGCCCCCACGGTCGCTCGCTGCGAGCCTGCGGCAGCTCCCTGCCCCTTGCACGGAAAAAGGGGCCGCTGCGCCTGCGGCCGGGCAAAGCCCGTTCCGCGGCCCCGGCTTGAAGGGGACAGCATCTCGGGCGATTTCAACGCTGCTGGTTGCTATGTTTTTCATAGCTGCCAGCGCACGTCCGACGTGGGCTGAGGGCTGTTTTGATACTCAAGGCAAACCCGGCAAGCCGGTGTACCTGACGCTGGACACCGGCCACATGGGCGTGGCGCCGCTGATGGCGGACATCCTGAACAAGCACCAGGTCAAGGTCACATTTTTCGGCGCCAACGAGCGCACCCAGACCGGCGACGGCAGCCTGGGCAAGGACTGGGCGCCATGGTGGAAGGCGCGGGCCGCCGAGGGGCATGTATTCGCCTCGCACACCTTTGACCACACCTACTGGCGCGCGGATCTGCCTGAGGGCAAGTTCCGGGTGCGCCCCTCGGCCGGGCCTCTTGAGGGCAAAGAGTCGGTCTGGACCGCCGGCCAGTACTGCGCTGAAATTACCAGGGCCGCCAGCCGGCTGGAAGAGCTCACCGGCCAAAAGCCGCTGCCGCTTTTCCGCGCGCCGGGTGGTAAGACCTCGCCCAAGCTGCTGGCCGCCGCCAGGGCCTGCGGCTACGCGCATGTGGGCTGGTCACCGGCAGGCTTTCTCGGCGACGAGTTGTCCAGCGAGGCTTATCCCAACGATCAATTGCTTAACAAGGCGCTGCGTGACATCCGCTCCGGCGACATCCTGCTGGCGCACCTGGGCATCTGGTCGCGCAAGGACCCGTGGGCGCCGGCCGTGCTGGAGCCGCTGGTCACTGGACTGAAAGCGCGCGGATTCTGCTTTGCTACGCTGGCTGAACATCCGCGCTACAAAGCCTGGATCACGCAGCAGGCCTCCCAAGCGCCGGCCAGGGCGGCAAAATAAGCGGCATGGACAGTCTCGAAGCCTGGTTTTCAACAGCGCAGCAATGGCTGTTTGAAACCGCCGTGCAGCCCGCGCTGTTTGCGCTGGGTCTGGGCAACCTGCTGGAAGACGGTTATGAAGCCACGGCCTGGTTCATGGTGGGCCTGATCCAGATCATCATCCTGCTGGCGGTGGTCGGCCCGCTGCAGCGCTGGCGGCCGGTCGAGCCGGTGAGCGACCGCGCCACGGTACGCACCGACATCCTCTACACCCTGATCCACCGCCTCGGCCTGTTCCGCATCGCGCTGTTTTTCACGCTGGAGCCGCTGTTTGACGATTTTTTCGGCATGGCGCGCACCGCGGGTGTCGGCACTTTCCATCTCGATCAGCTCTGGCCCGGCGTCAGCGACAACCCGATAGTCAGCCTGCTGATCTATCTGGTGGTGTTTGACTTTGTCGCTTACTGGACGCACCGCGGCCAGCACCAGATCGAATGGTGGTGGCGCCTGCATTCGCTGCACCATGCGCAGCGGCAAATGACGATGTGGAGCGACAACCGCAACCACCTGCTCGACGATGTGCTGGGCGATGTGATCATCGTGCTGGTGGCGCAATTGATCGGCGTGGCGCCGGGCCAGTTCATCGCCATCGTGGCGCTGACCCAGCTCAGCGAAAGTTTCCAGCACGCCAACCTCAGGCTCTGGTTCGGCCGCGTCGGCGAGCGCCTGTGGGTCAGCCCGCGGTTCCACCGGCTGCACCACAGCATCGGCATCGGCCACGAGACTGCCGGGAGAGGCACGCTGGGGGGATGCAATTTCGGCGTGTTGCTGCCCTGGTGGGACGTGTTGTTCGGCACCGCCAACTTCGAGCAGCGCTACGACCCCACCGGCATCCGCGACCAGGTCGAACAATCGCGCGACTACGGCCGCGGTTTCTGGTCGCAGCAGTGGCTGGGGCTCAAACGCCTGGTCGGCAAGGCCTGAACGGCAGCCACGGCGGCGGGTTATCCTCCAGTCATGAGCAAACTTCTGGACTCTTTCTGGCGCGCAGTGGCCTACTGCCTGCATCCGCGGGTGATTGCGCTGTCGGTGCTGCCGCTGGTCATCATGGTGGTGCTGTCGCTGGGCCTGGGCTATTTTTTCTGGGACGATGCGCTGGCCGCCGTGCGGGCTGGCCTGGAAGGCTGGGAGCTGCTGGGCACCATGGCGCGCTGGCTCGAAGGCCTGGGCCTGGGCAACCTTCGGGTGGTGCTGGCGCCGACGATTTTGCTGTTCCTGAGCATCCCGGTGATCGTCATCGTGGCGCTGCTGTTTGTCGCGATCCTGATGACACCCGCCATGGTGGCGCTGGTGGCTGAACGGCGCTTTTCGGGGCTGGAGCGCAAGCAGGGCGGCTCGCTGGTCGCCAGCCTGTTCTGGTCGCTGGGTTCGACCGTGCTGGCCGCCGTCGCCCTCGTCATTTCCATCCCGCTGTGGCTGATCCCGCCGCTGATACTGATCCTGCCGCCGCTGATCTGGGGCTGGCTGACCTACCGGGTGATGTCTTACGACGCGCTGGTCGACCACGCCAGCGCCGAAGAGCGGCGCGAAATCTTCCGGCGCCACCGCGGCAGCCTGCTGGGCATAGGCGTGCTCAGCGGCTACCTCGGCGCGGCGCCCAGCCTGCTGTGGGCCTCCGGTGCGATGTTCATTGCCATGGCGCCGCTGCTGGTGCCGGTGGCGATCTGGCTGTACACCCTGGTGTTCGCTTTTTCATCGCTCTGGTTTGCCCACTATTGCCTGGCTGCGCTGGAGCAACTTCGCAAGCAAAACAATGCCCTGACCCCCGACCCGCTTGCGCAAGCAGCTATTGAATCCATAGCAAATGATGTGCTGCCGGCGCCTGCAGCCGGTGCTGCCGCACCCGGCTTTGGCGCCCCTGGACAGCAACCCTGATTTTTCTTCTTTTTCCCTGAGTTCACCATGAGTATCTCTTTCGGCCTGGTCATCGTCGGCGACGAAATCCTCTCGGGCAAACGCGCCGATAAGCACATGCCCAAAGTCATTGAACTGCTGGGCGCGCGCGGCCTGCAACTGGCCTACGCCGACTATGTGGGTGACGACCCGGCGCGCATCACCGCCGTGCTGGCGCGCGCTTTTGCCGCCGCGCGTGCGTCCGGCGACGTGGTGTTTTCCTGTGGAGGCATAGGCGCGACGCCGGACGACCACACGCGCCAGTGCGCCGCCGCCGCGCTGGGCGTGGACCTGGCCCTGCACCCCGAGGCTGAACGCCTGATCCGTGAGCGCATGCAGGACATCGCCAAAGAGCAGGGCGTGGCTTACGAGCCGGACCGACATGACAACATCCACCGGCTGAACATGGGCGTGTTCCCGGCCGGCGCCGATATCATCCCCAACCCGTACAACAAGATTCCCGGTTTCAGTGTCCAGGCGGGGGCGGGGGCCGTCCATTTCGTGCCGGGTTTTCCGGTCATGGCCTGGCCGATGATAGAAGCCGTGCTGGACAAAAACTACGCGCATCTGCACCAAAAATCAGCCTACACGGAGAAATCGGTCATCGTCATGGGTTCCATGGAAGCGGCGCTGACGCCCTTGATGCTCGCGATTGAGGCAGGCCACAGCGGCGTCAAGGTATTCAGCCTGCCGAGTGTGGATCACCCTGAATACGGCCGCCATATCGAGTTGGGCGTGAAGGGCGCGCCGGATGCGGTCAACGCGGCTTTTCCCGCTTTGTTGGCCGGCCTGCACAGCTTCAATGCCAAATTAGGCCCTGAATTGGTGCGTTAAATAACTGCACCAATGGTGTGCATTTTTGTTTGCACACGATTGGTGCCTGAAAAATCCGGCAATTTTTCGAACCGGTGGTCGATGGCATGCTTAAGGGTGCCAACTTGACGGCACAATCACAGGCTTGGCAGAAAACGCGCCATCGGTGGTGGCACAAAACGTGCATCCACCGAAGCCGAAAGTATTTTTAACAACCATCCAGCAACAGGAGATTCTGATGGCAAAGACCGTCGCAGACGTCATGAAAATGGTCAAGGAAAACGAAGTCAAGTTTGTTGACTTCCGTTTTACCGACACCCGGGGCAAAGAGCAGCACGTGACCGTGCCGGTGTCCCACTTTGACGAAGACAAATTCACCTCGGGCCACGCCTTCGACGGCTCCTCCGTGGCTGGCTGGAAGGGCATTGAAGCTTCCGACATGCAATTGATGCCTGACCCGAAAACGGCCAACATCGACCCCTTCTTCGAAGAAACCACGCTGTTCATGAGCTGCGACGTGCTCGAGCCTGCCGACGGCAAGGCCTACGACCGCGACCCGCGCTCCATCGCGCAGCGCGCCGAGGCTTACCTCAAGGCCTCCGGCCTGGGCGACACCGCCTACTTCGGTCCCGAGCCAGAATTTTTCATCTTCGACGACGTGCGCTGGAATACCGACATGTCGGGCACCTTCTTCAAGATCGAAGAATACGAAGCGCCATGGAATTCGGGCGCCAAGCTCGAAGGCGGCAACCGCGGCCATCGTCCGACCGTCAAGGGCGGCTACTTCCCGGTGCCCCCGGTCGACAGCACGCAGGACATGCGCGCCGAGATGTCCCTGATCCTTGAATCGCTGGGCATCCCGGTCGAAGTGTTCCACCACGAAGTGGCCGGCGCCGGCCAGAACGAAATCGGCACCAAGTTCAGCACGCTGGTCCAGCGCGCCGACTGGACGCAGATCCTCAAGTACGTGGTGCAGAACGTGGCCAACGCCTACGGCAAGACCGCCACCTTCATGCCCAAGCCCATCGTTGGCGACAACGGTTCCGGCATGCACGTGCACCAGTCGATCTGGAAAGACGGCAAGAACCTGTTTGCCGGCGACGGCTACGCAGGCCTGTCGGACTTCGCGCTGTATTACATCGGCGGCATCATCAAGCACGCCCGTGCGCTGAACGCCATCACCAACCCCGGCACCAACAGCTACAAGCGCCTGGTTCCCGGCTACGAAGCCCCGGTCAAGCTGGCCTACTCGGCCAAAAACCGCTCGGCATCGATCCGTATTCCTTACGTTGCTAACCCCAAGGGCCGCCGTATCGAGGCACGTTTCCCCGATCCACTGATGAACCCTTACCTCGGCTTCTCGGCCCTGATGATGGCCGGTCTCGATGGCGTGGAAAACAAGATCCATCCTGGCGAAGCCGCGACCAAGGACCTCTACCATCTGCCGCCCGAGGAAGACGCACTGGTGCCAACCGTCTGCCACAGCCTGGACCAGGCGCTGGACTGCCTCGACGTGGGCCGCAGCTTCCTGACCAAGGGCGGTGTGTTCACCGACAGCATGATCGACGCCTACATCGAACTGAAAATGGGTGAAGTGACGCGCCTGCGCCAGGCGACGCACCCGATCGAGTTCGACATGTATTACTCACTGTAATTTTTTACAGTCTGTGGTCAAAAAAGGACGGCGAAAGCCGTCCTTTTTTATTTGCCCGCAGGGTTATCACTTGCAGGATTTTGCTTTTCTTACCCTTTGCAGGATACTGACAGACCGTCCAAGCCTTAACAGGCACATGGGGTTACGCATGAAACCTACAGTACTCCTTTCAACTTTTCTTGTTCTCGCCGGCAGCATGGCCGCCGCTTCCGCGCAGGAGCGCATCTACCGCTGTGCCGGAAAAGGTGGCGCCACGCCCGAGTACATCAATAACGCCAGGGATGCGCAGGCGCGTGGCTGCAAACAGATCGATGGCGGCAATGTCACGGTGGTGCAGAGCTCACCGGTCAGCCGTCCGGCGGCCGTGCGCGTGGCAGGGGCCGTACAGGCTGCGCCGGTATCGGGCAGCAGCGAGCAACGTGCACGCGACAGCGACACACGGGCCATTCTCGAGTCCGAACTCAAAAAAGCCGAGGCCAGGCTGGCCGAGCAGCAAAAAGAGTTCAACAACGGCGAGCCCGAAAAGCAGGGCATCGAGGGCCGCAACTACCAGCGTTACCTCGACCGCGTGGCTGAAATGAAGGAAAGCATCGCGCGCCACGAAAGCGACATTGCCGGTCTGAAACGCGAAATCGGCCGCCTGCCGGCGCCTACTGCCCGGCAGTAGGTTCGTCGCCGACTCTTCTGAGTCAAAATAGGACGCTTGAAAAAGCCCAACTTCTCCCCTGCCACCGCCAAAGCTGTGGCCTCTTCACGCTTTCAGTCCTTTGACCTGCTGGCCACGCTGGTGGCCGTCGTGCGCACCAACGGTGTGGTGGTGTTTGCCAACGCGGCGCTCGAAGACGCGCTGGGCACCTCGCGGCGGACCATTGAGGGTTCGCAGCTGCCCGACTGTTTCACCGAGCCCATGATCCTGCACAACGCGCTTGAAGGCGCCGGCAGCAACGAATTTGCGGCCCTGCGTTATGACGCCTGGCTCAAGCCGCTGAACCGCGAGCCCATGCCGGTCCATGTGGTGGTGGCGCAGACCGACACCCACGGCGAAGCGATTGTCGAGCTGCTGCCGCTGGAGCAGCAGGCCAAGCAGGACCGCGAGGAACGGTTGATCGACCAGGCCCAGGCCAACAAGGAGTTGATCCGCAACCTGGCGCACGAGATCAAAAACCCGCTGGGCGGCATTCGCGGCGCGGCGCAATTGCTGCAGATGGAAATCGAGTCCAAGGAACTGACCGAATACACCCAGGTCATCATCCATGAGGCGGACCGGCTGCAGACCCTGGTGGACCGCCTGCTGGCGCCGCACCGGCGGCCACACCTGGTCGGCGATGTGAATATTCACGAAGTTTGCGAGCGGGTGCGCTCGCTGATCCTGGCCGAATTTCCCAAAGGCCTGCGTGTGCTGCGCGACTACGACATCTCGATTCCCGACTTCCGCGGCGACCGCGAGCAGCTGATCCAGGCGGTTCTGAACATCGCCCACAACGCCGCGCAGGCGCTGGCCGAGCGCATTGCTGCTGGTGATGCACAGATCAGTTTCAGGAGCCGGATTGCGCGGCAAGTAACTTTTGGAAAGCAGCGTTATCGCTTGGCACTGGAATTGCATGTTATCGACAATGGACCGGGTGTTCCGGACTCCATCAAGGACCGAATCTTCTATCCCCTGATCTCAGGGCGGGAGGGCGGTTCCGGGTTGGGGCTGACATTGGCGCAAACCTTTGTTCAGCAACACCACGGCTTGATCGAGTGCGACAGCGTCCCCGGCCGCACGGATTTCAAGCTGCTGATACCACTGCCTTGAAACCGTCACTTTCATTGATGGATAACCGGTAGAAGTACCAAAGGGACAAGAAAACATGAAACCGATCTGGATTGTTGACGATGACCAGTCCATCCGGTTTGTGCTGGAAAAGGCCTTGCTTCGGGAAGGCCTGCCGACCCGCAGCTTCATCAACCCGCGCGAAGTGCTGGCCGCGCTGGACGTTGCCACCGACGACGACGGCCCGCAGGTGCTGGTCAGCGACATCCGCATGCCCGGCGGCTCGGGCCTGGACCTGCTGTCCACCGTCAAGGAAAAACACCCCGGCCTGCCGGTCATCATCATGACGGCGTTTTCCGACCTCGACAGCGCGGTCTCGGCCTTCCAGGGCGGCGCTTTTGAATACCTGCCCAAACCCTTCGACCTGACCAAGGCAGTGGAGCTGATCCGCCGCGCAGTCGAGGAGAGCCAGCGCGAAGAAGTCGCCGAGGAGCGCATGGCCGCCACGCCCGAGATGCTGGGCCAGGCGCCCGCGATGCAGGATGTGTTCCGTGCCATTGGCCGGCTCAGCCAGAGCAATGTCACGGTGATGATCACCGGCGAGTCCGGCTCGGGCAAGGAACTGGTGGCACGTGCGCTGCACAAACATTCGCCGCGCGCCAACGGGCCCTTCGTCGCGATCAACACCGCCGCCATTCCCAAGGACCTGCTCGAGTCCGAACTGTTCGGCCATGAGCGCGGCGCTTTCACCGGCGCCCAGACCATGCGTCGCGGCCGGTTCGAGCAGGCCGATGGCGGCACCTTGTTCCTCGACGAAATCGGCGACATGCCTTTCGACCTGCAGACACGCCTGCTGCGTGTGCTGTCGGACGGCAACTTCTACCGCGTCGGCGGGCATAACGCCGTCAAGACCAATGTGCGCGTGATCGCTGCCACCCACCAGGACCTGGAGCAGCGGGTCAAGGACGGCGGTTTTCGCGAGGATCTGTTTCACCGCCTCAACGTGATTCGCCTGCGCCTGCCGGCCTTGCGTGAGCGCCGTGAAGACGTCTTCATGCTGACCCGGCACTTCCTGCAGCAAAGCGCCAAGCAGCTTGGCGTGGTCGAGCCCAAGCGCATTTCGGATGCGGCGCTGCAAAAGCTCAGCACCTTCGGGTTTCCCGGCAATGTGCGCCAGCTCGAGAACATCTGCCACTGGCTGACGGTGATGGCGCCGGCCCAGGTCATTGAGACCAAGGATTTGCCGCCCGAAGTGCTCGATGCGGTGCCGGAGCCTTTGCGCGCCCCTGCACCAGTGCTGGTTGAAAGCGGTGCTGTCGTGCGGCATGCACCCCTGCCGGCAGACGCTGGCTCGGTCGCGGCAACGGACAGCGTGCCTGCGGAAAAAATTTCGTTCGCTTCGGCGGACATCGGTTTGCCGCTTCCGGGCGGCACCTGGGAGACCGGTCTTGAGGCCGAAGCCATGGCGCTGCTGGCCACCGGCCGCAGCGACGTCTGGGACGTGCTGACGCGGCGCTTCGAGTCCAAGCTGATCCAGACCGCGCTGCTCAACACACGCGGCCGCCGCATCGAGGCCGCTCAAAAGCTGGGCATAGGCCGCAACACCATCACGCGAAAAATTCAGGAATTGAATCTGGAATAAAGGCCCCCACGGTCGCGCACTGCGTGTCGCTCCCTGCCCCCCGAGGGGGCCGCTGCGCCTGCGGACTGGCAAAGCCAGATCCGCGGCCCCTGCTTGAAAAGAGATGCCTTCGCCGGCATCAGCTTTCCTCCGTTCGTCCTGAGCTTGTCGAAGGATGCGCTGGCCAGCCTGGACGTGGCACTCTGATTTAAAGTCCAGCCATGAGCCGACTCTCCCTGACCCGCGACAAGATCTACAAAACCGTGGCGCGCCAGCTCCACGGCAAGGTGCCTTGCTGGGTCTGCGGTGAACATGTGTTGCCGGCGGCCGCGACGCTCGAACACATCCGGCCGCTCAGCGAAGGCGGCAACAGCCATGCGGAGAACCTGGCGATCAGCCACGAGCTCTGCAACCACAGTCGCCATGCCAAAGTGGGCGGTCCCTGAAGGCCGGGATCCGACTCCATGTCATCCCGGACTTGATCCGGGATCCATGTGGGCACACCTCAGACAGCGGTTTCACGTGGCATGGATTGCGGGTCGAGCCCGCAATGACAATTCGACGACGCGCAGCCGCGCTGTCCTGCAAAGTGGCCAGACTCTACAAAAAATCGGCCTCCAGCCCCCGTCGGACAAGGACTGATAGCTATACTATTGATAGCAATTCGAGATCCGCAACCACCGGTACATGGTCGCTGGGCCGCTCGTTCTTGCGCGGCAGCTTGTCGATCACGCAGCTTTGAACCGCCGGCTTGAGGGGATCACTGACCAGGATGTAGTCGATGCGCAGGCCGCGGTTGCGGCGGAAGGCAAACTCGCGGTAGTCCCACCAGGAGTAACTTTTGTCGGGCTGCTCGAACAGCCGGAAGGCATCGTGCAGGCCCAGGGCCAGCAGCGCCTTCAGGTGCTCGCGCTCCTCGGTCGTGTGGTGAATGGTTTCGCGCAGGCCTTCAGCATCGTAGGTGTCGCGGTCGTCCGTGGTGATGTTGAAGTCGCCGACCAGCACCAGATTCGGCTGGACGGCCAGCTCGTCTTTCAGCCAGTTGCGCAGGCCTTCCAGCCACTTCATCTTGTACTCAAACTTTTCTGTACCCGGCGCCTGCCCGTTGACGAAATAACCGTTCACCAGCCGTAGCTCACCCTGCGGCGTGTCCAGCGTGGCGGCGATCACGCGCGATTGCTCGTCGCTGAAGCCGACGATGTTTTTCACGATGTTGCGCGCGGGGTTGCGGCTCAAAATGGCAACACCGTTGTAGGTTTTTTGGCCGAAGACCGCGCTCTGGTAACCGGCGGCGCTAAGGGCCTCCAGCGGGAACTTGTCGTCGCTGAGCTTGAGTTCCTGCAAACACAAGGCATCGACCGGGTTGGCAGCCAGCCAGTCCAGCACCTGCGGCAGGCGCACGGCCAGCGAATTCACATTCCAGGTCGCGATTTTCATGGACGCTCCAGCGTGACGAAACTGAAGGGCAGACCGCTCTTGGCCGCGACATGCGCGCTACGAGCGGTTTCGCGCCAGGCTGGGCCCAAGGTGGGCGCGTAGGCATCACCGTCAAAGTCCTGCGCGATTTCCGTGACTTCGGCATGTACCGCCAGGGGTTCCGCTTGCGCGTAAATTTGGGCACCGCCTATGACCCAGATCTCAGGCGCGGGCGCGGCTTGCTGCAGGGCGTCTTCCAGGCTGGCGGCGCGCTGTGCGCCCTCGGCTTGCCAGTCGTCCTGGCGGGTGATCACGATGTTGATCCTGCCCGGCAGCGGCCTGAATTTCGTCGGCAGCGAGTCCCAGGTCTTGCGGCCCATGATGACCGGGCAGCCCAGCGTCAGTTGCTTGAAATGCGCCAGGTCTTCCGGCAGATGCCAGGGCATGACACCGTCTTTGCCGATGACACCATTGGCGGCGCGGGCGTAGATGAGGTTGATGCGGCTCATCAATTTACACAGCCACGGGGGCCTTTATTCCTGCATGGTGCTGGTAATCCACAAACTCAAAGTCATCAAACTCGTAATCAAAAATCGAGTCGGGTTTGCGTTTGATCTTCAGCGTCGGGTAGGGGAAGGGCTGACGGCCCAGTTGCAGCGCCACCTGCTCGGCGTGGTTGCTGTAGATGTGGCAGTCGCCGCCGGTCCAGATGAAGTCGCCGACATCGAGATCACACTGCTGGGCCACCATGTGAGTCAGCAGGGCGTAACTCGCGATGTTGAAGGGGACACCGAGAAAGATGTCGGCGCTGCGCTGGTAGAGCTGGCAGCTCAGTTTGCCCTTGCCGCCGGCCTCGGTGGCCGGGGCGACGTAAAACTGGAAGAAGGCATGGCAAGGCATCAGCGCCATCTTCGACAGCTCGGCCACATTCCAGGCGCTGACGATGATGCGGCGCGAATCCGGGTTGGTCTTGAGCGTCTTGATCACGTCGCTGATCTGGTCGATGTGGCCGCCGTCCGGCGTCGGCCAGCTGCGCCACTGCACGCCGTAAACCGGTCCGAGGTCGCCGTCCTCACGTGCCCACTCGTCCCAGATGGTGACGCCGCGTTCTTTCAGCCAGTGGTTGTCGCTGGAGCCCTGCAGAAACCACAGCAGCTCATGCACGATGGACTTGAGGTGGACCTTCTTGGTGGTCACCAGCGGAAAACCCTCGTTGAGGTCAAAACGCATCTGGTAGCCGAACACGCTTTTGGTGCCCGTGCCGGTGCGGTCGGCCTTGAACACGCCATGCGTGTCCACATGGCGCATGAACTCTTCGTATTGGGAGCGGATGGGGTGAGACGACACTTTAATAAGCTCCAAACAGGCAGTCCATGGCTGCAACAATGTGCTCGCGCTGGTTTTGCAGGCCAGCAACGCGCTTCTTCAGTTCCCGCGCGGGAAAGGCTGCGAGGGCGGCGGTGTCCAGCACCACCGCTTTTCCGTCAACATCAAATACCGGGTTCAGATCACGCATGGGATGCGGGTAATGCGCGGCGGAACGCATGGGGATGACAACGCGCGAATCCAGGCTGTTGATGTAGTCGTTCTGGACATCCAGCAGAAAGGGCGTGATCTTGCGCAGTGTGGCATCTGGATGCGCATAAACGTCGTAACGCGCCATGGCTAGAACGTCCGGTACTTCGCCAGCGGCAGGCCTTCGCCGGCGATGCGTGTGTTGTAGGCCGCGACAGCTTCCCGGTTTTCCTCGTTCCATTGTTCCCAATAGCGGCGACGCACCTCGGCAGCCAGCAGCGTGTCAACGGTCTGGGACACATTCATGCCCATTTCACGCGCCATTTCCAGCACTTTGGCATTGAGCGACAGGTTGGTGGCCTTCTTGGGCGCATTCTCAAATTTCAGCATGGTGTTCCTTTATGAAACATGCGCATATTATATGCGCAGCACCCGCCCCGGATTCATCAGGTTGTGCGGATCCAGGCCTTGCTTGATGGCGCGCATCATGCTAAGTGCCACCGGCGATTTGTGCTTGGGCAGGGAGTCAACCTTGAGGCTGCCGACGCCGTGTTCGGCCGAGATCGAGCCGCGGTAGCGGTCCACCACTTCGTAGACCAGCGCATTCATCGGGGCTTCCATCTCGTTGAGGAAAAGCGCCTGGTCCTGGTTCTCCGGCGCCTGCACGTTGTAGTGCAGGTTGCCGTCGCCGAGGTGGCCGTAGACCACCATGCGCGCGCCGGGGAATCGCTTCAGCAGCAGGGCGTTGGTCTCCGCCACGAATTCGGGGATGCGCGAGACATTGATGGAGATGTCGTGCTTGATGTTCAGGCCTTCTTCGGCCTGCGCCAGCGGAATGCTTTCGCGGATGTGCCACAGCGCGTGCGCCTGCGCCATGCTTTCAGCCACCACCGCATCACTGACACAGCCGGCTTCCATGGCGGCTTCGAGCAGGCGCTCGAAACAGGCCCGCGCGTGTTCCTCCGATTCGTTGTCCGAGTTCTCCAGCACCACACACCATGCCGACTCCTGCCAGAAAGGCACACGTTGCTGCGGGAAATGTTTGGCCACCAGGCTCAGCGGAAACTGGCCCATCACCTCGAAGCCGGTCAGGCCCGAACCCAGGTGTTCATGCGCCAGGCCCAGCAACTGCACCGCAGCTTCGAGTGAAGGCACGGCCGCAAAAGCGGTGAGCTGGCTTTTTGGCAGGGGGTAAAGCTTCATGGTCGCGGCTGTGATCACGCCCAGCGTGCCTTCGCTGCCGATAAACAGGTGCCGCAGGTCGTAGCCGGTGTTGTCCTTGCGCAGGCCGGTCAGGCCGTCCCAGATCTCGCCCTGGGCGTTCACCACTTCCAGGCCCAGGCAGAGTTCACGCGTGTTGCCGTAACGCACGACCTGGGTGCCGCCGGCATTGGTGCCGAGGTTGCCGCCTATGGTGCAACTGCCTTCGGCGGCCAGGCTCAGCGGGAACAGAAAGCCGGCTTTTTCGCAGGCTTCCTGCAGGTTTTGCAGCACGCAGCCGGCCTCGACGGTGACGGTCAGGTTGCCGGCATCCAGCGTGCGCACCTTGTTCATGCGCGTCAGGCTCAGCACCACCTGGGTGCCGCTGGCGTCGGGCGTGGACCCGACCACCATGCCGGTGTTGCCGCCCTGCGGCACCATGCTGACGCGGGCGGCGGCGCAGGCCTTGACCACGGCGGCGACTTCGGCGGTGGAGCCGGGACGCACCACAGCCAGCGCCTTGCCGGTTTCACGCCGGCGCCAGTCCTGCACCCAGGCGGTCAGGTCGCCTTCGGTCAGCACGTTGGGCAAGCCGACGATCTGGCGCAACGATTCAATCAGTTCCTGGTGGGTGTTCATGATGTCTGGGCTTCCGGTTCAGCAATGGCCTGGGTTTTGGCATTTTTCAGGCGGATGCGCACATGCAGGGCGCAGGCCACGAACAGCAGCAGGCACAGCAGGACCTCGATCATCGCCAGGTAGTTGCCGGGCGGCTTGTCGCTCCAGGCGCGCACCGCGCCTTCCGTGAAGTAGAGCCAGACCATCAGGCTGAGCCAGCGGTAGGTATACATGCGGTTTTTCAGCAGGCCGGCCAGCGGAATACACAGCGGCAGCACTTTCAGGGCCAGCAGTGAGCCGCCCGGGCGGATCGGCGCCAGCCACATCTCCCAGGCCAGGCCCAGCACAATCAGCCCGCCGAGGCTGCCCAGGGCCAGCCAGCGGGTGGCGTCGATTTGCGTGGTTTTGTTCATGGGGGGAGGGGGTCTTCAGTTGCGCGGGTCGATGGCATGATACCGGGGATGAGATTCCAGCAGTCCCTGCAGCAGTTATTGACCGACCTGTCGCGCTTTCCGTGGCGCGACACCGCCTGGACGCTGCGCCAGCGTTTTCGCGAAGACCACATGGGCTTGACGGCCAGCAGCCTGACCTTTACCACCAGCATTGCGCTGGTGCCCTTTTTCACGGTGGCGCTGGCGATTTTCACGGCGTTTCCCATGTTTTCCAAACTGCAGGGCGTGCTGCAGGTCTGGCTGGTCAACAGCCTGATCCCGGACAACATCTCGCGCCAGGTGCTGGGTTACCTGACCCAGTTTGCGCGGCAGGCCAACAAACTGGGGGTGGCAGGTCTGGCGGTACTGCTGGTCACGGCGATCGCGCTGATCCTGACCATAGACCGCACGCTCAACGGCATCTGGCGTGTGAAGAAGCCGCGGCCGCTGGCGCAACGTGTGCTGATCTACTGGGCCGCCATCACGTTGGGCCCGCTGGTGCTGGGCGCCAGTCTGGCCGTCACTTCTTATGTGATCTCTGGCACACGCGGTGTGGTCAGCACCATGCCGGGCGGGCTGCGCGTGCTTCTGGATCTCCTGCAGTTTTTTCTTCTGGCCGGCGGCATGGCGGCGCTCTACCGTTATGTGCCCAACACCTTTGTGCGCTGGACCCACGCCTGGGCCGGCGGGCTGTTTGTGGCGGCCGGCATCGAGCTGGCGAAAAAGTTGCTGGGCCTGTATCTGAGCAGCGTGCCGACCTATTCACTGGTCTACGGCGCCTTTGCCACCTTGCCGATCTTGCTGGTCTGGATTTATGTGGCCTGGGTCATCGTGCTGCTGGGCGCGGTGATCGCGGCCTACCTGCCCAGCCTGCTGGCCGGCGTGGCGCGGCGCGGCAGTGCGCACGGCTGGCAGTTCCAGCTCGCTGTCGAACTGCTGCAGCAACTTCATCAGGCGCGCAGCACCACGCGCATCGGGCTGGAGGCTTCGGAGCTGGCCAAGGCGCTGCAAGTCGATGTGCTCCAGCTCGAACCGGTGCTGGGGACACTGGTGTCGCTGGACTGGATAGGCCAGCTGACCGACCCCGACGACGAGAAGGAAGCGCGTTACCTGTTGCTGGCCGATCCCGATGCGACCGCCTTGGCGCCGCTGATGGCGCAGTTGCTGCTCAGCCGCGACCCGAGCATGGAAAATTTATGGGAAAACGGCCGTTTTCCCTTGCTGCGCCTGCGCGACGTGTTATGAAATTGATAGCAGGTGGCTGTCATCCCCGGGCTTGACCCGGGATCCAGGGTCGTGAACCACATTTGCTGTGAATGCAGCATGGATTGCGGGTCGAGCCCGCAATGACAACGGCCAGGCCTATTTGCCGGCCTTTTTTGACGCCTCGTAACGCGCCTTGTTCTCGGCATTCGGCGGGTACAGGCCCGGCAGCGCGGCGCCGGCCTCGACCTCGGTCATGATCCAGGCCTCCAGCCGCTCCTGTTCGGGTGCCAGCGTGAGCATCTCGTCCAGCAGCGCCGCCGGGATCAGCACCGCGCCGTCGTCGTCGACCACCACCACATCGCCGGGAAACACCGCGACGCCGCCGCAGGCAACCGGCTGCTGCCAGGCCACAAAGGTCAGGCCCGCGACAGAAGGCGGCGCGGCCGCCCCGTTGCACCAGACCGGCAGGCCGGTGCCCAGCACGCCCGCCTGGTCCCGCACCACACCGTCAGTCACCAGCGCGGCCACGCCGCGCTTGACCATGCGTGCGCACAGGATGTCGCCGAAGATGCCTGCGTCGGCCACGCCCATGGCGTCTGCCACGGCGATACAGCCGGCCGGCATGGCCTCAATCGCAGCGCGGGTCGAAATCGGCGAGGACCAGGACTCGGGCGTGGCCAGGTCTTCGCGCGCCGGTACAAAACGCAGCGTGAAGGCGCGGCCCACCAGCCGTGGTTGACCGGGGCGCAGCGGCCGCGCGCCGCGCAGCCAGACATTGCGCAGGCCCTTTTTCAGCAGCAGCGTGGTCAGTGTGGCGGTGGTGATGCCCGAAAGAATCTCTACCACCCGCGCGTCGATCTGCATGTTGACGGCGTTTTCGGCCATCAGATCTTCACCTTGCCGGTCCAGATGTCCTTGTACATGGCCCAGTCGCCCATGAAGCTGTAGAGAGGGCGCTTGAAGGAGGCGGGTTTATTCTTCTCGAACCCGAAGTGGCCGACCCAGGCAAAACCGTAGCCGCAGAGCAGGCCGGCCAGCAGCCACCAGGGGTTGCGCGTGAGCATCGCCGTTGCGAGACACAGCAGCGACAGGCTGGAACCTGCGAAGTGCAGACGGCGGCAGGTGCGGTCGCTGTGCTCGGTCAGGTAGAAGGGGTAGAACTCGGCAAAGCTTTTAAAGGCTCTGGCGTCGACGGGCGTGTTGGGCGCTGCGGGGCTGGCTGTGGTCATGGCTTGTCTCCGGATGATTCACCATGATAGCCACAGCGGCTCCCCCAGATCAAGCGGTGGAAAACGGCGCCTTCAAAAAGCCGCGGAAGCGCGCCCGGCCGCCGCGTGTCGGTGGCGTGCTCAGCGTGTAGCCCGGAAAGCGCTGCAGGAAACGCCCGACCGCGATCCGGCCCTCCAGCCGCGCCAGGCTCAGGCCGGCGCACTGGTGGATGCCGAAACCGAAAGCCAGATGCCGGTTGTTCTCGCGGCCCAGGTCCAAGTGCTCGGGATTCGCAAACTGCGCCGGGTCGCGGTTGGCTGCGCCTATACACAAGGTCAGCAGCGTGCCTGCGGGCAACTCCACGCCGCCGACGCTGCAGGCCTTGAGGGCGCGCCGGTTGCTGAGCTGGTTGGACGATTCAAAACGCAGGAATTCGTCGATTTCAACAGTCAAATCGGGTTCCAGCCCATGTCTCGCCTCGCTCGATAGCTCCAATTTTGATAGCAGTCTCGCCTTGGCCTCCGGCCATTCCTGCAGCGCCACCAGCGCATTGCCGATCAGGTTGGTGGTGGTTTCGTGGCCGGCGTTGAGGATGAAGACGCAGTTTTGCAGCAGCTCGGTTTCGCTGAGTTTTTGCCCGGCATCCTCGCCTTGAATCAGTCGCGTTAGCACGTCGTGTTCCGGGTCGCCCGGATGTTGGCGGCGTTCAGCCACCAGCGTTTGGAGGTAGGTAGTGAACTCACTGACGCTGCGGTTGCCGAGCGCTTCCTGTTCGGCTGTCAGTTTGGGTTCGAGCGCGCCCAGGATGGCCAGCGACCAGTCGCGCAGTGGCCCGCGCTCGGCATGCGGCACGCCCAGCAGGTTGCCGATGATCTCGACCGGGATGGCCGAGGCGAAGTCCTCGATCAGGTCGCCGCCGCCTTTGGCTTCGATGGCGTCGAGCAGGCCGTCCACCAGCGTGATCAGGCCGGGTTCCATGTCGGCGATGGCACGGCGTGTCAGCGCGCCCATGATGAGTTTGCGCACGCGGGTGTGCAGCGGCGGGTCGTTGAAGACCAGGCTGGTCGTGTGGTGCTCCAGCAGCGGCGCGCCTTCGCCGTACTTGGGGGTGAACTCCACCTTCTTGTCCGAGCTGAAGGTCAAGGCATCGCGGTACACCGCCACGATGTCGGCGTAACTCGTCAGGAAGTACGAACCATCCGGCATGCGCCGCACTGGTTCGTGTTCGCGCAGCCAGGCATAGACCGGGTAGGGGTTGGCGTAAAAGTCGGCGGGCAGGGCGCGCAGGTCGAGCGTCTCCGCGATCTCGCGTGCGCGCGCGGCCGTCATGGGCGGCGTGATGTGCATGTCGCTCATGTGTTCAGGAAGTCGCGCATCGCGAACAGCGTTTCTTCGGGTGCTTCGGTCATCTGGTGATGCCCGACCGGCACCTTGACCAGCTTGAGGGTCTTGCCGCTGGCCTGGGCTTTGGCGATCAGCGGCTGTGCGGCTTTGGCCTGCGTCATCTGGTCTTGCGCACCAAGCAGAAACAGCACTGGACAGGTGATCTGCGTGATCGCGGTGTCGCCAGTCGCGTAGCTGTCACAGGCCTTGAAGCCGCGGTGGAAGACGTTGACTTTTGTGTTGCTGGCGATCACGCGCCGGCCCAGCGCCATGCTGGCGCCGTGCACCCAGGTGCCGGGGCCTAGCGCCGAGGGTGGCGGTGCCAGCGTGCTGCGTGAAAAAATGTTGACCATCTCCAGTGCTTTCATCGGCTGGTTCAGCGAGGCGTCGAGCAGCGCGGCCGACACCTTCATCGGGAAGGCTGTGCCGACCAGCACCAGGTGGCTGACACGGTCTTTGAGTTGGGAAGCCGCCTCCAGCGCGATCAGCGAGCCCCAGCTGTGGCCGACCAGCGCGGCGCGCTGCACGCCGGCTGCATCGAGCAGGGCCGCGACAAAAGCAGCGCCTTCCTCGACGCTGGATGGCGCTTCGCCTGCGCTTTTGCAGTGGCCGGGCAGGTCCACCGCCAGCACATTCCAGCCGTGGTGGGCCAGGTAGCGGCTTTGCAGAATCCAGACGCTGTGGTCGTTGATAACGCCGTGGATGAAGACAACGGTCGGTTTGGCGGCGTCGAAAGGCTTGCCGCCGGTGTAGCAGTAGGTGGGATGGCCATTAACTTGCAGATGCATTTTTAATCCTGTCTCTTTTTTCTGTTTTTTTGTATCTGTCATCCCGGACCTGATCCGGGATCCATGCCCCGGTCTCATGCGGTGCAACATGGATTGCGGGTCAGGCCCGCAATGACACCTGCGTGTTCAGGCTGCTTTTTCTGCTGCCTTCAGCGCGCGCTTCAAGTCATCGATCAGGTCGTCCGGGTCTTCCAATCCGATGGACAGGCGTATCGTGCCCTGGGTGATGCCGCCGGCCGCCAGCGCTTCGTCGCTCATGCGGAAGTGCGTGGTGCTGGCCGGGTGGATTACCAGGCTGCGGCAGTCACCGACATTGGCCAGGTGGCTGAAGACCTTGAGGGCTTCGATAAAGGCCTTGCCCTGCTCGCGGTGGCCTTTGATGTCGAAGCTGAACACCGAGCCCGCGCCGCGCGGCAGCAGTTTCTTCGCCAGCGCATGGCTGGGATGTGATTCCAGCATCGGGTGGCCGACACGCGAGACCAGCGGATGGCTGGCGAGGAAGGCCACGACTTTTTCGGTATTGCTCATGTGCCGCGCCATGCGCAGCGGCAGGGTTTCGATGCCCTGCAGGATCAGCCAGGCGGTGTGCGGGCTCATGCAGGCGCCAAAGTCGCGCAGACCCTCGCGGCGTGCGCGCAGCAAAAAGGCGCCCACCGTGCTTTCCTCGCTGAACACCATGTTGTGAAAGCCGTCGTAGGCCTGGCTCAGCTCGGCAAATTTGCCCGACTTGTCCCAGTCGAAACTGCCGCCGTCGACCACGATGCCGCCAATCACCGTGCCATGGCCGCTCAGAAACTTTGTCGCGGAGTGATACACGAGGTCGGCGCCGTGGTCGAAAGGCTTGATGAGCCAGGGTGAGGTCAGCGTCGAGTCCACCAGCAATGGCACGCCGGCCTCATGCGCGATGGCCGAGACGGAGGGCATGTCCAGCACGTCGAGACCGGGGTTGCCCACGGTTTCACCGAAGAAGAGTTTGGTCTCGGGCCGCACCGCGGCGCGCCAGCCGTCAATGTCGCCGGGCTTGACGAAGGTGGTTTCTATGCCGAATCGCCGCATGGTGTAGTGCAGCAGGTTTTGCGAGCCGCCGTAGAGTGCGGTGGAGGCCACGATGTGGGAACCGGCGCCCATCAGCGTGGCAATGCTCAGGTGCAGGGCCGCCTGGCCGCTGGCCGTGGCGATGGAGCCGATGCCGCCTTCGAGCGCGGCGACGCGCTGCTCCAGCACCGCGTTGGTCGGGTTGCTGATGCGTGAATAAACGTGGCCGGCGCGCTCCAGGTTGAACAGGCTGGCGGCGTGGTCGCTGGACTCGAAAACAAAGGAAGTGGTCAGGTGAATCGGCACGGCACGCGCGCCGGTGGCCGGGTCGGGCGCGGCGCCGGCGTGCAGGGCCAGCGTGTCAAAGCCCGGGTCAGAGTAGCCAGACATGAAGTCTCCAGTTGTCTTGGGTGGAAGGTGCCCGAAAATTTGCAAGCACCCTGAAACAAATCACGATGGCCTGCCGGGGCATTGTGGGCTATATTTGAACTGAAATTCCCTTGGGCGGCACCGGGGGGAAACCTGATTCCAGAAGGAGCGCCCCATGAAAGTCCTTGATATCCTGCGCGTCAAAGGCAACACTCTTTATACCGTTCAATCCGACGAGCCGCTGGCCAAGGCGGCCCAGATCATGGCTGAGAAAGACATCGGCTCGCTGGTGGTCATGGACCATGGCGACCTGGTCGGCATGCTGACCTTCCGCGAAGTGATCCTGTGCATCGTCAAAAACGGCGGCGAGATCGGCGGCACGCTGGTGCGCACGGCCATGGACGACGCGCCGCTGACCTGCACCCCCGAGACCGAGATCGACGAAGTCCGCCGCATGATGCTGGGCCGCCATGCGCGCTACATGCCGGTGCTTAACAAGAAAGTGCTCGAGGGCGTGATCTCTTTCTACGATGTGGCCAAGGCCGTGGTCGACGGCCAGAACTTCGAGAACAGAATGCTCAAGGCCTATATCCGCGACTGGCCTTCTGAAGACGACGAGACGCAGGACACAAAGCTCTGATTTTTGCGGGATCAACCCCGCTGGCTGAGGTCCGCCGCGCCCCTCCATCTCCCCTTGTCATCCCGGATCAAGTCCGGGATGACAATTCCCTCAACCGGGGTGCTCGCTGCGGCAAGCGGCCGGACAGCTCAAGCCCACTCAGGCCCGCAGCTGCCGCGCCATCAACGCCGCCACATGCACCGCCTCGCGCTGGGCACCATCGCGAATCTGGTGCCGGCAACTGGTGCCGTCGGCGACCACAATGGCGTCGGGCTGTTTTCGCACTGCCGGAAGCAGGCTCAACTCCGCCATCTGCATCGACACCTCGTGGTGGCTGGCTTCATAACCGAAGCTGCCAGCCATGCCGCAGCAACTGGACTCGATCAGTTCAGGCTTGGCGCCGGGGATCAACCTGAGCACGTCGAGAATGGGGCTGACCGCGCCAAACGCCTTCTGGTGGCAGTGTCCGTGCAGCAGGATGGGCTGGTTCACCGGTTGCAGTTTCTCTTTCAATCCGTCCAGCCTGCCGGTTGCCGCCTCGCGCGCCAGGAATTCCTCGAACAGCAAGGCCTGCCCGCTGATGGTTTGCGCCGCCTCACCAAGCCCCATGACCAGCATTTCGTCGCGCATCGTCAGCAGGCAGGAGGGCTCCAGGCCGACGATGGCAATCCCTTTTTCTGCGAAGGGCAGCAGGGCGTCCACCAGCTCTTCTGCCTTGGCCTTCGCTTCATCCACCATGCCGCTGGCCAGGTAGGTGCGGCCGCAGCACAGGGCTTTTCCGTCCGCGATGGTTTTGGTGGCCACATGCACGGTGTAGCCGCCGGCTTGCAGCACCCTCAACGCGGCACTCGCGTTGTCTGACTCGAAGTAACCGTTGAAGGTATCGACAAACAGCACCACTGGTTTGCTCGCGGCCAGAAGCTCTTCACGGCTTGCCGTTGCGTGCACGGTGTTGAAAAAGGTGCGGCTTTGCCATTGCGGCAGCGTGCGTTGGGCTGAGAAGCCGGTGAACTTTTCGCTCAGCGCGGCCAGGCCGGGAATTTTGTCGCGCAAATTCAGCAGCGGCGCGATGCGGCTGGCCCAGTGCGCGTAGTCGGGCAGACGCGCGACCAGCTTGTCCTTGAGCGTGTAGCCGTGTTTCGCCTTGTAGTGGTGCAAAAACTCGACCTTCATTTTGGCCATGTCCACGCCGGTCGGGCAGTCGCGCTTGCAACCCTTGCAGCCCACGCACAAGTCCAGCGCTTCCCGTACCGGCTCGCTGGTGAAGGCGTCCTGCGCGCTCAGGCCGTCAAGCTGGCCCGACAGCGCCAGCCGCAAGGTGTTGGCGCGGCCGCGCGTCAAATGTTTTTCATCGCGCGTGACGCGGTAGCTCGGGCACATGGTGCCTGCATCGAACTTGCGGCAGTGGCCGTTGTTGTTGCACATCTCCACGGCTTTGGCGAAACCCTGGGCCGGGTCGCCGCCGCTGCCCGGCGCACTGGTGTTCTCGGTGGCCGGGTCGTTTTGCACATCCCAGGCGCGCCAGTCGAGCGCGGTTTTGACAGGGATGACTTTGTAGACGGGCGGAAAACGCATCAGCCGTGTGTCGTCCATCTTCGGCGGGTTGACCATGCGGCCGGGGCTCAGCAGGCCGGCCGGGTCCATGAACTGCTTGATTTTTGCAAACGCTTCGTTGATCTGCGGGCCGAACTGCCACTCAATCCACTCGCCGCGGCACAGGCCGTCGCCATGTTCGCCGCTGTAGGCGCCCTTGAACTTGCGCACCAGCTCCGAGGCTTCCTCGGCAATCGCGCGCATCTTGGGCGCGCCCTCGCGCCGCATGTCCAGGATCGGCCGTACATGCAGCGTGCCGACCGAGGCATGGGCATACCAGGTGCCCTTGCTACCGTACTTTTTGAACACTTCGGTGAGCGCATCGGTGTACTCGGCCAGGTGCTCCAGCGGCACGGCGCAGTCCTCGATAAAACTCACCGGCTTGCCGTCGCCCTTGAGGCTCATCATGATGTTGAGGCCGGCCTTGCGCACTTCCCAGAGGTTCTTCTGTGGCGCGTCGTCCGTCATTTCAACCACCGAGTCGGGCAGCAGCAAATCACCCATCAGTTCGCCCAGGCGTTTGAGGTGGGGCAGAAGCTCTGTCTTGCTTGAACCCGAAAACTCGACCAGCAAAATCGCAGCGGGCTGGCCGATCAGCGCGCTGCGTATGGTCGGTGCAAAAGCCGGGTTCTGCAGCGACAGGTCGATCATGGTGCGATCGACCAGCTCGACTGCCGTCAGCGTGCCGCCCCCTATCTTCACGATGTGCTGGGCGGCATCCATCGCGCGGTAAAAAGTCGGGAAATTCACCACGCCCAGCACCTTGGCTTTGGGCAACTCCGCCAGTTGCAGGGTCAGCGACTTGGTCAGGCCCAGGGTGCCTTCACTGCCGATCAGCAGGTGCGACAGGTTGACCGAGCCGTCGCTTGTGTAGGGCCGCTCGCTGCGCGGATCAAAAATGTCCAGGTTGTAGCCGCCGACGCGCCGCATCACGGTCGGCCAGAGCCGGTTGATTGCCGGTTGCAGCTCTTCGGCCAGCGTGCGCACGTAGCTGCCGAGCTCTCGCGCCTTGCCGCTGCTGCCGGCCCAGGTGCCGAGCTGCAGCAGGTGGCCGTCAGAGGTCCAGGCCTCGGCGCCCAGCACGTTGTGCACCATGTTGCCGTAGGCGATGCTGCGGCTGCCGCAAGAGTTGTTGCCGGCCATGCCACCCAGCGTGGCTTGCGCCGCCGTGGACACATCGACCGGGTACCACAGGCCGTGTTTTTTGAGGGAAGCGTTCAGGTGGTCGAGCACAATGCCGGGCTCGACCACAGCAGTGCGCGCCTCAACATCAACATCGAGGATGTTGCGCATGTGTTTGGCATGGTCGATCACCAGCCCGGTGCCCACCGTCTGCCCACACTGGCTGGTGCCGCCGCCGCGCGGAACAATCGGCACGCCCATGTCGCGGCAGATGTCGAGTGCGGTCTTGACGTCGGGCGCACCGCTGGGCACAAACACTCCCGCCGGCATCACTTGGTAAATCGAGGCGTCGGTGGCATAACGCCCCCGGTCTGCGGCGGAGAAGAGGACCTCGCCGCAGGTTTCAGCGGCCAGCCGCGCCGCCAGTTTGCCGGCGACCTCGTTGCTGACGCGGGCCACCTGTTCGTAGGCCTGCGCCGCGCTGTCGCGCGTCACCTTCAGGGGCAGGGGCGCGTTCATGCCTTGGCCTGCGCGCTGGCCGCGTTGTTGGCGGCGCGCACCTGTTCGATCACCACGCTGAGTTTGTTGTTGAGGTGGTTGCCGAGAACGGTGCGCATGGCCTGCGGGTCGCGGTTGCTGAGTGCCTGGACCATCAGCTCGTGCTCGTTGACGGCAGCCTTCCACTTTTCGCCGTCCTGGTTGGAGCGAAAGCGCAAAGCCTGCAGCCGGGCATTGACCTGGTTGTAGGTGGCGGTCAGCACCGGGTTCTTGGCCGCGGCATTGATGGCGCGGTGGATCGCCGAGTTGAGCTGGTAGTAAGCCGGCAGGTCACGCCGCGTGTAAGCCGCCAGCATTTCGTAATGCATGGCCTTGATCTCGTCGAGTTCAGCGTCGGTGATGCGCTCGGCCGCGAGGGCGCCCGACTGCGCTTCCAGCCCGGACATCACCTCAAAGGTATTGAGAACATCGGCCTCGGTCAGCTCGACGGCAATCGCGCCGCGGTTGGGTAGCAACTCGACCAGGCCCTCGGCGGCCAGCATCTTGATGGCTTCACGCAACGGCGTGCGCGAAACATTGAGAACCTCGCTGAGTTCGCGTTCATTGAGCTTGGCACCTGGCTGGATGCGGTTTTCGACCAGCATCTGGCGCAGGCGGTGCGCCACCTGTTCATGAAGGGCGGCACGCGGAATGGGGATGATGTCAGCACTCATATGTAAATTTTGTATGCAAAAAAGACTCAAGTCAAACCCTATATTTGCCTGAAAAAGGTTGACAAATGAATTTTGTATGCAAAAAATGGAGCTTATTCACGGAGCACCTGATTATGTTGACGCTTGACTTCCACCCCACCGGCCGCCACTTCCTGCAGATTCCCGGCCCGTCCCCGGTGCCCGACCGCATCCTGCGCGCCATGAGCCTGCCGACCATCGACCACCGTGGCCCCGAGTTCGGCGCGCTCGGCCTGAAGGTGCTGGCTGACATCAAGAAAATCTTCAAGACCAAACAGCCCGTGATGATTTACCCGGCCTCCGGAACCGGCGCTTGGGAAGCGGCGCTCGTCAACACCCTGAGCGCTGGCGACCATGTGCTGATGTACGAGACCGGCCACTTTG
>JAZKGR010000205.1:0-3063 GCA_040385775.1 Pseudomonadota bacterium
AGAAATCTGTTCGTCCGAATAGTTGCCACTGCGCAGCAGCGCGCGCAGGTCATGGCCCTGGCTCGCAAACAGGCAGAGGAAGAGTTTGCCTTCGGTCGAGAGCCGGGCGCGGTTGCAGTCGCCGCAAAAAGCGTTGGTGACGCTGCTGATCACGCCGACCTCGCCGGCACCGTCCAGGTAGCGCCAGCGTTCGGCAGTCTCACCCAGGTAGTTGGCGTCGATGGCCTGCAGCGGAAATTCGGACTGCAGGCGTTCGATGACCTGGGCCGAAGGCAAGACCTCGTCCATGCGCCAGCCGTTGGTCGCGCCCACGTCCATGTATTCGATGAAACGCAGCACCACGCCCGAGTTGCGAAAGTGCCTGGCCATCGGCAGGATTTCTGCGTCGTTGGTACCGCGCTTGACGACCATGTTGACCTTGATAGGCGCCAGGCCGACCTTGTGCGCGACCTCGATGCCGCGCAATACGTCAGCCACCGGAAAGTCCACGTCGTTCATGCGGCGGAACACCGCGTCGTCGAGCCCGTCCAGGCTCACCGTGACGCGCTGCAGGCCTGCGTCTTTCAGCGCCTGGGCTTTTTTGGCCAGCAGCGAGGCGTTGGTGGTCAGCGTGATGTCCAGCGGCTGGCCACTCGGCGTCTGTAGCTTCGCCAGCATCCCGATCAGGACCTCCAGGTGTTTGCGCAGCAGCGGCTCGCCACCGGTCAGCCGGATTTTCTCGACACCGTGCGCCACGAAAATTTTCGTCAGGCGCGTGATTTCTTCAAAGCTCAGCAAGGAGGTTTGCGGCAAAAACGCATAGTCCTTGTTGAACACCTCGCTGGGCATGCAGTAGCTGCAGCGGAAGTTGCAGCGGTCCGTCACGCTGATGCGCAGGTCGTGCAGCGGCCGGGCCAGCGTGTCGGCCAGCAGCCCGGTCGGCGCCTGCAGCTGCGCAGGCACATGCGGCACGCGCGCGGCGTAACGCATATCTGCAAGGGGAATGACTTTTTTGTCCATGGTGAGGCCCAGAGGGAGAATTTACTCCATTGCCCAAGCGCTCGACCCGTTTCCTGGCCTTGTCCCCATGCGCTGGCTGTTATTCACCCTTGAGAGCGATGCGAAGCGAGCGGACGTGGGGCACTGTCTAGACACACCTTCCGCCATCCACCTCGATACACACGCCGCTGATAAAAGCCGCCTCGTCACTGGCCAGATAGAGGGCCGCGTTGGCCACATCCAGCGCGGTCGAGAAACGCCCGAGTGGAATGCTGGCCAGGAACTTGGCGCGACGCGCTTCGCCTTCGGGACCGGTCACGCTGCCGCCGGCGAACTGGGTGGACAGTGCGGTGTCGGGGTTGAACACCGGGTTGATGCAGTTGACGCGGATGTTGTCGGGACCGAGTTCGGCGGCCAGCGATTTTGATGTCGTGATCACCGCGCCCTTGGAGCCGTTGTACCAGGACAGGCCTGGCCGCGGCCGCACGCCGGCGGTGGACGCGATGTTGATGAAGCTGCCGCCGCCACCGGCGCGGAACACCGGCACGGCGTGGATGGTCGAGAGGTAAATGCTCTTCACGTTGATCGCGTAGCAGCGGTCGAACTCCTCCTCGGTGGTCTCCAGCGCGGGCTGGTTCAGATGGGTCCAGCCGGCGTTGTTGACCATCACGTCGAGCTTGCCGTGCCGCTGCACTGCGGCATTGACGAGCGCCTTCATCTCGGCGGTTTTTGTGACGTCGGCCTTGAAGAAGGATGCCTTGCCGCCAGCCGCAACAATTTCGGCCACGACTTTTTCGCCGAGCGTGCTGTTGATGTCGTTGACGATGACCTGGGCACCCTCGGCCGCGAGGCGTTTGGCGATGCCTTCGCCGATGCCGCCGCCGGCGCCGGTGACGATGATGGATTTGTTCTTCAGCCGCATGGTGTCTCCTGGAATGCTATGAAATAAATAGCTGCTTGCCCATATTGGTAAAGGGTTGCAGCCTGTTTTGGCTTGAGAAGTTGAAAGGCCTCAGCCGTGTTTGATGGCGACGGTCTTCAGCGTCGTGAAGCCGTACAGCGCCTCAAAACCCTTTTCGCGCCCGTAGCCGGATGACTTGACGCCACCAAAGGGCAGCTCCACACCACCGCCGGCGCCGTAGTTGTTGATGAAGACCTGGCCGCTCTGCACGCGTTTGGCCATGCGGAACTGGCGTCCGCCGTCCTGCGTCCAGATGCCGGCCACCAGGCCGAACTGCGTGGCGTTGGCGAGTTCCACCGCGTGGTCTTCGTCCTGAAAGCTCATGGCGCACAAGACCGGGCCGAAGACTTCTTCCTGCGCTAGCCGGTGCATCACCGGCACGTCGCGCAGCAGGGTCGGCGCCTGGTAAAAGCCGGTGTCCGGCGCTTCGTCGACGATCTGGCCTTGCGCCACCATGGGAATGCCGGCCACCTGCGCATCGCTCAAAAAGTCCCAGACGCGCTGCTGCTGGGTCTGTCGGATCAGCGGCCCGACGTCCAGGTCCATCGTCGCGGGGCCGACGCGCAGCTTCTCGAAAGCCTGGCCCAGGCGCGCCAGCAGCGGCTCGTAAATCTTGTCGTCCACCAGCAGGCGCGAGCCGGCCGAGCAGGTCTGGCCGGCGTTTTGCACGATGGCGTTGACCAGCGCCGGGATCGCCTGGTCCAGGTCGGCGTCGGCAAAAACGATTTGCGGGCTTTTGCCGCCCAGCTCCAGCGTGACGGGGCAATGGCGTTCGGCCGCCACCTGCTGGATCAGCGTTCCCACGGTCGGGCTGCCGGTGAAACTGATGTGCTGGATGCCGGGGTGGCGTGCCAGGGCGTCGCCGACCTCATGGCCGTAACCGGTGACGATGTTGATCGCGCCGGCCGGAAAGCCGGCCTCAGCCGCGAGTTGCGCGACGCGGATCAGCGACAGACACGCGTCTTCGGCCGGTTTGACCACGCAGACATTGCCGGCCGCCAGCGCGCCGCCGACGCTGCGGCCGAAAATCTGCATCGGGTAGTTCCACGGGATGATGTGGCCGGTCACCCCGTGCGGCTCGCGCCAGGTCATCACGCTGTAGCCGTCGAGGTAGGGCAGGGTCT
>JAZKGR010000206.1:0-10341 GCA_040385775.1 Pseudomonadota bacterium
AAGGCCTTTGCCGCCGGCGCCGACATCGGCGCGATGGCGACTTACGGTTTTGCCGACGTTTACAAAAGTGACTACATCACGCGCAACTGGGAACAGCTTCGCAGCGTGCGCAAACCGGTGATTGCCGCCGTCAGCGGCTTCGCCCTGGGCGGTGGCTGCGAGCTGGCCATGATGTGCGACTTCATCATTGCGGCCGACAACGCCAAATTCGGCCAGCCCGAAATCAAGCTCGGCATCATTCCCGGCTCAGGCGGTACGCAGCGCCTGCCGCGCGCGGTCGGCAAGGCCAAGGCCATGGACCTGGTCCTCACCGGCCGCATGATGGATGCGGCGGAGGCCGAACGCAGCGGTCTGGCCAGCCGTGTCGTGCCGCTGGACAAGCTGATGGACGAGGCCCTGGGCGCGGCACTGCAGATCTGCGATTACGGACAGATCGCGGTGATGGCCGCCAAGGAAGCGGTGAACCGCGCCTACGAAGGCACGCTGGCCGACGGCATCATGTTCGAGCGGCGCCTGTTCCACGCCACCTTCGCCACCAGCGACCAGAAGGAAGGCATGGACGCGTTTGTCAACAAGCGAAAAGCCGTTTTCACCCATCGATAACTGAAAAAATGAGGGTTCCCGGCGCTTTCAGAAGTTTGATTACCGGGATGCAGGGCAAGGCGCCCGGAGCGCTGGACACCTGAATGCACCTCGGTGCATGAGAAATTCCGGGCACCGCCGAACGCCAGTTCTCGCTCACGCTTTGGGCCGCCATGCGCCCGGCAATCAGACTTATGGAAGTGCCGCTATAATTCTGCTCGCGCGGTGATATAGCTCAGTTGGTTAGAGCGCAGCATTCATAATGCTGATGTCGGTGGTTCAAGTCCACCTATCACCACCAGATTTCCCGGAGCCCCAGAGGTTATTCTTCTGGGGCTTTGTCACTTCACAGCCTCTGGATAGACACCATGAAACGCTGCCTGAAACACCTTGTTTTCGCCCTGCCGGCCGCCTTGGTTGCCGTCCTGCTGGTTTTGCCCGCCATCGCGCAAACCACCGGCAGCGATGGCAGCCTCAGCGTCCGGCAATTTCCCAAAGCTGCGCTGCGCGGCGTGCTGGTCGTCAAGGCGCCGCCCGAAGTCAGCCTCAACGGCAAGCCAGACCGGCTGTCGGCCGGGGCGCGCATCCGCAATCTGAACAACAACTTTGTTGTGCCTGGCGCACTGATCGGCCAGGAGTTGCTGGTCAACTACACCCGTGACAGCATGGGCCAGATGTATGAAATCTGGATGCTCAGCGCCGAGGAGGCGAAGGAAAAACGTGCCGGCCTGCCGCGCTCCTTCAGCTTTGGCTTCGAGTCCAGCACCGCGCCGCAGGACGACGGCAAGACGCCCTTCGACCAGCTGCCACGCTACAAGCAGTAAGCCGCCGGCTTTCAAGCCAAATCGGGCTCCAGCCCAAATCCTGCGGGCGTAAACAGCTAGCAATTCGATAGCAAACACCATGAGCAAAAAAGTCTTTATCAAAACCTTCGGATGCCAGATGAACGAGTACGACTCGGACAAGATGTCCGACGTGCTGCACGCGGCTGAAGGTTACGAGCCCACAAGCAACGTTGACGAGGCCGACCTGATCCTGTTCAACACCTGCTCGGTGCGTGAAAAGGCACAGGAGAAGGTGTTCAGCGACCTGGGCCGGGTCAAGCACCTGAAGAAAAAAGGCGTGCTGATCGGTGTCGGCGGCTGTGTCGCCAGCCAGGAGGGCGATGCCATCATTGCCCGCGCGCCTTATGTGGACGTGGTGTTCGGCCCGCAAACGCTGCACCGCCTGCCTGAGCTGCTGAACCGTCGCATGAGCCTGGGACAGTCGCAGGTCGACATCAGTTTTCCTGAAATTGAAAAGTTTGACCACCTGCCACCGGCGCGTGTCGAGGGCGCCAGCGCCTTTGTCTCCATCATGGAAGGCTGCTCCAAGTACTGCAGCTACTGCGTCGTGCCTTACACCCGTGGCGAGGAAGTCTCGCGCCCCTTCGAGGACGTGCTGGTCGAGGTGGCGGGCCTGGCTGATCAGGGCGTGCGTGAAGTCACGCTGCTCGGGCAGAATGTCAACGCCTACCGCGGACCCATGGGAAATACGGCCGACATCGCCGACTTTGCCACCCTGCTCGAGTACGTCTCCGACATCCCCGGCATCGAACGCATCCGTTACGTCACCAGCCACCCCAACGAGTTCACGCAAAGCCTGATCGACGCCTACGGCAAGCTGCCCAAGCTGGTGAACCACCTGCACCTGCCGGTGCAGCACGGCTCGGACCGCATCCTCATGGCCATGAAGCGCGGCTACACAGCGATGGAATACAAATCCACCATCCGCAAGTTGCGCGCGATCCGGCCCGACCTGGCCATGAGCAGCGACTTCATCGTCGGTTTCCCGGGCGAGACCGACGACGATTTCAACAAGATGATGAAGCTGATCGATGACGTCGGCTACGACACCTCCTTCAGTTTCATCTTCAGCCCGCGGCCCGGCACACCCGCCGCCAACCTGGCCGACGACACGCCGCACGCGGTCAAGCTTGCGCGCCTGCAGCGCCTGCAGACGGCCATTGACGACAGCGTGCGCGCCATCAGCGCCAGCCGCCAGGGCACGGTGCAGCGCATCCTGGTCGAGGGCGCCTCGCGCAAGGACGCGTCCGAACTGATGGGGCGCACCGAATGCAACCGGGTCGTCAATTTCACCGGTTCACCGCGTCTGATTGGCCAGATGATTGATGTCACGATCACGCAGGCCTCCCAGCGTTCGCTGCGCGGTGAGGTCTTGCTGCGCGAAGAGGCTGTCGTTCCGGCTTGACGCCGACGCCGTGACAGGCCGCCCTTCAGGATGCTGAAACACGTTTCTTTCCGGCAGTTGCTGGTGGTCGCTTTTTTGCTGATCGCCGCACTGCTGGCCGCCGCGTCGTTGCGCGCGCTTTTCACACTGGAACAACTGACCCTGCAAAGCCGTGACAGCGCGACCCGTGCACTGGACCTGAGCGCGGCGGCACAATCGCTGACCGAGCGCAGCGTAGCCATGGAGCGCACCGCGCGCCAGTCGCTGGTGCTCGGCGACCGCCTGCTGCGCCGCCGCTTTGACGAAGCTTCAACTGAAGCGCGCGAGGTGCTGGCGCGGCTGGCGACGCAGGGCGTGCCCGCTGCACAGGTCACGGACTGGCGTCAGCGCCTGGAGGCGATCACCGCCTTGCTCGACGGCGCCTCGGACACCGCCCTCGACCGCGACCGCCAGGTCGCGCTGGAGTTTCGAGAACTCGATGGGGTCAATGCGGCGATTGCCCAGCAGGTGCGCCAGGCGATTGCGGCGCAAAACCGCAGCCTGCTGGACACGCTGGAAACCCGCCGCCGCCAGCTCACGCAGCAGGTCGTGGGCGCCATAGCGCTGTCGGTGATGCTGGCCCTGGCCTTCGGCATCTTGCTGACCCGGCCGCTGCGGCGGCTGGAAAAAGCCATCATCGGCCTCGGTGAAAACCGCCTGGACGAAGCCATTGCGATTGACGGCCCGGCCGACCTGCAACTGGTCGGCCAGCGGCTGGAGTGGCTGCGCCTGCGGCTGGTCGAACTCGATGCCGACAAATCGCGTTTCCTGCGGCATGTCTCGCACGAGCTGAAGACCCCGCTGGCCTCGCTGCGCGAAGGCGTTTCCCTGCTCGAGGACGGCGTGGCCGGCGAACTCAGCAGCAACCAGCGCGAGATCGCCAAAATCCTGCGCCACAACACCGGCCTGCTGCAGGGCCAGATCGAGGACTTGTTGCGCTTCAACGCGGCCGCCTTCGAGGCGCGCCAGTTGCGGCGCGAAAAAACCGACCTGCTGCAACTGATCACCGAACAGGTGCAGGCCCAGCAGTTGCAGTGGCGCGCGCGGGAGCTGCAGGTCGACATCGAGGGCAAGGCCGTGCAGGCTGAAATCGACCGCGACAAACTGGGAACCGTGCTTGCCAATTTGTTATCCAACGCCATCCGCTACTCCCCGCCGCAGGGCCGCATCAGCATCCGGCTGAGCCGGCTTGCCGAGGCCGTGCGCATCGATGTCATCGACGAAGGCACGGGGGTTGCTTTTGAGGACCGCACCCGTGTTTTTGAACCTTTTTACCGCGGCGCGCAGCAGCCGCCGCAAGCCGTGCGCGGCAGCGGCATCGGTCTGTCCATCGTGCAGGAGTACATTGCTGCGCATGGTGGCCAGGTGCAACTGCTGCCGGACGGCCCCGGCGCCCATTTCAGGATTGAACTTCCCCATGTTTTCAAGCGTTGATACCCGCCCCGGCAAACGCCTGGCCCTTTACGCGGCGCTGGCCGCCAGCCTGCTCACTGCCGCTTGCACCCTGCCGCGACAGGCACCGGCACAGACCGTCTCCGCCACCCACCCGGCGGCGCTTATCTCAGCCCCGACGACGACGCGCCCCCCCGAGCGCGACGCGGTGGCGCTGCTGCTCGAGCACGCCGATCGCGTGCGCGGCCTGCAGGGGGCTGAGCTGACCCAGGAAATCGCGCGCCTGAATGACCCTGCCGCGCCGGCTGACCAGTTGCGGCTGGCCATGGCCCTGAGCCAGACGCGCCAGCTGTATGACCTGGTGCGTGCGCAGGAATTGCTGCAGCGCGTGCTGGCCAATCCCACCCAGGAAGCGCGTGAATTGCATGTGCTGGCGCGGCTGCTGGGCGCACGGTATGCCGAACAGCGCCGGCTCGAGGACCAGCTGGACCGCCAGAACCAGCAGGTGCGCGAACTGCAGCGCCGGCTCGGGGAGACCCAGGACAAGCTGGATGCGCTCAAGGAAATCGAACGCAGCCTGACCAGCCGGCCCCCGGCGGCACCGGCATCCACTCCCAACAGCCGCGCGCGGCCGCCTGGCTCATGAGTGCGCTGGCCACCGGCGCGCACCTGCTGGTCGTCGACGACGACGCCGACATGCTGCGACTGCTGACCATGCGCCTGACCGCCGCCGGTTACCGCGTCAGCGCCGTGGGTTCGGCCGAGGCGGCGCTGGCGCAGCTCGACATCGAGCGGCCGCAGCTGGTGCTCAGCGACGTGCGCCTGCCCGGCAAGGACGGCCTGGCATTGTTTGAAGACATACGCGCGCGCCACCCTTCGCTTCCGGTGATCCTGCTGACCGCCCACGGCACCATTCCCGACGCGGTCGAGGCCACCGAACGCGGCGTCTTCACCTACCTGACCAAACCCTTCGACGGCAAGGCGCTGGAGGGCAAGATTGCGCAGGCCCTGGCACTGAGCGCGCCAGCCCCGGCCACCCAGGCCGGCCCGGAGGAAAGCTGGCAAAACGCCATCATCAGCCGCTCCAGCCGCATGGCTGAGACCCTGGCCGAAGCCAGGATGGTGGCGCGTTCGGATGCCAGCGTGATGCTGCGCGGCGAAAGCGGCACCGGCAAGGAGCTGCTGGCCCAGGCCATCCACCAGGCCAGCCCGCGCGCGGCCCACCCGTTTATTGCCGTCAACTGCGGGGCGATCCCGGAGGCGCTGCTGGAATCCGAGCTGTTCGGCCACGTCAAGGGCGCGTTTACCGATGCGTCCTCCAACCACAAGGGCCTGTTCCAGGCGGCCGAGGGAGGCACGCTGCTGCTCGACGAGATCGGAGACATGCCGCTGGCGCTCCAGGTCAAGCTGCTGCGCGTGCTGCAGGAACGCGTGGTGCGCCCGCTCGGCTCCAGCCAGTCGATCCCGGTCAACGTGCGCATCCTGTCGGCCACCCACCGTGACCTGGACGCCGCGATGGCCGAGGGCCAGTTCCGCACCGACCTCTACTACCGGCTCAACGTGGTCACGCTGACCTTGCCGCCGCTGGCGGAGCGGCGCGAGGACATCGCGCTGCTGGCCAACCACTTCCTGGTCAAGCTGGCCGGCAAATACGGCAAGCGCCTGAGCGGCTTTGCGCCGGAAGCGCTCAAGGCCCTGACCACAGCCGCCTGGCCGGGCAATGTGCGCCAGCTCTACAACGTGGTCGAGCAGGTTTGCGCTCTGGCCAGCACGCCGCTGATTCCGCTCGCGCTGATACAGCGCGCCCTGCGCTCGCCCAGTGTGCAGGTGCTCACGCTGGCCGAGGCCCGCCAGCGCTTCGAGCACGAATACCTGGTGGGCCTGCTGAAACTGACGGATGGCAATGTCGCCGATGCGGCGCGTCTGGCCGACCGTAACCGCACCGAGTTTTACCGCCTGATGCAAAAACATGGCTTGACGCCCAGCCACTTCAAAAGTGAAGCGGCCTCCGCGCCTTCAGACGCTGTCGCTGATGAGCGACACGGCCAAGTACCTGATTTAAAACAATAATTTCTCTCAGAGCCGCAGGGGTGTCGCTGACCGGCGACAAAAATCAAGGGTTTTCCCTTGGTTTTCCCATCCTGGCCTCAATTTTTCAGCCAAATAGCTTTTAAGTTGTTGATTTAATTAAGCTTTTCATGCCTGGCACAGGGTTTGCCCTTGTCAGTCCATGTCTCCGTTTTTTCCCCTGATTTCAACTCGCGCCGGCATGGCGCGTATGGCCCGCGGCGCCGCCTTGCTGGCAGCGCTGATGCTGGCTGGCGTGGCCCAGGCCTGGAGCCTGGACGACGTCGCCAAACTGGCCCGCGAACGCGCCCAGGCCCCCTACCAGCCGGGGCGCCAGGCCATCCCCGCCGAACTGGCCAATCTGGATTACGACGGCCTGCGCGACATCCGTTTTAACGATGACAAGGCCCTGTGGCGCGCCGATGGCCTGCCCTACGAAGCCAAATTTTTCCATGTCGGGCGCCAGAGCGATTCGGTCCGCATCCATGAGTTGTCTGCCACCGGCAACAAGGTGCTGTCCTACAAGCCGGGCGATTTCAGTTTCGGCAAGAACCGGTTCCAGCCTTCGCGCTGGGGCGACCTCGGCCACGCCGGCTTCCGGATCCACACGCCGCTCAACTCACCCGCTTACAAGGACGAACTGGTGGTGTTTCTCGGCGCGAGTTATTTCCGCGCCCTCGGTAGCGGCCAGCGCTACGGCCTGTCGGCACGTGGCCTGGCGGTAGACACCGCCGGCGCGGGCGGGCGTCCAGAGGAGTTTCCGCGCTTCACTGATTTCTGGCTCGAAAAGCCTGCGCCCGGTGCGAAGCAGATCACCATTTACGCGCTGCTCGATTCAGCGCGCATGACCGGCGCCTACCGCTTCGATATTCGCCCCGGCGAGCAGACCGTGACCGAGGTGCATGCGCGCGTCTTCATGCGTACCGGCGCCGGCCCGCACGTCGCCACCCTGGGCCTGGCGCCGCTGACCAGCATGTTTTTCTTCGGCGAAAACCAGCCGCGCGCCGGCGACTTCCGCCCGGAGGTGCATGACTCCGACGGCCTGATGATGGCCAGCACGGACGGCGAGTGGTTGTGGCGCCCGCTGCAAAACCCCAAGGCGCCGGTCGCAACCTCGTTCGCCATGAAAGGCCTCAAGGGTTTTGGCCTGATGCAGCGCGACCGCCTGTTCGGCAGTTATGAAGACACCGAGGCGCGTTACGAAGCGCGCCCCGGCGCCTGGGTCACACCCATCGGTGACTGGGGGCCGGGCCGGGTCGAACTGCTGCAACTGCCCACGCCCGACGAAACCCACGACAACGTGGCGGCTTACTGGGTGCCGGACCGCCTGCCGCAACCCGGCGAGTCGCTGGACTTTGCCTACCAGCTGGCCTGGCAGGGTGACAAACAGCAGCGTCCGCCAAATGGCTGGGTCACCCAGTCGCGCCGCGGCATCGGCTTCAACAAGCTCGACGCGCAGACGCTGGCGCAGGCCATCTCTTACGTCATCGACTTCGCCGGCCCGGCGCTCGATGACCTCAAGGACGGTGCCCCGGTGCGCGCCGTCGTCTCCAGCGATACCAACGGCCGCGTCGTTGAAAGCAACGCCTACCGCAATCCGGTCAATGGCCAATGGCGCATGACCCTGCGCGTGCAACGTGTCGATCCGGCCAAGCCGGTCGAGTTGCGCGCCTTCCTCCAACACGACAACCACACAGTGAGCGAAACATGGACCACACTCATCACCCCCTGACGCCCCCAGCGCGCCCGCCTACAGTTCCAGCACGCAGCTTTTTGCGCGAAGAGCGGCACCCCAACTCGGTGACCACGCCGCCCATCAACCGCGGTTCCATGCCGGCGCGGCCCTGGCGCGGTTTCTGGAACAGTCTGGGCACGGCTGTCCTGCTGCGCCTGACCGGCAGCGCGCGGCCGGCCCCCGCCGCCAGCGCCATGGCGCCATGGCAACACGCGGCCAAACGCCGGCGCGCCGTGCTGGTGGCGCTGACCATCCTGAGTACGGCTTTTGCCACCACGCTGTTTGCCGACATGCAACCCGACTACGACAGCGCCTGGCTGGAGTACGGCCAGATCGCCCTGTTCGGCCTGCTGTCGGCCTGGGTGGTGACCGGTTTCATGACGGCCTTGATGGGTTTTTACGTGACCCTGCGCGGCGACAAATATGCGCTGACGGCACGCAGCGTGGCCGGGCACACGCTGGATGCCACGGCCCGCACGGCCATCATCATGCCGATCTGCAATGAGGATGTGCGCACCGTGTTCGCCGGCCTGCGCGCCACCTGCGAGTCGGTTGCCGCGACCGGCCATGCGGCCGCCTTCGACGTGTTTGTGCTGTCCGACAGCAACAACCCGGCAACCCAGCAGGCCGAGCGTGCCGCCTGGGAAGAACTGCGCATGCAACTGGCGGCACAGGCCGGCCAGCCGCTGATCGAGGTCTACTACCGCCTGCGCCAGCGCCGCACCCACCGCAAGGCCGGCAACGTCGCCGACTTCTGCCGCCGCTGGGGCAAGGACTACCGTTACATGATCGTGCTCGACGCCGACAGCGTGATGAGCGGCGACTGCCTGGTCAACATGGTCAAGCTGATGGAAGCCAACCCCAGCGCCGGCATCATCCAGACCGCGACCCAGGCCATCGGCCACGTCACCCTGCATGCGCGCGCGCAGCAGTTCGCCTCACGCATGACCGGCCGCCTGTTCACGCTGGGCATGCAGTTCTGGCAGCTCGGCGAGTCGCACTACTGGGGCCACAACGCCATCCTGCGCGTCGAACCTTTCATGCAACACTGCGCGCTGGCGCCGATTGCCGGCAGCGGCGGCATGTCCGGCGGCATCCTGTCGCACGACTTTGTCGAAGCCGCGCTGATGCGCCGCGCTGGTTACCACGTGTGGCTGGCCTCTGACCTGATCGGCAGCTACGAGCAGCAGCCGCCCGACCTGCTGGCTGAGCTGCAACGCGACCGCCGCTGGTGCCAGGGCAACCTGCAGAACTCGCGGCTGATCGCCGAACCCGGCATGCACCCGGTGCACCGCGCCATGTTCGGCACCGGCGCCATGTCCTACCTGTCGGCGCCGCTGTGGCTGTGTTTCCTGACGCTGGGCACCGCGCTCTGGCTGTCGGGCTCGCACATCATGACCGACTGGATGCTGGTGCCGGCGGAACTCGCTGCGCTCTGGGCCTGGACGCTGTCCATGCTGTTCCTGCCGCGCGTGCTTGGCATCGTTGCGGTGCTGGTCAAGGGCGAGGCGGCAGCCTTCGGCGGGCGCTTCAGCCTGCTGCGCAGCGCCGCGCTGGAAACCATCATCGCCCTGCTGCAGGCACCGATCCGCATGCTCGCGCATTCGCTGTTTGTCCTCGCGGCCATCACCGGCCTGAAGCTGGACTGGAAATCGCCGCCGCGCGAAGCCGCTGCGGTGCCCTGGCGCGACGCGCTGCTGCGCTTCGCGCCCATGAGCGGCATCATCGCGCTGCTGGCCCTCGGCATCGCCGCCATTGATGCGCGCGCCCTCGTCTGGTTGCTGCCGGTGGGCCTGCCGCTGCTGCTGGCCATCCCGATGACGGTGCTGACCAGCCGCGTCGGCGTGGGCCGAATCATGCGGGCGAAGGACTATCTGCTGATTCCGGAAGAGACCTTGTCGCCGGCGGTGCTGGATCGGGCGTGGCTACATGCGGGATTGTTGCCTGCGCCGCGCTTGCGGGCAGCGTGAAGTCTGTGAACAAGCATCACGCTTCACCTGCAGTCCCTTACGGACAGTAGTTTCAACTCCCCACTCCCACCCCTAACCCCTCCCTCGCCCCGCTGGGCGATGGAGGGGGACTTCATGTGGCCGCGTGCGCTGCGCTCGCGTGCAAACATGACCGTCCCTTGGGATTCCCGCAGAAGACGCGCTTCGCGCGTCTTCTGCTCCGGATTTTCTCCCCGTGTTTGTCCCCCACCCGTCGGGCTGGGCCGAGGAGCGCAGCCGAAAACGGATCAGGGCGAGCGATTGTCTGAGCGCAGCGAGTTCGAGCTCGACCCCGTTTTCGGCGAGCAC
>JAZKGR010000207.1:0-26310 GCA_040385775.1 Pseudomonadota bacterium
CGGTGCCCGACAGGCAGGCCACGTTCTGCCCGACCTTGAGGTGTTTGACACCCTCACCCACCGCCTCGACCACGCCGGCGTATTCGGAGCCGGGCACAAAGGGCAGGGCAGGTTTCATCTGGTACTTGTTCTGCACGATCAGCAGGTCGGGGAAATTCAGGCTGGCGGCCTTGATGGCGATGCGCACCTCGCCGGCTTTCGGCTCCGGGGTGGGCAGTTCTTTCCAGGTCAGGGCGTCAACGCCGGTGGGGTCTTCACAAAGCCAGGCATGCATGGGTTTCTCCGTTGTCGTTCAGGTCATCGCATCATAGGCAGAAGAAGCGCGGTAATAGCTGCTGCAGGCCGTCAGCTTGTCACGCCCGAGACCGTAGAATTGATTCATGAAAATCCTGATCTGCAACGACGATGGCTACCAGGCCTCCGGCATCATTGCCCTGTACGAGGCGCTGAAAGACATCGCCGATGTGGAGGTGGTGGCGCCCGAGCAAAACAACAGCGCCAAGTCCAACGCGCTGACCCTGCATTCGCCGATGTATGTGCAGACGGCGGCCAACGGCTTTCGCTACATCAACGGTACGCCCGCCGATTGTGTGCATATTGCGCTGACCGGCCTGCTGGGCTACCGGCCCGACCTGGTGGTGTCAGGCATCAACAACGGCGCCAACATGGGCGACGACACGATTTATTCCGGCACCGTCGGCGCGGCCATGGAAGGCTACCTGTTCGGCATTCCGTCAATTGCGTTTTCCCAGACCGAAAAAGGCTGGGGGCATATCGATGCGGCCGGACGGCGCGCGCGAGACCTGGTGCAGCAACTGATTCCCTCGCTCGAAAAAATTGCCGAAGGCGCCTTGCCGACGGTGGCACCCTGGCTGCTCAATGTGAATATTCCCAACCTGCCTGACGATCAGCTCCAGGGTTACAAGGTTTGCCGCCTGGGCCGGCGCCATGCGGCTGAACGCGTGATCACCCAGACCAGCCCGCGCGGCGAGACCATGTACTGGATAGGCGGCGCGGGCCCGGCCAAGGAAGAGGGCGATGGAACAGATTTCTTCGCCACCAAACAGGGCTTCGTCGCCATCACACCGCTGCAGGTGGACCTGACCGACCACGAGCGCCTGCCTTACTGGGCGCAGACTGCGGCCAAACTCACGCAGGGCAGTGCCGCCACACCGCTTGCCGCATGAAGCCGCCTCTTAAACCGCCCTTGACCTCTGCGGGCACCGCAGCGGCCAAGCCTGTGGCCAAAAGGCCGGGTTTCCCGGTGCGACTCGAACTCGACGCGGGCACCCCATCTGCTACCAAAAAGATAGCTGGTCGTCCCCATCCTGAAAGGGCTACCGGTATTTTTGATCAAAAAATACCGGCCAAGGCAGCGTTGCCCAGCGGTGTCGGCCTGGACTCGCGTGCGGTGCGCGCGCGCATGGTGCACAAACTCGCGGCGCAGGGTATTTCCGATCCACAGGTTCTCGCCGCCATGGGCCATGTGGAGCGCCACCGATTTGTCGATACCGCCCTGGTGAACCAGGCCTACGAAGACACCAGCCTGCCGATAGGCCTCGGCCAGACGATCTCCAAGCCCAATGTGGTGGCGCGTATGCTGGAGTTGTTGCGCCAGGGGGCCGGCAGCCCTTCAGGCAAGCTGGGCAGGGTGCTGGAAATTGGTACGGGTTGCGGCTACCAGGCGGCAGTGCTGGGCGAGCTGGCAACCGAGGTCTACAGCATCGAGCGATTGCGCGGCCTGCACGACAAAGCGCGAGAGAACCTGCGCGCCTTCCGGCTGGCCAATGTGCATCTGCTGTTCGGCGACGGCATGGTGGGTTATGCGAAGGGCGCGCCGTATGCGGCCATCATCGCGGCGGCCGGTGGCGAGGCGATTCCGGCCGCCTGGGTGGAGCAGCTGGCCGTCGGGGGACGACTGGTCGCGCCCATGCACATGGCTGGTGGCGCCCAGGCGCTGGTGGTGCTCGACAAGACCGCGCAGGGCGTGACCCAGACGGTTCTGGAGGCTGTGCACTTTGTGCCTTTAAAATCGGGTACAAGTTAGTCGGCGCCGCAAAGGCGCCCATCCTGAACCAAAGTGGGCATCCGGTGTCACAGGGTGGCAACACACAGAATTCTGGAAAAGGTGAATAGAACAATGAATCAACAAGCAGGGATCCCCATGGCAGCGTTTTCTCTCACGGCCCTTGAAGCGCCCCGCGCCGGCAAGAGCGGCGCTCGCCTGGCCCTGAGCTGCCTGCTGATGGCAGCGGTGCTGATGATGGCGGCATGCAGTTCGCCGCGCGGCCCGAATCGCGCGCCTGTTGAAGACCGTGGCACGGGTATGTCGCGCGCGCCCGTCGTGGCGGTCGATGCAGGCGTGAAGCCCTTGCCCGGCTTTGAGAACGCCGGCAAACCCGGTTATTACACGGTCAAACCCGGCGACACGCTGATCCGCATCGGCCTGGACACCGGCCAGAACTGGCGCGACATCGGCCGCTGGAGCAACCTCGAGAACCCCAACCTGATCGAAGTCGGCCAGGTCTTGCGCGTGGTCCCGCCCGAGTCGGTAGCCGTGGCCCGACCCGTGACCTCCGGCTCCGCGACGCCGGTCGCCCCTGCGCCGGCGGCCAGTGCTCCCGCGCCGGCGGCCAGTGCACCCAAACCTGCGGCACCCGCAGCCGCTGCCGGCGACGAGGACGTGGCCTGGATCTGGCCTGCGCAAGGTGCTGTGCTGGCAGGTTTCGATGAAGCCAAAAACAAGGGCATGGACATTGCAGGCAAGGCCGGCGATGCCGTGATGGCGTCTGCCGACGGCCGCGTGGTGTATGCCGGTGCCGGCCTGCGCGGCTACGGCAACCTGATCATTCTCAAGCACAACAACACCTTCCTGACGGCCTACGCGCACAACCAGACCCTGCTGGTCAAGGAAGACCAGTCGGTGCGCAAGGGCCAGAAAATCGCCGAGATGGGCAACAGCGACGCCGACCGCGTGAAGCTGCATTTTGAAATCCGCCGCCAGGGCAAACCGGTGGACCCGGCGAAATACCTGCCGCCCAAATAAGCCGGTGCCGATGCCGGTCCAAAAGAAAAAGCCCTGCATGCAGGGCTTTTTTCATGGAGGTTTGAAGGCAAATCAGCCTTCAACCCTTGTGGTGACAGCGTGTCCAGCTATGGATTTGATAGCGATTCAGCCGGCTGCAGCAGGGCGTCATAACCGTGGCCGGTGAACTGCAGCAGGTCGATGCCGTGGCCGAAGGGGTCGGCCAAGCCGGCGATGCGGCCCCAGGCACGGTCATTGACCGGCATCTCGAGCACCGCGCCATGCGCCACCAGGCGCGTGACGGCGGTATCAATATCGTCCACTACAAAATCCAGATGAACCGGCGTCCAGTGGCGCTGGTAGCTGCGTTCTGCCTGGCTGCCGGCGACGGGTTGTGTGCCGGCTTCGTTGAGCAGTAGATCGATGGGGCTGCTCGCGCCCAGGATTTCGGTGAAGCTGTTTTTAAAGCGCCGCCCGGTGCGCAGGCCCAGCCCGCCGGTGTAGAACGCGATGGCGCGCTCCATGTTGTCCACGTCGATGCAGATGCGCAGGTCCATGGCAGATTCCTTGTTGCGGCTTGGATGATCCGGAAATGCTATCTCACCCTGAGACAATAGGGCATGGCCCGACGACACCAGAACAAAACAAAACCCCCCGCAACCGACACGCCGCCGGTGGACTACCCGCCCGACATCCTCAACGTGGAGTCGCTGGACATCGAGGCCCAGGGCATCGCCCACCGTGAAGACGGCAAGGTGGTGTTCATCGACGGCGCGCTGCCCTTCGAACGTGTCAGCGCCAGCGTGTACCGCAAGAAGCCGACATTTGAAAAAGCCACGCTGATGTCGCTGCTGCACGAGTCCTCGCAGCGCGTGCGGCCGCAGTGTCCGCACTTCGGCCTGCACACCGGTGCCTGCGGCGGCTGCAAGATGCAGCACCTGCATGTGGCGGCCCAGGTGGCGGTCAAGCAGCGGGTGCTGGAAGACAACCTCTGGCACCTGGGCAAACTCAAGGCCGGCAACATCATGCGGCCCATCGAAGGGCCGGCCTGGAACTACCGCTACCGCGCGCGGCTATCGGTGCGTTTTGTGCGCAAAAAGGGCGAGGTGCTGGTCGGTTTTCATGAGCGCAAAAGCGGCTACGTCGCCGACATCCGCGAATGTCATGTGTTGCCCCGGCATGTGAGCGACTTGCTGCTGCCGCTGCGCGCGCTGATAGGCGCGATGGACGCGAAGGAAACCCTGCCGCAGATCGAGCTGGCCTGCGGCGACGACATCACCGCGCTGGTGCTGCGTCACATGGAGCCCTTGTCTGAGGATGATGTCGCGAAGCTGCGCGCCTTTGCGGCGGCCCATCCAGGCCTGCAGTGGTGGCTGCAGTCGGGCGGGCCGGACACCGTCACGCTGCTCGATCCGGTGAGCGATCCGGCGCAGCAACTGGCTTACGCGCTGCCGGCCTACGGCATCACCATGCCGTTTCGCCCGACCGACTTCACCCAGGTCAACCCGCAGATCAACCAGGTGCTGGTCTCGCGCGCGCTGCGCCTGCTCGACGTGCAGCGCGATGAACGCGTGATCGACTGGTTCTGCGGCCTGGGCAACTTCACCTTGCCGCTGGCCACCCAGGCGCGTGAGGTGCTGGGCATTGAAGGCAGCGAGGCGCTGGTTTCCCGCTCGCGTGAAAATTACGCATTAAATCAGGCATCAGCCCACGGTAGACGGGCGCTGGCTGCTACCAAATTCGTAGCGCGTAACCTGTTCGAGATGACACCCGGCATGCTGGTGCAGGACGGCGCGGCTGACAAGTGGCTGGTCGATCCGCCGCGAGAAGGTGCTTATGAGCTGTTCAAGGCCCTGGCGGCGCTGTATCAGCAGGCCCTTACCGGTGTGCCCTGCGACGATGCGGGCGGGCAGCAAAACCTGCAGATCGGCAACTGGGCGCCGCCCCGGCGCATTGTCTATGTGAGCTGCAACCCGGCGACCCTGGCGCGCGATGCCGGTGTGCTGGTCAACGATGCGGGTTACCGCTGCAGCTCGGCCGGTGTGGTCAACATGTTTCCGCACACCGCGCACGTGGAATCAATTGCGGTGTTCGATTTGGCCAGCATCTAAAAAGACAAAAAAGGAAAAGGGCCCGAAGGCCCTTTTTTTTAATCCGGAGCGAAGCGGATTAACGGTTTATTCGCGGTCGCCGCCCATGATGCCCAGCAGGGCGAGCAGGGCCTGGAACACATTGAAGATGTCCAGGTACAGGCGCATGGTGGCGCTGATGTAGTTGGTCTCGCCGCCGTCCAGGATCTGCTTCAGGTCATACAGCATGTAGGCGCTGAAGATGCCGATCACGGCAACCGACAGGGCCAGCATGCCGGCAGTGGAGCCGACAAACACATTGATGATGCCGCCGACCATCACGACCATGGCGCCGACAAACAGCCACTTGCCCATGCCTGACAGGTCGCGCTTGATCACGCTGGCCAGCGAGGCCATCACGAAGAACACACCGGCGGTGCCGCCCATGGCAGTCATGATCAGCTCGGAGCCGTTGCGAAAGCCCAGGATCATGCCGATCATGCGCGAGAGCATCAGGCCCATGAAGAAGGTGAAGGCCAGCAGCACCGGCACGCCGGCTGCGGAGTTTTTGGTTTTCTCGATGGCGTACAGGAAGCCGAAGGCGCCGCCCAGGAAAACGATCAGGCCCAGACCGCCTGTCAGCGAGGCGGTGATACCCGTGGCAACGCCAACCCAGGCGCCCAGCACGGTCGGCAGCATGCTCAGGGCCAGCAGCCAGTAGGTGTTGCGCAAGACCCGGTTACGCTGCTCGGCGGAGCCAACGTAGCCATGGTCTAGTGTTTGAACATTGTCATTCATGAGAGTCTTCTCCATAGAGGCCAGCATATGCAGGCAAGCTTATTTTAGGGTGCCGGTAGCCATTTCAATGGAATAACCCCAGACACTTCCTACTTTTTGTCAGGGTTCTACAAGTTTCGATGCATGCAATGCTGCGGTGCGAGCGCACCAAACTTGCGTATGCTTGGCGGCTGGCTCAACAAAACTTCTGGAACAGACATGAAATCAAAACCAACGCTGGAATTTTCCGACGTACAGGCGATTGCGGCCGCAGCGACGGCCGAAGCCATCAAGAACAACTGGGCGGTGACGATTGCCGTTGTTGATGACGGCGGCCATTTGCTGCACCTGCAGCGCCTGGACGGCGCGGCGCCCATCTCGGCCCATATCGCGCCGGCCAAGGCCAACACCGCGGCCCTCGGACGGCGTGAAAGCCGCATCTATGAAGAGATGATCAACGGTGGCCGGGTTTCTTTCCTGAGCGCGCCCGAGCTCAAGGGCCTGCTCGAAGGCGGCGTGCCCATCATGAAAGACGGCCAGTGCTTGGGTGCCGTTGGCGTCAGCGGCGTGAAGTCCAGCGAGGATGCGCAGATCGCGCGTGCCGGTATGGCTGCCATCGGTCTGTAAGTTGATGGCCAGCCACGAAATGCTATGAAATAGATAGCTATCAGCCCATGATGGACATAGGATGCGGTCCGATTTGATCCATAAAAAAGCCGACCATGTGGGTCGGCTTTTTGCATGCGGCGTGGAGAAAAAAAGCCTGGCTAATGCTTGTGCCCGAGGGCACAGGTCTGGCTGGCAAAAAACGATCTGTGAGACTTGGTTAAGCCTCGGATCGCCCCACGATGAAACGGGTTGTGGCGCGCTGCCTATTTGGTCAGGATCAGCTTGCCAAGGCGCGTGGCCTGCAGGCGGTAGGTCAGGCCGTTGTGATTGATTTCCACGGCTTTCTGGCCGCGCAGGATCTCGGTGCTTTCCAGGGCGCTTCCGGAATCGCTGCGCGACGCTGCGGCGGGCATGGACATCTCTGCCTGGCGGGTGGCGCGGGAAGGCAGGCTGAGGGTCGTTGGGTGAAGGGCGAGGGACATGGTGTTACCTGTTGGGCTGTCGTTATGGTAATGATAATGATTCGCAATTAAAAGTCAACAGTCAGGCGATATTTATTGTGTTTTTTTGTGGCTGCCACCCAGGTACCGGAGTCCCTGAAATGAAAACGCCTGGCCATCTTGCGGTGCCAGGCGTTGCGCCGTTGCCGGAGGCTGACGAGCGGGTGTTCAGGGTGTGTCGGGCTCGGTGATGAAGCCGATCTTGCGCAGGCCGGACACCTGGGCCGCCGCCATCGCCTGGGCCACGCGTTCATAACGCACGGCCTTGTCGCCGCGGATGTGCAACTCGGGCTGCGGGTTCTGCGCCGCGGCGGCCTGGAAGCGCGGCGCCAGCTCCTTGTCGGCTATCGGCGCTTCGTTGATGTAGTAAGTGCCCTGGGCGTCCACCGTCAGGCGCACGGTTTCGGGCTTGGCGTCCTGCGCCTCGTTGGTGGCGCGCGGCAGGTCGATGTTGACCGCGTGTTTCATCACCGGCACGGTGATGATGAAGATGATCAGCAAAACCAGCATCACGTCCACCAGGGGCGTCATGTTGATTTCGTTCATGACATCGTCGGTGTCGTCCTGTGTTCCAAAGGCCATGGCGTGTCCCTTTCAGCGTGGGTGTCAGGCTTTTTTCATCGGCACAACCTTGGCCGGGGCGCCGTTGCTGACGCGTGCACCGGTGACAAAGTAGGCGTGCAGGTCATGCGCGAAGCGATTGAGTTTTTGCAGCACACCCTTGTTGCCGCGCACCAGTGCGTTGTAACCGAGCACGGCCGGAATCGCCACAGCCAGACCCAGCGCCGTCATGATCAGCGCCTCGCCGATCGGACCGGCCACCTTGTCGATGGTCGCCTGGCCGGCCGTGCCGATCGCCAGCAGCGCGTGGTAGATACCCCAGACCGTGCCGAACAGCCCGATGAAGGGCGCGGTCGAGCCGACCGATGCCAGAATCGCCAGGCCGGACTGCAGGCGCGAGGTGAACTCGTCGATGGTGTTGCGCAGGCTGCGTGTAACCCAGTCACTGACATCCAGCGCGTCATGCAGGTGCGCCTTGGTGTTGCGGTGGTGGGCGGTGGCCTCGCGGCCTTCGATGGCCAGCTGGCGGAAGGGGTTGGCCGGGTCGCTGCCGAGCTTGGCCAGGCCGGCGGCGAAGTCCTCGCTGTGCCAGAAATCCTCTGCGCCGCGCGCGACTTTTTTGTATTTGAGAACGTCCAGGGTCTTGATGATGATGACCATCCAGGACGCCAGCGACATGGCGATCAGCAGGACGGCCACCGCTTTGGTGACGAAGTCGCCCTGCGTCCAGACGTTCATCAGGCCAAATTGTGATTCCATTTTCTTACTCCAGAACAAAATTAATCGGGGCCTTGAGCAAGTACTCGGTGTTGGCATCGGTACCTGCACGGCGGAAAGGGGTGACCTGCGAGGCCATCACGGCCTCGTAGGCGGCGCGGTCCAGGCGCTCGAAGCCGCTGGACTTGAAGACGCTTCCGCGCACGGCACGGCCGGCGCCGTTGTAATACACCGCGATAACAACCACGCCGGACTCGCCACTGCGCTTGCTCAGCGACGGGTAGACCACGCGCGGTGGCCGGATGTATTCGGTCTCGCCCTGGGTGACTTCGACCAGGCGCGGTGGGGCCGGCGGCGCAGGAGCCGGCGGCGCGGGAACCGGGGGTGCGGGCATCGGCGGTGCCGGCGGCTGCGGCTCGACCACACCAACCGGCGCATTCGGCGCCGGTGTCGGCACCGGTTCGCGCACGGCCACCGGCATGGGCGGCGGCCGCAGCACCTTGGGCGCCGGTTTGGGCGGCGGCGGAGGAGGAGGCGGCGCGACCTTGGGCGGTTCGATCTCGATGATGCGAGTCAGGATTTCGGCCGGCACCACAATTTCAGCCGCGCGGCGCAGCAGGCCGTTTTGCATGGCCCACAGCACGGCTACATGGAAGATGACCACGCTGGCGGCGATAACGATGTTGCGGCTGATGGGCAAGCGCACGGCAGAAACCGGAAGGGCAGGGGCGTTGGAGCCCGGAATGGCGGAGGCGTTCATCGGAAGTCTAGTGGATGCAGGCGGGGACCTGCGGGAATGCGGGCAAGGCGCGCATTAATGGCGAAAGATCCACCAGAGCGGGCTGACCGCCAGGATCAGGCTGCCGGCGAGAGTTGCAAATAAGGTGAGGGAGGATTCCATGTGCTGCCTTCCGGGGAATGAATGGCGCGCTGGTGGATGTTGGCGGTCGGGCAACTGCCGCTGCATTGCGCGACCACGTCGCGCGCGCAGCCTTCGCACTGGCCGCACTGGGTGGCAACACCCAGTTCGAACTGGATCTCGTCGAAACCCAGACCGGCACGGGCGTGGCGGGCGATTTCGCGGTCGGAGATTCGGCGGCAGACACAAACAATCATGGAGTGGCTTGCTGGTTGGTGATTTGTTGATGCAAGTATAAATGCGAATCTATCGCATTTGCAATACTTAATTCAAATCCTTTGCTTTTCATGGTCACACAGCTGGCAGCCCATGCATTGGCGCTTCGCCGACAAAAAAAAGCCCCTTCCGGCGATGGAAGAGGCTTTTGGACGGGCCGCGGGGCCCCGTGGCCCGTGTGATCAGTTCATCTTGCTGGGCGCAGCCGCTGCCGGTGCCGGCAGGGCTTTCAGTCCACCGCTCTGGTTGATGGTGAGGGACGTGACGTAGCTGGCGCGGTCGTACTTTTCACCCGCGCGTTCGCCGGCGTTCCGGTCGGAATGGGACATTTCCAGCACATAGGTGCCGCCCCATGGCAGGGTGGTCGTGATCTTGCCCTGCGCGTCAGTGGTGTGCGCCTGCGACCAGCCGGACGGCGTGATCACCTCGACCTTGGCTTTGGGCAGGGGCTGGCCTTTGAAGAAAGCCTGGAACTCGGCGCCGTCCTTGCCGGACACGCCCGTGGGCACCAGGTCCAGCGTCAGCTTGGGTTCCTGCTTGCCGAGGTCGGTAACCAGGCGGGCTGCCGGCACATAAATGCCGCGGCCGGGCTTGTCGCCCTTGATTTCAAACGAGGGGTAGGCTGGGTCTTCCGCAACGATGGACTCGCCCTTGCCGGCGCGCGCCGACAGGCCGAAACCGGTGGCGGTCTTGCTGACCTGCAGCGCCTCGCTGCCTTTGGCCGAGACACGCTGGGCCACCGGACCGCCGAACTTGTCGAGCAGGCCGGGCGAGGCTTCGCGCAGGTTGCCGCCGAACTCGCCGAAAAACAGCTGGGCGCCCTGGGCGGTTTGTTCTATCCACACATGGTGGGCCTGGGCCGTGCCCAGCATCAGCATGCTGGAGACGAGGGCGATGGCGCGGAAGGAAGGAAGCAGTTTTGGGGTCATGGCAGGGATCTCCGGTTGATAAAAAAAAGAAGAAGGAAATTGCTATTGAAAAGATAGCTGCTGGCGCAGGCGGGATATGGGCTGAATCGGTATTTGTTTGATAAATGCGCTACCGCCGCCGGCGCAGCAGCTGGACCTTGTGTTCTTGCGGCGGTTTGGCGCTGCCGCAGTTGTCGCAGCCGGAGCCGCAGCCCCCTGCGTCCTGCGCCAGCTTCTGCAGGCGGCGCGAAGCGGCCCAGCGTGGCGACAGGCGCATCAGGCCCTGCGCCGCGCGGCGTTTCAGTGAGGCCGGCAAAAACACCCACAGGCAGTACAGGGCGCAGCCCATGACCACGGTATAGACCAGCAGCGCTTCGAGCGGCGTCGGCATCATGCCGTCAGCGCCAGCACGGCGCGGTAGGTGACAAAGGACGCGGCATAGGCCAGCGCAAACAGGTAGGCGGCCATCAGCAGGGGGTAGCGCCAGGAGTTGGTCTCGCGTTTGACCACCGCCAGTGTCGAGATGCATTGCGGCGCAAACACATACCAGGCCAGCAGCGAATAGGCGGTGGCCAGCGACCAGCTCTGCGCGATCAGCGGTGTCAGGGCGACTGCCGCATCGTCGCCGGCGGCCGAAAGAGAATACACCGTGCCGAGCGCACCGACCGCGACTTCACGCGCCGCCATGCCTGGTACCAGCGCGATCGAGATCTGCCAGTTGAAACCGATGGGCGCAAACACCACCTCGAGCGCCTTGCCCAGCATGCCGGCAAAGCTGTACTGGATCGCCGCGCCGGTCGCGCCTTCCGGCGGGCCGGGGAAGGTCGACAGAAACCACAGCAAGACCATCAGCGCAAAAATGATGCCGCCGACGCGGTGCAAAAAGATCTCCACGCGTTGCCACAGGCCCAGCAGCAGGTTGCGAAAGTTGGGCAGGCGGTAGGGCGGCAGCTCCAGCATCAGCGGCTGGTAGCTGCTTTTGGACCAGGTGCGCTTGAACACCCAGGCCACCGCCATGGCCGACACGATGCCGGCGATGTACAGCGCGAACAGGGTCAGCCCCTGCAGGTTGAAGATGCCCACGTTCCGGTCCGGGATGAAGGCGCCTATCAGCAATGCATACAGCGGCAGCCGCGCCGAGCAGGTCATCAGCGGCGCGATCATGATGGTGGCCAGCCGGTCGCGCCAGTGCGGAATCGTGCGGGTGGCCATGATGCCGGGAATCGCGCAGGCAAAACTCGACAGCAGCGGGATGAAGGCGCGGCCCGACAGCCCGACCTTGCCCATGACGTTGTCGAGCAGGAAGGCGGCGCGCGGCAAGTAGCCCGAATCTTCCAGCAGCAGGATGAAGAAAAACAGGATCACGATCTGCGGCAAAAACACCAGCACGCCGCCGACGCCGGCGACGATGCCGTCGACCAGCAGGCTTTGCAGCAGGCCGGGCGCCATGTTGTCATTGATCGCGGTGCCGGTCCATGCCACCGCGTCCTTGATGATGTCCATCGGCACATTGGCCCAGGCAAATACCGCCTGGAAGATCAGGAACAGCACCGTGGCCAGCAGGAGCAGTCCCGCCACCGGGTGCATCACCAGCGCGTCGATGCGGTGGTTGAAACGCTTGACCTGACCCGCATTGGGCACTGCCGCGGCCAGGATGGCGCGCACCTGGGCTTGCAGTGCGGCCATGTCCGGCGGGCCACCTGCTATCGAATTGATAGCTGCCTGCGCATGCGGGACATGGGTTAGCGGCACAAAAGGCTTGTGAATGTCGGTGTAGAAGGCCTGCTGGGCCGCCTGCAGCAGCGCCTCGCGCCCGCTGTCAGCAGCCTTGCCGCGCCAGGCCGCAAACCAGGGGTTGTGCACCGCCACGGTTTCAATCACCGGCATGCCGAGTTCGGCCGACAGCCGGGCGATGTTGATCTGCAGGCCGCGCGCGCGCGCCACGTCCATCATGTTGAGCGCCAGCACCATGGGTTGGCCCAGCGCGCGCAACTGCAGCACCAGGCGCAGGTTCATGCGCAGGTTGGTCGCATCAACCACCGCGATGATGCCGTCGGGGCGGTCCTCGCCCGCGCGCAGGCCCATGACCACGTCATGGGTGACGGTTTCGTCGGCAGTTGCGGGATTCAGGCTGTAGGCGCCGGGCAGGTCCATGACCGCCAGTTCGCGCCCGTCGGGCAGGCGGGTGCGGCCTTCCTTGCGTTCGACCGTTACGCCGGCGTAGTTGGCGACCTTCTGGCGCGCGCCGGTCAGCAGGTTGAACAGCGCGGTTTTGCCGCAGTTCGGGTTGCCGACCAGGGCAATGCGCGGCATGGCGGAAGCAGTGGTGGCGACGTTGCTCATGCGGACGCCTTCACGAGGATGCAGCTCGCCTCATGGCGGCGCAAGGCGAACACGGTGTCGCCAACCTGCACCGCGATCGGTTCGCGCCCGCCCGGGCCGCGCCGCAACACGCTGATGCTTTCACCGGCCATGAAGCCGAGTTCGGCCAGCCGTTGCAGCAGGCCGGACGTGTTGTCCTCGCCTTGAGCTGCGGTCAGGCCGACGATGGTGCTGGCCTGGTTGGGTGCCAGCTCGCTCAGCGGCAGGGTGGCCAGGGTCATGGCTGCGGGTGGTGCATGGACTGGCATACCGGGGTTGGGGGGATTGATGAGAGACATGGTTCTTTTCGGTAAGTGGTGCGGGGATTCCAGAAGACCGGTGGTCACGCGCCCGGCGGCGGCAGCAGGGCCAGCAAGGCCATGCTGGCGCCCAGCATGCCGGCCACGGCTGCCAGGCTGGCCGCGCGGCGCGGTGCATAACTGAGTACGACCACCAGCACCAGTGCGCCGGCAGTCAGCACGCCCAGCCACAACACCCAGCCCTGGGTCGGTCCCTGGATCGCCAGGCAGGCGAGCAGCGACAGCAGCAGCCCCAGCGTGCCGGCGGCGCGCAACCAGGGCCGGCGAGCGCCGGGCGACTTGCCGCGGCCGTAACTGTCTTCGTGGTGGCGGTCCATCGCCAGGCCCAGGGCCGCAAATCCCGAAAATGCCGTGCACCAGGCGGTGACGGCCAGTGGCCACGCGCTCATAAGGCAGGCTCCCGTTTCAGGGGCGCGGGTGCGGCGCGTTGTGCCCGCACCTGTTTGCGCCGACCCAGCCACCAGACGCACAGCAGCAGCGCCGCGCCCAGGCCCAGACAGGCCAGGTCGAAGCCGGCCACCGCCCACATGCCTGCCGGGATGGACACACCCAGGTGGGTGGCCGTCGTGGCAGCATTCAGCAGCGGGATGGCGCCGAACAACAAGGCCGCGACGCCCAGCTGAACCATCCACATGCGCCGCGTCGGCCAGGCCAGGCCGGCGATGGCGGCGACGGCCCAGACGCCGAAAAACAGGTCGATCTCGGCCTGCCCGCGCGCCACCATGCCCACCGGCAGCAGCCGATTCGCCCAGAAGAAGGCCGGGATCGCAATCATCAGCCCCGCGATGGCGCCGACGTTGAGCCCGTCCACCAGCCGCGAGCCCCAGCCCACGCGCCCGCCTTTGGCGACGACTTTTGCGTACTTGTTGCGCTCTTTCACGGCCCACAGCAGCAGGCCGGTGGCCACCATCACGCAGCCGGCCAGTCCCGACACGAAGAACAGCAGGCGCAGCAGCGGGTCGGCGAAGCGGCCCAGGTGCAGGCCATAGAGCACGCTGCGGGTGGTGATGACCGCGCCGCGGTCCTCGCCCGTCTCGCTCAGCAGCTTGCCGCTGGTGCCGTTGAACACCAGCGTAGGTTGTGCCGAGGACATGTCCTGGTTGGCCTTGCGTGACAGCGTGACCGTGGCTACCGCGTCGCCGGGGTTGCTCACGGTGATGCGACCCAGGCTGCCTTCGCCCCAGCGCTGTTGTGCCTGGGCGACCAGCGGCGTGATCGGTGTCAGCGGTGTGGCGATGCCCGAGGGCTTGGGGTCGCGCCCGCTGCCCGGAAACACCTCGGCGGTGAAGGCCTGCTGGTCGCCCTTGTAGGTGACCTGCGGGCCGAAGGGCATGTACATCAGCATCAATGTCACCAGGCCGGTGTAGGTGATCATCAGGTGATAGGGCAGGGCCAGCACGGCGGTGGCGTTGTGCGCGTCCAGCCAGCTGCGTTGCCCCTTCTTCGGACGGAAGGTGAAGAAGTCCGCAAAGATGCGCCTGTGCGTGACGATGCCGGTGATGATGGCCACCAGCATGAACATGGCGCAAAAACCGATGATCCAGCGCGCCCAGATCGCCGGCATGTAGTGCAGGTCAAAGTGCAGGCGGTAAAAAAACTCGCCGCCGCGCGTCTCGCGGGTGGCCGCCAGCGGTTTGCCGGTGGCCGGGTCCAGCACGGCGCTGTAGAAGCGGCCGCGGCGCGTGACACCGGGCTCCAGCGGCGGCTCGGCTGCGCCTTTGGCAACAGGGGCGCCCGACCAGCTGGCGCGCACGCCGGGCTCACGCTCGGTCGGCAGGGTGATGAACCAGCGCTGGCTGGCCGGCGCGCGCTGCTGCAAGGCGGCGACGGTGTTGTTCACGACCTCGGCTTCCGGCGGCAGGCCCAGGCCGGCCTGGTGCAACTCGGGCTTCATCCAGAAGGTGATCTCGTCGCGGTAATAACAGGCCGTGCCCGCTGCAAACACCATGAACAGCACCCAACCCACCAGCAGGCCGCTCCAGGTGTGCACCCAGTTCATGGACTGGCGAAAACCTTCTTTCATGACGCGCTCCGGAGATACAGGTGGACAAGAACAGCCAGGGCCAGCGGTACCGAGGGCAGCAACAGGCCCAGCCAGGCGCGCCAGGCGCTGCGCACCGCAAACACCCACATCACCGCCAATGTGTAGATCACGAAGGACAGCAACATGCCGAAGATTGCGGCTTCGGCGCGCGTGCCCGGAAAGTAAATCGCCGACACCGTGGCCACCAGCGCCGACAGCGCGTAGCCGCCGACGATGGCTGCCAGCGCGCGCGATGCCACGCCCAGCCGGTACGTCAGGGCGGCGCTGCCGCGCGGCAGCCAGCCATGCCGGCTGTAGCCGTCGGCGTCCTCACCGGCCGGGACGGAATCGGGCGCGGTGCCTGTGTTCATCGGGGTGCTGTTCATGGGCGGTCCTAGAAACGCGCCTTCAGCGCCAGCACCACGCGGCGCGGCTCGCCATAAAAGTTCTGGCGCGACACGCCGCTGACTTTTTCGTAGTACTTCTCGTCGAGCAGGTTTTCGGCGCTCAGGCTGACCGAGACCTTGTCGTTGACCTGGTAGGCGACCTGGGCGTTGAACAGCGCGTAGTCGCCCGAGACCAGCTTGATCGGGCCGCTTTGCGCCGAGAACTCGCTGCGCCAGGTCACCCCGCCGCCCACGCTCCAGCCGGTGAGGCCGGGGCTTCGCAACGCATAACGCGTGGACAGGTTGATGCTGTGTTTCGGCGTGACCGGGCTGAACACCGTGCCGGCCTGGGCCGCCGGCGCTTTCAGGTAGAGCGTTTCGGTGTAGGCGTAACCGGCTGTCAGGTCCCAGCCCGGCGCGACCTGGCCGCTGATCTCGGTCTCCAGGCCCTGGCTGCGCACTTCGCCGCCGGCGATTGAGGCAGTCGGCACGGCCGGGTCGGTGATGGCGCGGTTTTTGTCGAGGATGCGGAAGATCGCTGCATGGGCGTTGAGCCGCTTGTTGAAGAACTCGCCTTTGAGGCCGGCCTCGATTTGTGAACCGGTGCGTGGCGGCAACAGGCCGCCGGCGGCGTTCAGCGCGGTTTGCAGCACAAAGGTTTCGGCATAACTGGTGTAGGCCGAGATGCTGGCGTCCAGCGCGTAGATGGCAGCGACCGATGGCGTGAACTGCCGGCCCGGTCTGGACGTGGAGGTGGTGACACCGTCGCTGGCGCGTTTGACTTCGATGTCGGCCCAGCTGGCGCGGCCGCCTGCGAGCAGCTTGAGCCGCTCGGTGGCATTCAGCTGGAACTGGCCGTACAGCGCGTCCTCGCTGCGGGTCGTCACGCTGGTGTAGCCGGGGAGGTTGATGACCGGGTAGGCCAGGTCGTAGTTGGGCCGGTAAATGTTGGCCGCGAAGTTCGGGCCGTTGGCGAAGTTGCCGCCGAAATTGTCACCGGTGTTGCGGCTCATGCCGAGCAGCACGCGGTGCGTGGTCTCGCCGATCTTGACCGGGCTGGTGAAAAACAGGTCGTAGTTGCGGTCGGTGTTTTTCTGCAGAAAATCCACCGTCTGCATCGTGTAGTTGCCATTGACCGCCGCCGCGCTGTTGGCACGGGCCGCGCGGTAAAACGAGGTCCGGGTCACGTCGCGCGCCGAGAACTTGATCAGGCCGCCGTTGTCCAGGCGGTGCTCGAGTTCGGCAAACGCGTCTTCGGTGTCCAGGTCCTGGCGGTTGGCACGCAGGCCGGCAAAGCTGGACACCGGCAGGTCCAGCAACTGGCCGTTGGCCAGGCTGGGCAGGCCCTGGTCCACGGCGGCCCGGACCTTCTGCCGGGTGTAGCCGACCGACAACGTGGTCGAGGGCGTGAAATCGAACTCCAGCGTGCCGTAAGCGGTTTCCCGGTTGTTGAACAGGGTGTCGACGTAACTGTTGCGGTCCTCCTTGACGCCGACCACGCGGGCGCGCAGGGTGCCCGCCGCATTGAGTGCGCCGGTCACTTCCACGTCGGCACGCCGCAGGCCGAAGGAGCCGACGGAGGCATTGGCGCCCAGTCCCAGTGTGCCCAGCGCGCGTTTGCGCACCAGGTTGATGGCGCCGCCGGGTTCGCCCGCCCCTTGCAGCAAGCCGGCCGGGCCGCGCAGCACCTCGATGCGTTCATACACCGCGGTGTCGAGCGCTGTCGAGTAGTTGGAGCCCTGGCTGATGGGCACGCCGTCGAGCTGGATCGCGCCGATGTCGAAGCCGCGCGACTTGATGGTGTTGTAGTTGCCCGCGCCGTCGAAGCGCTCCACCGTGACGCCGGTGGTCTGCTTGAGCGCGTCTTCCACCTTGGTGATGTTCTGGTCGTCCAGGCGCTGGCGCGTGATCACGCTGATCGACTGGGGCGTGTCTTTCAGCGACTGCTCTGTCTTGCCGATGCTGACCGCAGGTACGGTGTACAGGCTGGACGGCGTGGCGCTGTCGGTGACGCGGATCTCGGGCAGGGCGTCGGCGCTGGTTTGCGCCAGCAGCGGTGTGTGGACGGCGCAGGCCAGCATGAGAACTGCCAGTGCGACCGGCGTGAAGTCTGATGTTGCTATTGAATTCATAGCTGCATATCCTTGCCTGAAATGGGCTGGAGGCGGATTTTGTTTCTTGTTTTTCGGAGAGGCAGACATCGGGATTTCTTGGTATCGATTTCAAAAGCAGTGAGGTTCAGCGCTTGCCGGTCCGGCGCGGGCGCCAGCCCAGCCAGGCCATGGCCAGCACCGGCAGGCCCAGGGCCAGCCACGACCAGGCGTCGCCCAGGCCGCCGTCGGAAAAGAGGGCGGTGAGCAGGCCGGTGGCGCTGAGCAGGCCGTAGGCGATGGGCCAGCCCCAGAGCTGCCAGAAGCGGGGACTCATCGCGCGGCCTCCGGCAGGGCGACGCCGGCTTCCTGCGCCAGGCTTTGCGGCTGGCCGCGCTTGACCCACAAATACAGGCCGCTGCCGAGCACGATGATGGTGGCGATGTCGAGCAGGGCCCAGAGGATTTGCATCGGCAGGCCGCCGTAGTCGCCGAAGTGCAGCGGCTGCGACACCAGCAGCGCGGTCAGATACCAGGGCAGGTCCGGCTTGGCCGTCACCGCGCCGCTGCGCGCATCGACCAGCACCGGCGTCAGCAGCCGCGAGGTCAGGGCCGTGTTGCCGCGCAGGAAGACGGTGTTGTGGTGCGGGCTGGAAAACGCGGTGCCGGGAAAGGCGATGAAGGACAGCTTGTTGCCGGGGGCGGCGGCTAGCGCGGCATCCAGCGCGGCCTGAAGCGAGCCGCGTTCGGCCGGCGGCACCGGCGGCTGGCCCTTGTAGGGCGCCAGCAGCGTGCTGAGCTGGTCGTGCTGCCAGTACTTGATGATCAGGTCGGCCCAGGTGTTGATCATGCCGGTGGCGCCCACGGTGAAGGCCCAGACCAGGGTCACGATGCCCAGCAGGTTGTGCAGGTCCAGCCACTTCAGGCGTGGCTGGCGCTGACGCCGCACCGTGCCGAAATCGAGCTTGCGCATGAAGGGTGCGTACAGCACCACGCCGGAAACAATCGCCACCAGCATCAGCAGGCCCATGAAGCCGAGGAAGAGCTTGCCCGGCAGGCCGGCAAACAGGTCCACATGCAGCTTGAACATCACGTACATGAAACCTTCGTCGAACTTCGGCTGGGCCAGCACCACGGCGGTCCGCGCATCGACGGCGACCGACTTGAAGTCGTCTGTGGGGGCTGGCGTCGGTGTCAGGGTCACGAACCACAGGCCGTTGTCGTCCTCGGGCTGCGAGACGAACTGCACCACGCGTTCGGGATGTATCGCCTTGGCCGTGGCAATCACCCGGTCCAGGCTGGCCCGCGGCGTGTCGGCGGGCATGGCCGGCGCCTCGACCTCGGTGCCCAGCAGATGCCCGATCTCATGGTGGAAGATCAGCGGCAGGCCGGTGATACACAGCAGCAGCATGAAGACGGTACAGACCAGGCTGGACCACTTGTGGATCCAGGACCAGCGGCGGATGCTGCTTGCGCTCAGCATGGGATCGGCGCCAGGAAGCCGCCGGGCAGGGCGTTTGCTACAAAATTGCTAGCAGCCAGCGCAATACTGGCAAGGGCTGAAGGCGTTTTTTGCTTGGGAACGGAAACAAAAGCGGGCATGGTGAAGCACAGGCTCAGGCGAGGTTGCTGGCTGGCTTCACGCCGGAACGGCGTCGGCTTGCGGGGTCTCGTATCTTAACGCAACAATGAGAACTATTCGCGTTTAGATCGCCAAATCGGGGGCGGTGAGGGCAAAAAAAGACAGCGCCTGGGCTGCCGCGCGGTACCGTGCCTGTGCCTGGCGCGGTCCGGAAACAAAACGGCCCGCCAGGTGGCGGGCCGGAAAAGTGCACTGCTGCGCCGGGCGAAAAAACTAGCTCAGCTCGCCCATCTGGCTTTGCAGGTAGTTCTGGATGCCGACCTTGTTGATCAGCTCGATCTGGGTTTCCAGGAAGTCGATGTGTTCCTCGGTGTCGTCCAGGATGCCCTGCAGCAGGTCGCGCGAAACGTAATCACGCACGCTTTCGCAATGCGCCATGCCGGCCTTGATGGTGGCCTGGGCGCTGGTTTCTGCCTGCAGGTCGCAGTTGAGCGCTTCCGGCACGTCCTCGCCGATCATCAGCTTGCCGAGATCCTGCAGGTTCGGCAGGCCGTCGAGCATGAAGATGCGGTCCATCAGTTTGTCGGCGTGTTTCATCTCGCCGATGGACTCTTCGTATTCCTTCTTGGCCAGCTTGTCCAGGCCCCAGTGCTTGTACATGCGGTAGTGCAGGAAGTACTGGTTGATGGCGGTCAGCTCGTTCTTGAGCTGGGCCTGCAGATGGGTGATGACTTGTGCGTCGCCTTTCATGGCATTCCTCTTGATTGTTGTGTTGTGATGGCGCATTGTCTCCCGGCAGCGGTTTCAGCTCAAGCATTCCCACACGCGCGCGGTCTGCTTGCGTGTGAGTGTGATAACCGTTCGTATTGCGCGTGGCCGCAGCGCGAAAAAAAAGCCCGCCGTCGGCGGGCTTTCGGGAGCAGGGCCTGCCCGTTCAGTGCACGGTGGCCGGGCTGCGAATCAAATAATCAAACGCACCGAGCGCCGCCTTGGCGCCGTCGCCGGCCGCGATGATGATCTGCTTGAAGGGCACGGTGGTCGCGTCGCCCGCAGCAAACACGCCCGGCACCGAGGTCTGGCCGCGCGCGTCGACGATGATCTCGCCGTGTTTCGAGAGGTCCACCACACCCTTGAGCCAGTCGGTGTTGGGCACCAGGCCGATCTGGATGAACACGCCTTCGAGCGCCACGGTTTTGAGTTCGCCAGTCGCGCGGTCCTTGTAGACCAGGCCGGTGACTTTCTGGTCGCCGGTGATCTCGGTGGTCTGCGCGTTGGTGAAGACCTCGACATTGGACAGGCTTTTGAGCTTGTTCTGCAGCACAGCGTCGGCGCGCAGCGCGGTGTCGAACTCGATCAGCGTCACATGACCGACGATGCCGGCCAGGTCAATCGCCGCCTCGACGCCCGAGTTGCCGCCGCCGATGACAGCGACGCGTTTGCCCTTGAACAGCGGTCCGTCGCAATGCGGGCAGTAGGCCACGCCCTTGTTCTTGAACTCCTGCTCGCCGGGCACATTGATGTTGCGCCAGCGCGCGCCGGTGGAGATGATCACCGACTTGCTTTTGAGCGAGGCGCCGCTTTCCAGTTGCACTTCGATCAGGTCCTTGCCGGGCACCAGCCCCTTGGCACGCTGCAGGTTCATGATGTCCACGTCATAGTTGCGCACGTGTTCTTCCAGCGCGTGGGCAAACTTCGGCCCTTCGGTCTCCTTGATCGAGATGAAATTCTCGATGCCCAGGGTGTCCAGCACCTGGCCGCCGAAACGCTCGGAAGCCACACCGGTGCGTATGCCCTTGCGTGCCGCATACACGGCTGCGGCGGCGCCGGCCGGGCCGCCGCCGACGATCAGCACGTCAAACGCATCCTTGGCGCTGATTTTTTTGGCTTCGCGTTCAGTGCCGCTGGTGTCGATCTTGGCGAGGATTTCCTCCAGGCTCATGCGGCCGTTGCCGAACATGGTGCCGTTGAGGAAGACCGTGGGCACGCCCATGATCTCGCGTTCCTTGATCTCGTCCTGGAAGGTGCCGCCTTCGATCATGGTGGTTTTGATGCGCGGGTTCTGCACCGCCATCAGGTTCAGCGCCTGCACCACGTCCGGGCAGTTGTGGCAGGTCAGCGAGACATAAACCTCGAAGTCGAGGTCGCGGTCCAGCGCGCGGATCTGCTCCAGTACTTCCTGCTCGACCTTGGGCGGATAACCGCCGATCTGCAGCAGCGCCAGGATCAATGAGGTGAACTCGTGGCCCATGGGCAGGCCGGCAAAACGCGGGCCGTGGTTTTCACCGGGGCGGTTGATGGAGAACGAGGGTTTGCGGTGCGGGTCGTCGCGGCTTTCGGTCAGTGTGACCAGCGGCGAGGAGGCGGCCACGTCTTTCAGCAGCGACAGCACTTCGCCCGAAGCCTCGCTGGCGTCGAGCGATGCGACGATCTCGATCGGCTGGGTGGCGCGTTCGAGGTAGGTTTTCAGTTGGGCTTTGGTGGCGTCGTCGAGCATGAAAAACTCACTTTCGGTGTCAATATCGTGTCAAAACAGGGCAAAAAGGGAACAAAAAAGCCCGGGGCACACCGAGGTGTGCTTCGCCCGGGCTGCAGACCGCGGGGTCTTAGATCTTGCCGACGAGGTCGATCGACGGAGCAATCGTCTTGGCGCCTTCGTTCCACTTGGCAGGGCAGACCTGGCCGGGGTGGGCGGCGGTGTACTGGGCGGCTTTGAGCTTGCGCAGGGTTTCCTTGACGTCGCGGGCGATTTCGTTGGAATGCACTTCGGCCGTCTTGATCATGCCTTCAGGGTCGATCACGAAGGTGCCGCGCAGTGCCAGGCCTTCTTCAGGGATGTACACGTCAAAAGCCTTGGTCAGCACGTGGGTCGGGTCGCCGACCAGCGGGAACTTGGCCTTGCCGACGGCGGGGGAGGTCTCATGCCACACCTTGTGCGAGAAGTGGGTGTCGGTGGTCACGATGTAGACCTCGGCGCCGGACTTCTGGAACTCGGCGTAGTTGTCGGCAGCGTCCTCGACTTCGGTCGGGCAGTTGAAGGTGAAAGCTGCCGGCATGAAGATCAGGACCGACCACTTGCCTTTGAGCGTTTCGTTGGAAACGTCAATGAATTTGCCATTGAGGAAGGCCTGGGTCTTGAAGGGCTGGACGGGGGTATTGATCAGGGACATGAGGATCGCTTTCTGTAGGTAGTGAAAAACAGCTGAAATTTGTTGGCGAATAAATAGTATAACTCTGTTGAATTGCTTGAGTTGATAGATTATCGCTATGAATTGTATAAGTCACTGCTATTCGCGGCAGCGTCCGGTCAGGCCGCCAGTGCGATGACCACGGCCGATTCGTCGACCAGCGCGCTCACCGGGGTTTTGACCCGGATACCGCTGCCCATTGCCGCAAATCCCACCAGCAGCAGCCCGGCGTCCAGCAGCAGCGACACCTCGTCGCCGCTGGCGCCGCGGCTGATGCGCTGGGCGCGACCGCTGAGCAGCTGGCCTGCGGAGTTACCTGCGCCCAGGGGGGACACAAGCACGGCGGTGGCCTTGCACAGCGCCAGCACCGGCAGTTTTTTTTTCAGGCCCAGCAGTTCGGCGCTGGCTTTGGTGATGCGCGACACCAGCTGGCTGTCGTCGGGCAGGCGCAGGAACACGCGGACGGTCTGGCCTTTGGTTTCCAGCCCTTCCACATGGCAGGGAAACTGGTTGCGCATGCTGGTGCGCAGGCCGGTGAGCGGCAGTGCGGCGGCGCCGGGCGCTGCGGCTGCGTCCAGCACCTGCCGGCGTGATTCGGCCAGTTGACCGGCCACGGCCAGCAAGCGGCGCCCGGCATCGGTGATCAATGCGCCGCCGCCGCCGGCGCCCCCGACCGCCCGTTCCACCAGCACGCCGCCGGCCAGATTGCTCAAGGTGTCTATGGCCTGCCAGGCGGCCTTGTAGCTGACACCGGCATCACGTGCGGCCTGTGAGATCGAGCCGCTGTCGCCGACCAGGCGCAGGATCTCGATGCGTTTGTCGGCGGGCTCGTGGCTGAGCGCGCTGCCGAACGACAGGGCGGGGGACTTTTTCATGGGGGTGACGAGATGGCGGCGATTCGCTATTCTAAAATAGAATAGCGAAAATCCATGACCGCCATGACCTTTAAACCCCTGTCTGCCGTGTTCCTGTGGTTCCTGTGCCTCGCCGCACCGGCGCTGGCTGCCGATGTGCAGGTCGCGGTGGCGGCCAACTTCAGTGCGCCCATGAAAATCGTCGCTGCGGATTTCGAGAAGGACACCGGCCACAAGGCGGTGTTGTCCTTTGGCGCGACCGGCAAGTTCTACGCGCAGATCACCAACGGAGCGCCTTTCGAGGTATTTCTCTCGGCCGATGACGAAACGCCGAAAAAGCTGGAACAGGAAGGCGCGGCCGTCAGCGGCAGCCGCTTCACTTATGCCACCGGCCGGCTGGCGCTGTGGTCGGCCCGGACCGGGCTGGTGGATGCCCAGGGCGGGGTGTTGAAAAAGGGCGGCTTCAGCAAGCTGGCGATTGCTGCGCCCAAACTCGCGCCGTATGGCGCTGCGGCGGTGGAGACCATGAGCAAGCTGGGCGTGCTGGCGGCGCTGGAACCCAAACTCGTGACCGGCGAAAGCATAGGCCAGGCTTTCAGTTTTGTGGCCACCGGCAATGCCGAACTCGGTTTTGTCGCGCTGTCTCAGGTGGTCGAAAACGGCAAGATCAAGTCGGGCTCGGCCTGGATCGTGCCGGAGGCGATGCACAGCCCGATTCGCCAGGACGCCGTGTTGTTGAGCAAAGGAAAAGGCAAGCCTGCAGCGCAGGAACTGATGGCGTTCCTGAAAACCGAAAAAGCCAAAGTGGTGATCCGCGCCTACGGCTACCAGGCTCAGCCCTGACATGATCGACGACGCTGCACTTCAAGCCATCGCGCTGACCGCCAGACTGGCCGCAACGACCACCGTCGTGCTGTTGCTGGCCGGCACGCCGCTGGCCTGGTGGCTGGCGCGCACGCGCTCCTGGCTCAAGGGGCCGGTGGGTGCGCTGGTGGCCTTGCCGCTGGTGCTGCCGCCGGTGGTGCTGGGTTTTTATTTGCTGGTGCTGATGGGGCCGCAGGGGCCGGTCGGCGCACTGACGCAATCGCTGGGCTGGGGCCTGCTGCCTTTCAGCTTTGCCGGTCTGGTGCTTGGCTCGGTGTTTTATTCGCTGCCTTTTGTGGTGCAGCCCTTGCAAAACGCATTCGAGGCCATCGGCGAACGTCCGCTGGAAGTCGCGGCCACTTTGCGCGCCTCGCCGCTGGACACATTTTTCACTGTGGTGCTGCCGCTGGCGCGTCCCGCCTACCTGACGGCGGCGGTCATGGGGTTTGCGCATACCGTCGGCGAGTTCGGCATCGTGTTGATGATGGGCGGCAACATTCCCGGGCAGACGCGGGTGCTGTCGGTGCAGATTTACGACCACGTGGAAGCGCTGGAATATGCGCAGGCGCACTGGCTGGCCGGCGGGCTGCTGCTGTTTTCTTTTCTGGTGTTGCTGGCGCTGTATGTCTTGCAGCCCGGCACCGGACGGCGTCGCGGGCAGGGCGCATGAGCGGCATCACTGGCGCTTTCCGCCATGGCTTCGGCGGTTTCACGCTCGATGTCGCATTCGATTTGCCCGGGCGCGGTGTGACGGCCATATTCGGTGTCTCGGGCTCGGGTAAAACGAGCTTGCTGCGTTGCATTGCCGGGCTGGAGCGTGCAGGCAGCGGCCGGCTGGTCGTCAACGGCGAGGTCTGGCAGGACGATGCTTCGGGCGTCTTCCTGCCGGTGCACCGCCGCCCGCTGGGTTTTGTGTTTCAGGACGCCAGCCTGTTTGCCCACCTCGATGTCAGGCGCAACCTCGACTACGGCCGCAGCCGCACGCCTGGGGCGCAGCGCCATGTCTCACTGGAGCAGGCGGTCGAACTGCTGGGCATCGCCCCGCTGATGGAACGTCGGCCCGATACCCTCTCCGGCGGTGAGCGCCAGCGCGTGGCGATCGCGCGGGCGCTGGCCACCAGCCCGCGCCTGCTGCTGATGGACGAGCCGCTGGCTGCGCTGGACCTGCAGCGCAAGGCCGAGGTCCTGCCTTACCTGGAGCGCCTGCACGACGAGCTTGAGATTCCCATCCTGTATGTGAGCCACGCGCCGGACGAGGTGGCGCGCCTGGCCGACCACCTGCTGCTGCTGGACGCGGGCCGCGTCACGGCGGCCGGGCCCACGCGCGAGCTGTTGACCCGCCTGGATTTGCCATTGGCCCATGGCGACGCCGCAGCGGCTGTGCTTTCGGCCACGGTGACCCATCTGGAACCGGACTGGCAGCTCGCCCATCTGACGTTCTCAGGCGGACAGATCAGCCTGCCCAACCAGACGCTGCAGCCCGGACAGTCCGTGCGGGTACGCATCCAGGCGCGCGATGTCAGCCTGAGCCTGTTGCGGCAGGAGAGCAGCAGTGTGCTCAATGTGTTTGCCGCAACGATCACCGGCCTGGCGGACGACAGCCCCGGCCAGCTCATGGTCAGCCTGGACGCCGGCGGCAGCAACTTGCTGGCGCGCATCACGCGCAAGTCGGCGGCGGCGCTGCAACTGCAGCCAGGCAGCCCGGTGTTTGCGCAGGTCAAGGGTGTGGCGGTGCTGGGATAAGCTGATTTGCTATCAAATATATAGCTGCTAGCGCATGACAGGTATAGGCTGGAGCCAAATTTCGTTTTGAACGAATAACTACTCATCCCCGTTCGCCCTGAGCCTGTCGAAGGGCTCGGTAATGAGCAGCATGGCTTCGACGAGCTCAGCCCGAACGGTGCGGGGACAGATTAGTTACGTTTTATGCATCAAAAAGGCCTTCAGCCCTTATGCAGCAGGCATAAACAGCTATCAAAAAAAGAGCAATCTGCTGCCGCCTAGTACTCCAGCCGCTCCGGCCGGATTTCCTGAAGGATGGTGGTGGCGATCTCTTCGATGGACTTGGTGGTGGTCGACAGCCAGCGTATGCCTTCGCGCCGCATCATGGCTTCGGCTTCGTGGATTTCGTCGCGGCAGTTCTCCAGGCTGGCGTATTTGGAGTTGGGCCGGCGTTCGTTGCGGATCTGCGCCAGCCGTTCGGCGGCGATTGTCAGGCCGAAAATTTTCTTGCGGTGCGGCACCAGCGCCGGCGGAAGCTGGCGGCGCTCGAAGTCTTCCGGGATCAGCGGGTAGTTGGACGCCTTCAGGCCGTACTGCATGGCCAGGTAGAGCGAGGTCGGGGT
>JAZKGR010000208.1:0-58018 GCA_040385775.1 Pseudomonadota bacterium
TCCTGTTCCAGGGCCGCAGCTACAAGAGTTACCGCGGCATGGGCAGCATAGGCGCGATGCAGCAGGGCAGCGCCGACCGCTACTTCCAGGAGAGCACCTCCGGCAACCCGAACGCCGACAAGCTGGTGCCCGAAGGCATCGAAGGCCGGGTGCCGTACAAGGGTTCCATGGTCGCCATCATTTACCAGATGGCCGGTGGCCTGCGTGCCAGCATGGGCTACTGCGGCTGCGCCACCATCGAGGACATGCGCAACCAGGCCGAGTTTGTCGAGATCACGACCGCCGGCATCCGTGAAAGCCATGTGCACGACGTTCAGATCACCAAGGAAGCGCCGAACTATCGCGCGGACTGACTTCGATCCAGCCGGGTAGGGCGTCTTCACAGACGCCTTTCTTTTTTTGCCTTGAAGACCCCTCATGCAGCACCAGAAAATCCTCATCCTCGATTTCGGCTCCCAGGTCACCCAGCTCATCGCGCGCCGGGTGCGTGATGCCCATGTGTTCTGCGAAGTCCATCCCTGCGACGTGACCGACGACTGGGTCCGTGACTACGCCAAAGACGGCATGCTCAAGGGTGTGATCCTGTCCGGCAGCCATGCCAGCGTTTATGAAGACACGACCGACAAGGCGCCGGCTGCGGTCTTCGAACTCGGGATCCCGGTGCTCGGCATCTGTTACGGCATGCAGACCATGGCGCACCAGCTTGGTGGCAAGGTCGAAAGCGGGCACAAACGCGAGTTCGGCTCGGCCGACGTGCGTGCCCGCGGCCACACGGCGCTGCTGAAAGACATCGCCGACTACACAACGCCCGAGGGGCAGGGCATGCTCGACGTCTGGATGAGCCATGGCGACAAGGTCACAGAGATGCCGCCCGGCTTCAAACTCATGGCCTCCACCGAGTCCTGCCCGATTGCCGGCATGGCCGACGAAGCGCGCCGCTTTTATGCGGTGCAGTTTCACCCCGAAGTCACGCACACCAAGCAGGGCAATGCCATTCTCAAACGGTTTGTGCTCGATATCTGCGCCACACGCCCGGACTGGATCATGGGCGACTACATCAGCGAAGCCGTCGAAAAAATCCGCCAGCAGGTCGGCGATGAAGAAGTCATCCTCGGGCTGTCCGGCGGTGTGGATTCCTCCGTGGCCGCAGCCCTGATCCACCGCGCCATCGGCGACCAGCTGACCTGTGTGTTTGTCGATCACGGCCTGCTGCGCCTGAACGAGGGCGACATGGTGATGGACATGTTTGTCGGCAAGCTGCACGCCAAGGTGATCCGGGTCGATGCCGCGGCGCAGTTTCTCGGCCACCTTGCAGGCGTCAATGAGCCCGAAGCCAAACGCAAGATCATCGGCCGTGAATTTGTCGAGGTCTTCAAGGCCGAAGCCGCCAGCCTCAAGGCCGGCGGCGCTGACGTCAAGGGCGCCAAGTGGCTGGCCCAGGGCACTATTTACCCCGACGTGATCGAGTCGGGCGGCGCCAAGAACAAGAAGGCCGTGGTGATCAAGAGCCACCACAACGTCGGCGGCCTGCCCGAGCAGCTCGGCCTGAAGCTGCTGGAGCCGCTGCGCGAACTGTTCAAGGACGAAGTCCGCGAACTCGGTGTCGCGCTGGGCCTGCCGCATGCCATGGTCTACCGCCACCCGTTTCCCGGCCCCGGCCTGGGCGTGCGCATCCTCGGCGAAGTCAAAAAGGAGTACGCCGACCTGCTGCGCAAGGCCGATGCCATCTTCATCGAGGAGTTGCGCAACTTCAGGGACGCCGAAACTGGAAAGAGCTGGTACGACCTGACCAGCCAGGCCTTCGCCGTCTTTTTGCCGGTGAAAAGCGTCGGCGTGATGGGCGACGGCCGCACCTACGATTACGTGGTGGCGCTGCGCGCGGTCCAGACCAGCGACTTCATGACGGCCGACTGGGCCGAGCTGCCGTATGCGCTGCTCAAGAAGGTCTCCAGCCGCATCATCAACGAGGTGCGGGGCATCAACCGCGTGACCTACGACGTCAGCAGCAAGCCGCCGGCGACGATTGAGTGGGAATAAATCCGGTCAGATGATGCAGCCGGAAGCAGGGGGAATCGCGCCTGCGCCCAGGCCGGGTGTGGACAACGTCTTTTTCGCATTGACCCCCGAAGGCCAAGCCGGAACGCAGGCCATCCGTATTCAGAGCAGCTTCCTGCCACAGCTCGGCGCCAAGCCCTATCTGGTCCCGGAAAGCTGCCTGCATGTATCGCTGCTGGACATTGGCATCAAAAAGAACCTGGTGTTGCGCTCCTTCGAGTCCACGATTGCCATGGCTAAAGAGGCCGCGGGCAAACTGGGCGCCGCCTCGTTCGAAGTCGGGTTTGAGAAGGTTTTGAGTTTCAATGCCAAGCCCAATCAGAGCAAGGCCTTTGTATTGCAGATGGAGGAAGGCAGGGAGCAGGTCCTGGCCCTGTGCAAAAAGCTCAAGCTTTGCCTGGCAATGGCTGGGGTTCATTCGGATGACAATGCCGCGACCCCACACATGACCCTGGCGCGGTCGGTGCAAACCATTCCACTGACCCAGGTCTCGCCCGTGTGCTGGACTGCCATCCGACTGGTGCTTGTTCAGAGCGTTGTGGGCGAGAAGCGGCATATCCCCCTCCAGAGCTGGACCTTGCAGCAGCGCTGACACGCGCAGCCTCTGAAGTTTCAGGTTTTTGGCCTATGCTTCAGCCATGTACCAGCCTCCCCAATTCAAAGGTCAGGCCGACCAGGCCGTCCAGCTGATCCAGGACCATCCTTTCGCCTCCCTGATCAGCGTCGATGACGCCGGTTTGCCCTATGTCACGCACCTGCCGCTGCACCTGGAGATGCGCGGCGAGCAAATGGTCTTGCTCGGCCACGTCGCCAAACCCAACCCGCATTGGCGTTACCTGCAGGCCAGACCCCAGGCCGTGGTGACATTCCTGGGGCCGCACGCCTATATGTCGCCCAAGGTTTACCCCGACCTGGCGCGCGTGCCGACCTGGAATTACCTGGCGGTCCATTGCACGGTGCAGGCCACGCTGATCGAAGATCCTGCGGGCAAGGACGCCTTGCTGAAAAAGTTGATCGGCGACCACGAGCCGCCCTACGCAGAACAGTGGCGCGGTCTGGGGGAAGAGTTCGCCCACAAGATGCTGGCCGGCATTGTGGCTTTCGAGCTGCAGGTCACCGAGCTGCAATGCAAGATCAAGCTCAACCAGCACCGCCGCGAATCCCATGCGGCCATGAAAGCCGTCTATGCCGCCGGCTCCCCCGACGAACAGGCGCTGGCGCAGTGGATGGACCGGCTGGGCATGGGTGTCACGGATCCGGAAAAATGAATCAAATCGGCCTCCAGCCCCCGTCTGGTGGGCGTGAACAGCTATCAAAACAGAAGCACCATGAATGACGAGGACTTCATGCGCTTGGCGCTGGCGCAGGCCGGCGAAGCAGCGGCGGCCGGCGAGGTGCCGGTCGGTGCCGTGCTGGTGCACCAGGGCGGGGTCATCGCCAGCGGCCGCAATGCCCCGATCACCGGGCAGGACCCGACGGCGCACGCCGAAATGCTGGCTTTGCGCGCTGGGGCACTGGCGCTGGGCAACTACCGGCTGGAAGACTGCGAACTGTTCGTGACGCTGGAGCCCTGTGCCATGTGCTCTGGCGCCATGCTGCATGCGCGGCTCAAACGCGTGGTGTTCGGTGCGGCCGAACCTAAAACCGGCGCCGCCGGTTCAGTGCTCAACCTGTTCGGCCATACGCAGCTCAACCACCAGACGCAGGTGCAGGGCGGGGTGCTCGCCGAAGAATGCAGCGCCGCGCTTCAGGAGTTTTTCAGGCAGCGGCGGGCCGCACAGCGCGAAGAATCACGCGCCGCGCACCCACTGCGTGATGACGCCCTGCGCACGCCCGACGCTGCGTTTGACGGCTTGCCCGGCTACCCGTGGCAGCCGAACTACCTCAGCGACCTGCCGGCACTGGCCGGACTGCGCATGCATTACCTCGATGAAGGGGAGGGCGGCAACGGGGGCCTGACCTACCTGTGCCTGCACGGCAACCCGGCTTGGAGCTACCTGTACCGCAAGATGATCCCGGTCTTCCTGGAAGCCGGGCACCGTGTGGTGGCGCCCGACCTGATTGGCTTCGGCAAGAGCGACAAGCCCAAAAAGGACAACTTCCACAGCTTTGACGGTCATCGGCAGAGCCTGCTGGAACTGGTGGAGCGGCTGGACCTGCACAACATCGTGCTGGTGGTGCAGGACTGGGGCGGCCTGCTCGGCTTGACCTTGCCGATGGCAGCGCCCGAACGTTATCGCGGCCTGCTGGTGATGAACACCACGCTGGCGACCGGCGAGCAGCCGCTGTCTGCGGGTTTTCTGGCCTGGCGCGAGATGTGCGCGAAGAATCCGGAATTCGATGTGGCCCGGCTGTTCGCGCGTGGCAACCCGCAGATGAGCGCGCAGGAATGCGCCGCCTACAACGCGCCCTTTCCCGACAAGGGTCACCGGGCCGCCTTGCGCGCTTTCCCGCCCATGGTGCCGGAGTTCCCCGAGTCACCCGGCGCGGAGGTTTCGCGCCAGGCGCGGGCTTTCTGGCACGACCAGTGGCAGGGCCAGACCCTGATGGCCGTCGGTGCACAAGACCCGGTGCTGGGCCTGCCGGTGATGCGGGCCTTGCAGGCTGTGATCCGGGGCTGCCCCAAGCCGCTGGTGATTGAAAACGCCGGACACTTTGTGCAGGAACATGGCGAGCCGATTGCGCGCCGTGCCGCGGAATTTTTCAGCAAATCCTAGTACGGTAGCCGGAATACCGGCAAATGCCAGCCGAGGAAAATCGCGCTGAGGCGCAAGCCCATGACCACCCCCATGCCGATCCAGAAAGCCAGTGAGGGCCTGAGTCCCATTGCTTTCAGCACCAGATAAAGCGCTATACCGACGATCGCCGCCGTGGCGTAAATGTCCTGGCGCAGCAGCAGCGGCACCTGGTTGCTGAAAATGTCGCGCATCACACCGCCGGCGACGCCGGTCATGGTGCCCATCAGCACGACGATCAGCGGGTGCAAACGCGCCGCCTCGGCCAGTTGCGCGCCGGTCAACGCAAACAGCGCCAGCCCCAGCGCATCGGCTACCAGCAGCGCCTGCGCCGGAATCGGCAAAAACTGCACGTACAGCACCGTGCCCAGCGCTGCGGCGCAGATCACCATCAGGTAGGTCGGATTCGCCATCCAGAACACCGGGTGCCGGTTCATCAGCACATCGCGCAGGGTGCCGCCGCCTATGGCTGTCAGCGAGGCCAGCACCACGACGCCGAGCAGATCAAGCTCCAGCCGGCCGGCGGCCAGCGCGCCGCTGATGGAGAACACCGCGACACCGAACAGGTCGAGAAAATAAAGCAGCATGGTGCGGCGTTTATACCCGCTGCGCTGGCTGCGTCCCACCAATGGGATACTTGGAGCCGTGAAAAAACATATCTACATTTATTCCCCGTCCAGCGCCGTGCGCGACAAGGCTGCTTTCAAACGGGGTGTGGCCCGCCTGAAGGCCCTGGGCCATGAGGTCGAGCTCGACGAGGCCGCGCTGGCCAGTCACCAGCGTTTTGCCGGCGACGACGACACTCGCCTGGCCGCCATCCACCGCGCGGCCGCCAGCGGCGCCGATGTCGCCCTGATCTCGCGCGGCGGTTATGGTCTGACGCGCATCCTGCCGGGCATCAATTACAAGGCCGTGGCCAAGGCGGTGCACAAGGGCACGCGTTTTGTCGGCCTGAGCGACTTCACCGCGCTGCAGAGCGCCTTGCTCGCCAAAACCGGCGCCGTCTCCTGGGCCGGTCCGGCGGTCGGCGAGGATTTCGGCGTCGAAGGTGAGCCTGACGACATCATGGAAGCCTGTTTTGACGACCTGATCACGGGGCAGGGCGAAGGCACGGGCTGGCGCCTGCCTGCATCTGCTATCAAAGAAGGAGCTATCAACTCAGTACCCGCAAGGGCTGGAGGCGTATTTAATATCAAGGATGCGACCCTGTGGGGCGGCAACCTGGCGGTGCTGACATCGCTGGTCGGAACGCCCTATTTTCCGGCGGTGAAGGGCGGCATCCTGTTTCTCGAAGAAGTGCACGAGCACCCCTACCGGCTGGAGCGCATGTTGACGACGCTGTTGCATGCCGGTGTGCTGGCGCAGCAAAAGGCGATTGTTCTGGGCCAGTTCACCAACTACAAGCTGGTGCCGCACGACAAGGGCTTCAAACTGGCGACGGTGGTGGCGTGGCTGCAGAAGCAGATCAAGGCGCCGGTGCTGATGGGTCTGCCGTTCGGCCATGTGCCGACCAAGGTGCTGCTGCCGGTGGGTGCGAAGGTGACGCTGGCCGTGGAAGGCCGGGATGCGTTTTTACTCTGGGGCCACACGCACTGAGCGTGGTGGGGTGGGTCGATCCGGACCGAGGCTCAGTTCAAGGAGCTGCGCCGTGAGCCCAGGCTGCCTGGCAGCAAGCCTTCGAACATCTTGGTGATGCTGCTGACCTTTTGGCGGGCAATGGTTTCGCCCTGCATCGCCGACAGCACCGCCATCACGTCGCCGCGCGCGTACCACAGGCCTTGAGCGTCCTGGGCGTAACGCACCCGCAGCGCAATTTTGGGGTAATGCTTTTCGCCAAACTCGCCCAACTCGTTGAGCATCAGTTGCCGGATGCCTTCGGTGCGATTTTCCAGGGCGGCCGGCGTCGCTTCGCCACCGCTGAGCAAGCCTAGCAAGCTGCTTTTTAAATGAGGTGTAATCCAACGCATATGTCTCGGGACTTTCTGATTGAGCGGGCGCGGCTGAGTGCACGATCTGGTAGATTAAGGCCCCGATGGTCCGGATGCAAGATGTATCGTGTGACAGGGTTAACGTAAAACAACAAACAAATCAAGACGTTAGTAACCAAATGTCATCCTGATTCTCTGATGCTGACCAAATTAATACTTTTGAATTCGTTGTCTTTTTTGCCACCGATGGCGAACTTGCGTTCACCAATCCTGTGAAATATTCACATCCATTTCTCCTGTCATCCCATTCCTCCACCTGCTGAGAGCCCCATGACCACCTACCCTTCGCACTACATCAATGGCCAGTGGGTCACCGCCCAATCGAAAGACACGCTGCCGGTTCACGACTCCAGCACCGAGGAGGTGATGGCCACCGTGCCTGCCGGTACTGCGCGAGAGGCGGAGCAGGCGGTGCTGGCAGCCCGTGCCGCGTTTGACGCCTGGTCCACGCTGCCGGTGGAGACGCGCGCAGCCTACCTGGACAAGGTGGCCGCCGGCCTGAAGGCCCGCACCGACGAGATGGCCATGGCGATTGCCCGCGAGGTCGGGATGCCTTTGAAAATGGCCAAAACCGTGCAGGTGGGCGGTCCGACCTGGCACTGGGGCAATTTTGCCAAGGTGGCGCGCAACTTCGAGTGGGAAAAGAAGGTCGGCAATTCGCTGGTGGTGCGTGAAGCCATCGGGGTGGTCGGTTGCATCACGCCCTGGAATTTTCCGCTGAGCCAGATCACGCTGAAGATCGCGCCCGCGCTGGTTGCCGGCTGTACCGTGGTGCTGAAACCCAGCGAGATCGCGCCGGTCAATGCCATGATTCTGGCTGAAATCATCCACGAAGCCGGCTTGCCGCCGGGCGTGTTCAACCTCGTCAACGGCATGGGACCGGTGGTCGGCGAGGTGCTGGCGACCCACCCCGAGGTCGACATGGTCAGCTTCACCGGCTCGACCGGCGCCGGCAAACGCGTGAGCGAGCTGGCCAGCCAGTCGGTCAAGCGCGTCGCACTGGAGCTGGGCGGCAAATCGGCCAGCGTCATCCTGGAAGACGCGGACTTCGAGGCGGCCGTCAAGGGCACGATCTCGGCCTGCATGCTCAACAGCGGCCAGACCTGCTCGGCCCATACCCGTATGCTGGTGCCTGCCAGCCGTTACGAGGATGTCAAGGCGCTGGCCAAAACCGCGATCGCCAAATTCAGCGTGGGCCCCAGCCTGGACGAGACCAGCCGGCTCGGCCCGCTGGTCAGCGCGAACCAGCGCGAACGTGTGCTGGGCTTCATCCGCACCGGTATCGAAGAGGGCGCCGACGTGATCGCCGGCGGTGCGGAGCCGCCGGCCATCGCCAAGGGCTATTTTGTGCAGCCCACCATCTTGGGCATCAAGCCCACCGACACCCTGGCGCGGGAGGAGATTTTTGGCCCGGTGCTGGTGGTCATCCCCTACAAGGATGAAGAAGATGCCGTGGCGATTGCCAACAGCACGATTTACGGCCTGGGTGGCGGCGTCTGGAGCGGCAGCGACGAACACGCGATGAAGGTGGCGCGCCGCATGCGCACCGGCCAGGTCGATATCAACGGCGGCCCTTTCAATGGCAACGCGCCTTTCGGCGGCTACAAACAATCCGGCAACGGCCGCGAAAACGGGGTCTATGGCTTCGAGGAATTCCTCGAATTCAAGTCGATGCAGCTCAAGCCCGCCGCTGCCGCCTGATTTTCCGGGCCAGCCGACCGGCCCGGCCCTTCACTTCTTCGGGGAGAACACCACCATGGTCTGGATCAAACGATTTTTCGGTGGTGTGCTGCTGCTGTTGCTGCTGCTGGCTTCAGCCATAGCCATCTATGTGTACCGCAGCTTTCCGGCGCTCGACGGTGAGCTCAAGGTCAGCGGGCTGACCGCGGCCGTGAGTGTTGCACGTGACGGCGCCGACGTCACCCACATCAAGGCCCAAAGCCCGCGCGACGCGTGGATGGCGCTCGGGTATGTGCATGCGCAGGAGCGCGGCTGGCAGCTCGAGTTCAACCGCCGGGTCATGCACGGCGAATTGTCCGAGGTGCTGGGCGAGGCCACGCTGGATACTGACAAGCTGATGCGCACGCTGGGCATCATGGAAGCGGCGCAGCGCCAGTGGCTGGATCTGCCGGCCGAGGCCAAACAGGCGCTGCAGGCCTACAGCGACGGCATCAACGCGTTTTATGCCGACAGCGCGCAGGCGCTGTCACCGGAGTTCCACATCCTCGGCGTCAAGCCGGGCGGCGACGGCCAGCCCTGGACACCTCAGGACAGCGTGGGTTGGGCCTTGATGATGGCGCTGGACCTGGGCGGAAACTGGGGCAATGAATTTGCCCGCCTGTCAGCGGTCAAGGTGCTCAGCACCGAACAACTCTGGCAGCTGTTCACACCCTACCCAGGCGAGGCGCCCGCCTCCAGGACCGACTTTGCCAGGCTTTACGCAGAGCTCGGGGTCTTTCGCCGGGATGCTATCAAAACAGGAGCTGCCAACTCCCGTGGGGAAAGGGCTGGAGGCCTGTTTTATACTCAAAACTCGACGACGACAGCAACCCGGAATCTGCTGGCGCTCGATATCAACGACTGGGCCGCCAACATCGGCAACGTGGAAGGCAAGGGCTCCAACAACTGGGTGCTGGCCGGCAGCCACACCACCAGCGGCAAACCCTTGCTGGCCAACGACCCGCACCTGGGTCTGTCGGCGCCTGCCATCTGGTACTTCGCACGCTTGCAGGCGCCGGCAGGCCTGAGCGCCGACGGCAAAGCCACACCCGCGCTCGATGTTATCGGCGCGACCTTGCCCGGCCTGCCTTTTGTGGTGCTGGGCCGCACCGCCAAAGTCGCCTGGGGTTTCACCAATACCGGCCCTGACGTGCAAGACCTGTATCTGGAGCAGATCAACCCGGCCAATCCGCAGCAATACCGCGTTCCCGGCAGCGGCCAGGCGCAGTGGGCGGACTTCAAGACCCGCAGCGAGATCATCAAGGTCAAAGGCAAGCCCGATGTGAGCCTGAACGTGCGCAACAGCCGCCACGGGCCGGTGCTCAGCGATGCGCAGAAAACCCATGCCGAGTTGCTGGACACCGGCAAGTACGTGATCGCGCTGCGCTGGAGCGCACTGGAAACCGACAACCTGACGGCCGTGGCTGCGCTGCGCGCCAACCAGGCGCAGTCGGTGGACGAGCTGATCGCGGCGTATGCCGACCACCACTCACCGATGCAAAACGTGGTGATGGCCGACGTGGCCGGCAAGGTTGCCTACAAGGCCATCGGCAAGGTGCCGCTGCGCAAGGCCGACAACGACATCCTCGGCGTCGCGCCATCGCCGGGCTGGCAAGCGCGGTATGACTGGGCTGGCTGGTTGCCGTATGCACAGACGCCACAGGCCGATGCGGCCACGATTGGCAAAAAGGGCTGGTTTTCCAACGCCAACCAAAGCGTGGTGCCGCCTGGCTCCGACCTGTTTCTGGGACAGGACTGGGTCGTGCCTTACCGCTTCGACCGCATTGAACAACTGCTTGCCGCCGCTCCCCGGCATGACGCGGCCTCGATGCAGAAAATCCAGTCCGACCAGTTGTCGCCGGCCACCACCCGTTTGTTGCCGTTTTTGCAAAAGACGGTGTCGCAGCACCCGCTGGCGGGCGAGGCGCAGGCGCTGCTTGCCAGCTTCGATGGCGTGATGCGGGCCGACAGCGCCGCGCCGCTGATTTTTTCGGTTTGGGTCGATGAACTCACGCGGGGTGTCATTGGCAGCAGGCTTGGCGAAGAGCGCATGAAAAGCATGTACGGCAAGCGCCATTTCCGCAGCGCGGTTGAGGAGATGATGGAGCGCGATGACAAGGCCTGGTGCGGAGCCACCGGTTGTGCGGCCCAGTCCACAGCCGCGCTGGACCGCGCACTGACGGTGCTGCAGGCCACGCGCGGGGCCCAGCCTGCGAAGTGGACATGGGGCCAGGCACACCAGGCGCTGTCGGCGCACCGGCCTTTCAGCAACGTGCCGGCGCTGGCGCGGTTTTTCGATGTCAATGTGCCGACGGGCGGCGATTCGTTCACGGTCAACGTCGGCCAGTACTGGCCCAACGATGCCAAATTCCCATTTGCCAACCGGCATGCCGCATCGCTGCGTGCGGTTTACGACCTGGCCGATCTGGAAAAATCCCGGTTTATTTACCAGACCGGGCAGAGCGGCCTGGTGTTTTCCAGCCGCTACAGGAACATGAGCCGCAGTTGGGCCGATGTCAGCTACCGGCCCCTACAAATGAACCCGGCCAGCTTCAGCCACGAACTTCAGCTCACGCCCTAAACCCGTCCCGGCATCGTCAGGCTGGAACCGCGTCCACATTCAGCCGGTCCCAATGCCGGTGGGCGGCCATGGACGAAATAAGGGCCTGGGCGATCTGGCCGTCGGCCGCCTTGCGCGCGTCTGCGAGCAAGACACCGGTAGTCGGCTCCATCACCTGATCGCCTTTGCCCTCGAGTGCAAAACCCAGGCTGCCCAGCAACTGCACGCCTTCATTGAGAGCGCAGATGGTCTTGCAATGTTTGTAGGATTCCAGAATGAAGTGAACCGCATCGCCGAGTTGCGACAAAGCCGCCACGCTGGCTTCACCGCCGGGCACCAGCACGGCATCGAACATCACCGAGGGTGCGTTGGCAAACGTGTGGTCCACCGCCAGCTGTTTGCCTGACGAGGTTTTGACGCTGCCGAGTTGCGGTGCGATCAGCTTGCAGGCCGCGCCGGCATCCACCAGTTCCTGCTGCAAGCGCTTGAAGGTCAGCAAATCCACGCCATCGGCCACCAGGATCGCGACCTTGCGCGTTTTGATGCCCTCCGAAGGCTTGGCCATGCTCAGTGCCGCATCTTCCTCCACCGCGTTTTCGATACGGTATTCGCGAAAGCCGAGCCTGCCAGCGGCTGCCTTGGCATCCGGTGCATTGATACCGAGCGGTGCGGCGACTCGCGCGGCGAGTTTGGCGTCCACATGGGCCAGGTTATCGACCATGCGCTGGCGGATTTCTGGCACCTCCACCTTGGACAACTCGAAGCGGAAGGCCGCGACGATGTGGTCTTTTTCTGCCGGGCTCTGGCTGTTCCAGAACAACGTGGCATGCGAGAAATGATCGTCGAAGGAAGGGCTGCGGCGCCGTATTTTTGGCGACTCCAATTGCTCGGGATAGGACTGAAAGCCCTGGGCGCCGCCGTCCACGCGGTACTCAGCGCCGGTCGCCAGCGTGTTGGGTTCATAGGAGACGCGGCCCTTGTTGACGCTCTGACGGTGCATGCCGTCACGCTGGAAGTTGTGGAAAGGGCAGACCGCCTTGTTGATCGGCAGTTCATGGAAATTGGCGCCGCCCAGACGGGAGATCTGCGTGTCGGTGTACGAAAACAAGCGGCCCTGCAGCAGCGGGTCGTTCGAAAAATCGATGCCAGGCACCAGGTGGCCCGGGTGAAACGCGACCTGTTCGGTTTCAGCAAAAAAGTTGTCGGGGTTGCGATTGAGCACCATCTTGCCGATCAGCTGAACCGGCACCACCGATTCGGGAATCAGTTTGGTCGGGTCAAGGATGTCGAAGCCGAGCTTGTCTTCCTTGCCTTCCTCGATGATCTGCACACCCAGTTCCCACTCGGGAAAGTTGCCCTGGTCGATGGCTTCCCACAGGTCGCGCCTGTGGAAGTCGGCGTCCTTGCCGGCAATTTTCTGGGCTTCGTCCCAGGCCAGGCCATGCACGCCGAGCTTGGGTTTCCAGTGGAACTTCACGAAGTGCGACTCACCGCGCGCGTTGATGAAGCGGAAGGTGTGCACCCCAAAACCTTCCATCATGCGGTAGCTGCGGGGCAGGGCGCGGTCGGACATGGCCCACATCAGCATGTGGGTGGACTCGGGCATCAGCGACACGAAATCCCAGAAGGTGTCATGTGCGCTGGCGGCCTGCGGCATCTCGTTGTGCGGCTCGGGCTTGACGGCATGAACCAGGTCAGGGAATTTGATCGCGTCCTGGATGAAAAACACCGGGATGTTGTTGCCGACCAGGTCGTAATTGCCTTCATTCGTATAGAACTTCACCGCGAAACCGCGCACGTCGCGCACTGTGTCGGCCGAGCCGCGGGAGCCGGCGACTGTCGAAAAGCGCACGAAGACGGGAATTTCCGCCTCGGGATCCTGCAAAAAGCCTGCGCTGGTGTATTGCACCATCGGTTTGTAGACCTTGAAGTAGCCGTGGGCGGCCGTTCCGCGCGCATGGACGGCACGCTCGGGAATACGCTCGTGGTCGAAGTGGGTGATTTTTTCGCGGAGGATGAAGTCCTCCAGCAGGGTCGGACCGCGCAGGCCGGCTTTCAGCGAGTTGTGGTTGTCGGGAATCTGCAATCCCTGGTTGGTCGTCAGGTTGCCTGTCGCATCGGCGGTGGAAGCCAGCAGCTGTTTTTGTTTGTCGGTACCCGGGGACGTCTTGGGGGCGTTGGCTGGGCTGCGCTTGGGTTGCGGCATGTGGGATTCCTTGAGGGGTCTAAAAAAAAAGGTCCAGCGACTTTCGTCCGGAAGGGATGGGGTCGGCAACTTGATCGCCAGCGCAGGCTGGTCAATCGCCTTCGCAGTCCAGCAGTCCCTCCAGCCCTTTAACGACAGCGATGACCGCGAGAGCGGCCACGCCACCTCCAAGCAGCCAGCCCGCCAGGGTTTGGACCGGTTCGGCAACGCCATCTGGCGTGAGCGTTAAAAACGCGATCAGAACGGCAAAAGTTGCAGCGACGGACAGCCCCGGAGCGGCGGTGTGAAACGTCTTTGTCCAGCGGTTGATGGCACCGACGTTGGTACGGGAGGAAGCTGCGAGTGTCATGGTGAGTCCTGAATGGAAAAGCAGGAGGAGGGCAGAACGTCAGATCAGATCAAGTCTCAACCTTACCCACACACAATGAAGCGCTTCGTAGCTGGTCAACGGCAGCCGGTGTAAGGGCAATCGCGTGTGGCTGTAAGACCTGTCCCACGGAAAGACGGCGCGCACACGCATCCGCTGCGCATGACGTAAACAGGGCAGGGCCTTCACCTACAACACCATGGTCGGCTGTCTCGCGTGCGCGCCTCGTCTGCGGTTTTAGAGTTTGCTGATCGCTCTGGCCAAAGCCGGTCCTGCACACCACCCGTCGACAGGAGTAAACAATTTATGCGGGCTTACATCGTTGAAGACAACCCAACCATCCGTGACAACCTGATAGGCACACTTGAAGAACTGGTTCCCATCAAAACCATCGGCATGGCCGATACGGAAGACGAGGGCACACGCTGGCTGGCACGCAATGACGCGCAATGGGACCTGGCCATCGTGGACCTGTTTTTAAAGGAGGGCAGCGGTCTGGGCGTTGTCAAGGCTTGCCGCTATCGGCATCCGAGCCAAAAGATGGTGGTTTTGAGCAACCATGCCACGCCGGAGATTCGCTGGCGCTGCGCGCAGCTGGGTGCGGATGCCGTCTTTGACAAGAGCACCGAGATTGACGATTTGCTGCGGTATTGCGCTGCCCTGGCGGACCAGTTTGATGATGCGGCCAATCGGCCGCGGCAGTTGTCCAAGGCCTGAGCCGCTCCGGCTGCTCAACCTTCCCGCCATTTCACAACCCTTGTCACCAGAAAGTAAAACCATGAATACGCCCGCTTCCGATACGCACGACACGCCGTTCGGCGCGCCTCCCCGGCCCTTGACCGAGGACGTGTTGCAGTCCGCAGAGGAAGCGGTGCTGGCCAATCCCGCGTCGGTTGAAACCCTGCAGGACGGTGAACCTGTGCCTGACGCATCACGCGCTGGCGTGAGTCGCACGCCTTACGCCGACGGATTGGCGCGCCGCGTCGCAGAAAAACCGGTTCAATCCGCGTTGCTCGCGCTCGCCGTTGGCGCCTTGCTGACTGCACTGGTCAAGGCCGCGCTGGTCCGCCGCCGTTGATCCCTGGACAAACATTTTTCTGGAGAATCCATGACCCCCACAACTCGTGCCCATACACCTGAACCCGGCACCCAAATCCCGACCGAGATGCCGCCACCGGTCATGCCGCCGATGCCGGGCCCAGGCAGTCCGCCAGAGATCATCGAGCCACCGGCGACTGAACCCACGATTCCGGTTCGGGAACCGGGCAAGGTGATGCCGGTTCAGGCCTGACCGACCCGCGCCGCAGCGCCTGGCGGCGCTGAAGGCTCCGGGCTGGCGCTAACGCCTTCACGGCGTGGTTTGCTGGCGCTGGTATTCGCTGCGTTTCATGCTCAGGTAAGCCGTGCGCTCGATCTCATGCAACTGGCGCGGATAACGCTCCGTCGCGTCAAACCAGTGCTGCAGGCGCTTTTCAAACTGTTGGGACGCCGGCACAGCCAGAGACGCCAGGTAAGCGTCGATCGCCAGGTAGTAGCGCATGGTGTTGCGCTCCACCGCGCCACGCATGCCACCAACCGGGGCTTTGGCGCCTCCGTTGTCACCGGCCACCTCGGAAAACCCGATCTTGCTGCTGCCCACCGTCGCCATGTAGGCCTGCATGGCCAGCCTGCCGCTCATGCCGTAGCCGTACGAATAACGCAGGTGCATGAAGGTCTTGTCGCCGTCGACGGGCACGGCCTCCAGGTCGATACGGTAGTTGTGGGTGCCCAGCGGGCCTTTGGGCGCGTTGAGCCGCACTGCCATGTAGTCGGGCCGTGCCGCAGCCGGCGTAAAGCTGAAGGTGAGGGCGTGCGCGTCCTTGAGTTCCTGCGGCGTCTTTTTGCCGACGCTTACCGACAGCGAGGCCGGCCGGCTGTCCTTGTCGGCGCTGCAGTGTTTGGTATTGAGGTGAAGAATGAGCACCTCACACCAGTTGTCCGGATCCTTGAACGCAGCGAGCACGGTGGCGTAGGGGTAATTGATGACCGCATAGGCGCTGCCGCTGACGGCCTGGGCCGACTCGGTCGAATCCATGACCAGCGGACGCTGGAACGGGTTGCGTGCGAGCTGGGGACCCAAAGCCGTGTGTTTGGCCTGCAATGCCGCGGCGCCCGGTTCGGCGGCACCGGCGCCTGGCGCCTGGGCATGAACAAGTCCTGCGCCCAGGCTGGTGAGCAGGCAGGCTGACGCGGCCCAACGGCCGATGTTGAAAGTATCGTGTGTAAGCATTCCTCCAGTTTGCCCGCCGCAAAAGGCAGCCAAGGCAGGAAGCTCCGTCGTCCTACATGCTTGGGCGAAAACAGGAAAGGCTTTCGCGCAGGTCTGTCAGCGCTTCATTTTTGATTGCCAACTTCGTCGACCGGTCATGGGCTTAAAGCCGCATTTGATTCGGAACGAGCAGGGTGTGAAGTTCAGGAATTGATGGCTGGCCAACACATGAAAAACTGGCTTGAGCGACTGGCTTGGGATCATATCAATGTTTATTAACATAATATACATCGTAGAATTCAATAAATGCAATTCAGCCGAGGGCTGCGGCGTGAGGCTGCTGCGCATCCCCTTACAAATCCAGGAGGCCTTGCCTTCCCTTGTGTGCTTAAAGGGCGCAGCATGAAGTTAACCCTGAAAGGGCCTCTTTATGTTCAACCAAGCTGTAACGCCGTGGCCACATGCGCCCCGGATCTGCCTCACCAATCCGTTGGTCGTGTCGGTCTGGTGTGCCGAGATGAATTGCACCGAGCAGCAGTTGCGCGCTGCGGTCTACGCCATTGGAAGCCAACCTTATTGGGTCCGGCGGTATTTTCAGCCGGTCAAGTCCCGCTAGGGCCTGCGTCCGGCCGGGCTACCACTTGCCCGTGGCCTGTTTGCTGCGGATAGCGGCCGTCAGCAGCTCGACAGATTCTGTGCGGCTGGTGCGGCGGGCAAAGTCGATGGCGGTCAGGCCTTGCTGGTTTTTGAGCAAGGGATCGGCGCCGGCGTCGATCAGCAGCTTGACGGCCTGGGGCGTGCCGTACATCGCGGCCATCATCAGCGGCGTCGATCCATTCGGCGATTCGGCGTCGATGTAGGCATGGTTGTCCAGCAGCAGGCTCAGGATGGCCAGGCTGCCGCTGGTGGCGGCGTAATGCAGTGGCGCCCAGCCGGTCTTGTTGACGTGGGCATCACGTTTGACCAGGCTGGTGGCCGCACCGATGTTGTCCTTGAGCGCCGCGATCATCAGCACGCTTTCGCCCTGGGCGTTGAGCATGTTGACATTGGTTTTCGGCCATTCGGCAAGAACCTGGGCAACCTTGGGCGACGGCTCCTGCAGCGCCAGATAAAGGCCGTTCTGGCCCTTGGGGTCTATGGTGTTGGGGTCGAAGCCGCGCGCCAGCAGTTGCCGGACCTGCGCCGCATCATCCCGCTTGATGGCCGTGAAGAAGTCTTCATAAGAACCGGCAAAAGCCGAAACATATCCAGCAAAAACAATTATATAGACTGTATTTTTAATGTAATTTGTGAAGTAATTTTTCATGACAGGACTCCTGAAAACAGGCGTTCAAAGTTGCGGCTGGTGGCCTCGGCAATGGTTTCAACCGGTAGTTGCTTGAGCTCTGCCACCTGTTTGGCCACATACGGGACATACGATGGATTGTTGGTTTTGCCGCGGTAAGGCATGGGCGCCAGATAGGGGCTGTCGGTCTCGATCAAGGTCCGGTCCAGCGGCACAAAACGGGCAACCTCGCGCAAGTCGGCGGCATTCTTGAAGGTCAGGATGCCGGAAAACGAGATGTAAAAGCCCAGGTCCAGCGCGGCGCGGGCCACCTCGGCGGTTTCGGTGAAGCAGTGAAACACCCCGCCCGCCCGCCCCGCTCCGTCGGCGGTTTCGCCCTCTTCCTTCAGGATGGCCAGCGTGTCAGCCGATGCGCTGCGGGTGTGGATCACCAGCGGCTTGCCGGTCTGGCGGGCCGCGCGGATGTGGGTCCGGTAACGCTCGCGCTGCCATTCCATGTCGGCTACCGTGCGCTCGCCAAGACGGTAGTAGTCGAGTCCGGTTTCGCCAATCGCCACCACTTTGGGCAGGGCCGCGCGCCGCACCAGGTCATCCAGGCTGGGCTCGGTCACGCCTTCGTTGTCCGGATGCACGCCGACGCTGCACCAGAAATTGTCATAGCTGGTGGCCAGCGCGTGAACCGTCTCGAACTCTTCGAGCGTGGTGCAGATGCACAGCGCGCGGTCGACCTGGGCCTGCGCCATGGCTTCGCGGATCTGTGGCAACTGGGCCTGGAGCTCGGGAAAGCTCAAATGGCAATGGGAATCGGTGAACATCAGGACAGCCCGGATTTATGTATGGAATCAGCCTTCAACCCAAGAGGGACGCGGTGAGGCAGCTATCAAAAGAGTAGCGATTCGGCGGCGCAGAACCACCAAAAACACTAAATGGTCTGCGTCGGCCGGTCGGAGGCCAGGTGCGCACCGAGGATTTCCTCGATCTTGATCTTGAGCAGGCGCGATTTTTCGTCGTTCGGGAAACGCACACCCACGCCCTGGGTGCGGTTGCCCGACGCCCGCGCCGGGGTCACCCAAGCTACCTTGCCGGCCACCGGGTAGCGCTGGATGTCGTCCGGCAGGGTCAGCAACACATAAATGTCGTCGCCGAGCTTGTAGTCACGCGCTGAGGGAATGAAAACACCCCCTTCGGTGAACAGCGGAATGTAGGCCGCGTACAGCGCGGCTTTTTCCTTGATGGCCAGCTGGATGACGCTGGGCCGTGGGGCGCTGGCGCCGGGGGTACTGGCGGGTGGCAAGGTACTCATGGTTCTAGTTTATAGGCTTGCGCTGCTGGCTGTCAGCAAGAAACCGCGCTTATTTGGCGGCCAGCGCCTGGCGCGCCCGGCTGGCCAGGGTCTCCAGCATCAGTCCGGGGTTGTAGGGGTGTTCGACGGTGCGCGCGGTGGCCGCCAGCTCTTTGGACCAGGCGCCCAGCGCCGCGTAACCGGGGCCGCCGGTTTTGCTGCCCGGCAAATCTGCGGCCCTGAAAAAACGGGGTTGCGCGCCGGCTTTCACCGCCAGCACGTCGTGACAGAGCTTTTGCAGCGCATCGACGGCGTGTGCCGGCGCCATATCGGTCAGCGCACTGACATCACCACGCGCCATGGCCTTGGGCAGGGCTTGCCAGTGCTGGGCGCTGGCGCTGCTCGGGCCGGCACGCAGCAGGTCCAGTGCGTCGGCGGGGCGGCCACCGGCGGCGGCCAGCAGGGTCAACAGGTCAGCAGGCGCAGGCCGGGCCGCTGCCTTGCCTTCGCCCGGCGCCTGTTCTGCCAGCCAGGCCAGGGCCTCGTCATGGGACGGCCAGTGCATGGTGTGGCCCTGGCAGCGGCTGCGGATGGTGGGCAACAACTGGTGCGCAGCCTCCGTCGCCAGGATGAACTGCACTGCGCCCGGCGGCTCTTCCAAAGTCTTGAGCAGGGTGTTGGCGGTGATGCTGTTCATGCGTTCGGCCGGGTAGACCAGCACCACCTTGGTCGTGCCGCGCGATCGCGTGAACTGCGTGAAACTGACCGCTTCGCGCGCCGCATCGACCTTGATTTCCTTGCTGGGCTTGCGTTTCTTGGCGTCCAGATCGTCCTGGGTTTTTTCGTCCAGCGGCCAGCCCAGCGCGAGCGACAGGGTTTCGGGCATCAGCAAACACAGGTCGGCATGCGTGTGCACGGCGACCGCATGACAACTGCCGCAGACACCGCAGGCGCCATCGGGCGTGACCTGCTCGCACAGCCAGGCACGCGCCAGCGCGAGCGCCAGGTCGAACTGGCCCAGGCCCGATGGGCCGCTGAGCAGCCAGGCATGGCCGCGCTGGGCCAGCAGGGTGCGCAACTGGGTCTGCAGCCAGGGCGCCAGCGGCGGGTTGGCGCTTACGGCCTCGTCGCTGATATCGCTCATGGCAGCCAGCCCTTGTCGGCGAAGACCTGGTAAACCGCGTGCCAGACGTCCTCGCGTGCACGCGCCGCGTCGATGCGGGCAAAACGCGCCGGGTCCTGGGCCCTGCGATCCGCGTAGCCCTGGGCGACGCGGCGGAAGAATTCAACCGGCTGGGCCTCGAACTTGTCCGGCACCCGGGCGCCGGCCAGGCGTGCGGCGGCTTCCTCGGGCGCCAGGTCGAACCAGACCGTCAGGTCCGGCTGGACAATCGCCGGCGCGGCGTTTTTGCGCCCCAGTTCATGCACAAAATCGTGCCCCAGCCCTTGTGCCGCCTGGGCCCATAGTTCCAGTTTTGATAGCACCTCGAGGTCAAAACCGCGCCCGCCGCCCTGGTAGGCAAAGGTCGCGTCGGTGAAACGGTCGCACAGCACCACCTCGCCGCGCGCCAGCGCCGGCGCAATCACGGTCGTCAAGTGGTCGCGCCGCGCCGCAAAAATCAGCAGCGCTTCGGTCAGCGGGTCCATGGCGTCGTTGAGGATCAACGCGCGCAGCTTCTCGGCCAAAGGCGTGCCGCCCGGCTCGCGGCTCAGGGTCACCGCCCTGCCTTGCGCCCGGAAAGCGTCAGCCAGCGCGCCGATGTGCGTGGACTTGCCCGCGCCGTCTATGCCTTCGAAGCTGATGAACAAACCCTGCATCACTGGCCGCGTTGGTACTTGTTGACCGCCCGGTTGTGCTCGTCCAGGCTGCTGCTGAAATGGCTGCTGCCGTCACCCTTGGCCACAAAATACAGGGCCTTGGTTGGGGCCGGCTTGACGGCCGCCAGCAGCGATTCCTTGCCCGGCATGGCGATGGGCGTGGGCGGCAGGCCGCCGCGGGTGTAGGTGTTGTAAGGCGTGTCGGTCTGCAGGTCGCGCCGGCGCAGGTTGCCGTCAAACTGCTCACCCAGGCCGTAAATCACGGTCGGGTCGGTCTGCAGCAACATGCCGATACGCAGGCGGTTGGTGAAAACACCGCCGATTTCAGGCCGGTCGGTGGGTTTGCCGGTTTCCTTTTCGATGATGCTGGCCAGAATCAGCGCCTCGTCTGGCGTTTTCAGCGGGGAGCTTGCTTCGCGCAGCGCCCAGGCGGCTTCGAGGCGGCGGTCCATGGCGCGCGCCGCGCGCTTGAGCACGGCGATGTCGCTGGAACCTTTGGAATAGGTATAGGTGTCCGGGAAAAACCGCCCTTCGGGGTGCACGCCGGGTTTGCCAAGCTGCGCCATGATGGCGTCCGGACTCAGGCCCATGCTGTCGGGTTTGAGCGCTTCGGCTTTTTGCAGGGCCGCGCGCACCTGGCGGAAATTCCAGCCTTCGACAAACACCACACTTTTGAGGCTTTCCTCGCCGCGCACCAGCATGCTCAGCAGCGAGCGCGGCGTGGTGCCGGGGGTGATCTCATAACTGCCGGCCTTGATCTGGCGCGCCTGGCCGGACAAGCGGAACCAGGCGTAGAGCAGGGTCGGTTCAACCGCCACGCCGCTGGCGGCCACGGTGTTTGCCACGCGCTGGGCCGGCGTGCCGGGCTCGATTTCGAGATCGACCACCGTGCTGCCGGGCTGCGGCTGCAGCTTCAGGGGCTCGTACAGCCACCAGCCCGCCGCGCCAAAGACCAACAGGCCGGCGAGAAACATCAACACCAGCAAACTCATGAAAAATCGACGCACAACCCTGTTGCCTTCCTGAAAACGATGGGTCCATGATAATTCAGCTTATGTTGACCTCTCTCACTGACTTGCCTGCTGTTTCCACCTTGTCCGGCGTGGCCGGGCTGAGCCATCTCGGCGTGATCCGCGCCGTGGGCGAAGACGCCGCCTCCTTCCTGCAGGGCCAGCTGACCCAGGATGTGGCGCTGCTGGGTTTGTCCGAGGCGCGCCTCGCGGCCTTTTGCAACGCCAAGGGCCGCATGCAGGCCAGCTTTATCGTTTTCAAGCGCAGTCCAGACGAAATCCTGATGGTCTGCAGCCGCGACATCCTGGCCGCCACGCTCAAGCGGCTGTCGATGTTTGTGCTGCGTGCCAAAGCCAAACTCAGCGACGCCACGGCCGACTACGCACTCTTCGGGCTGGCTGGAAGTGCTATCGAATCCATAGCTGGTAGCTCCCGCCCGGTATGGGCCAAGGCCGATTTTGACGCTGCAAACGGGGTGTTTTTGTACCCCGGTAACAGCCAGCCGCGCGCCCTGTGGTGCGCGCCCGCCGGCACCCCCGTGCCTGCCGGCGATGCCCTGCCGCTGGAGCAGTGGCAGTGGCTGGATGTGTTATCGGGCGTCGCCATGATCACCCAGCCGATCTTCGAGGCCTTTGTGCCGCAGATGCTCAACTACGAATCGGTCGGCGGCGTGAATTTCAAGAAAGGCTGTTACCCCGGCCAGGAGATCGTCGCGCGCAGCCAGTTCCGCGGCACGCTCAAGCGCCGGGCCTACCTGGCGCATACCAGCGGCGAGCCGGCGGTCGGCCAGGAAGTGTTTCACGCTCTTGATGCTGAACAGCCTTGCGGCCTGGTCGCGGCCTGTGCGCCGCGTCCCGGCGGCGGTTTTGATGCCATCGTGTCGATGACCACAGCCGCTGCGGCCGATGCGGAGGGCGGTCGCCTGACACTGGGCAGCGCTTCCGGTCCGGCGCTGGCCCTGCTGCCCCTGCCCTACGCCTTGCTGGAAGACATCTAATTCAGCATGTGCCTGATCGCCTTTGCCATCGGCGCATCAAAGCGCTGGCCGCTGCTTGTTGCCGCCAACCGCGACGAATTCCTGGACCGTCCCACCCTGCCGCTGGCGCGCTGGCAGAGCGATGCCGGCACCGAGATCATCTCGGGCCGCGACATCCGCGCCGGCGGCACCTGGATGGGCCTGACGGCGACGGGACGTATCGCCATGCTGACCAATGTGCGCGGCCCGGCCTCGCTGACCGGTGAGAAATCGCGTGGCGAGCTGGTCACGCGCTGGCTGGAAAGCGATGGAAATGCGGCCAGTTTCATGGCGCAGATCGAGCCTGAAGCCTATGGCGGCTTCAACCTGGTGCTCGGTGACTTCAACAGCGGCGCCTGGCACTGGCTCAGCAACAAACCGGGGCCGCAACTCGAATCACGCGCACTGCCGCCTGGTGTGTACGGCCTGTCCAACGGCGCTCTCGACACGCCCTGGCCGAAAACACTGGGACTGAAAAAGGCACTGCATTCTGCGCTGACCGCTACTGATGAGGACGCGCTGGAGGCCGAATTGATGGCGGCGCTCAGGGACAGGCGGCGCGCCGACCGCGAGGACCTCCCCAGCACCGGCGTGCCGCTGGCACTGGAAGAAGCGCTGTCGAGTGCGTTTGTGGACTTTCCGGAACACGGTTACGGCACGCGCTGCAGCACGGTGCTGGTGGCGTCCGCCGTTTCTGAGGGCTGGGATCTGGCGGTGCAGGAAGTCACCCACGCGCATGGCGCAGACGACTTGACCGGCACGCAGAACGTCCGCTTGCACTGGCCTGCCTCCCACTGAGATTGTCATGCCGGGCCCGACCCGGCATCCAGGCGTTTGGCCCCGCGTGACATGGATTGCGGGTCAGGCCCGCAAGGACAGACAGATTTCCCGCTAGCGCTTGGCGCCTATGGCCCGCGCCATCTCGATGTGCGGAATCTCCACCTCCTCAAAAGGCTCGCCGCGCGGCGCAAATCCCAGCCGGGTGTAAAACCCTTCGGCGCTGCGCTGGGCATGCAGCAGCACCTCGGTGTCGCCGCGCTGTTCAGCTTGCGCCACCAGCGCATTCAGCAGTTGGCGCCCCAGGCTGGAACCGCGCAAAACCCGGTTGACCGCCATGCGGCCAATTTTTGCGCTGCCCGGCGCATGCTGCAGCAGGCGGCCTGTGCCTATGGCCTGGCCCAGGCCGTTGTAGGCCACCGCGTGCACGGCGGTCTTGTCGGCCTCGTCCCATTCCATGTCCAGCGGAATGCCTTGTTCTTCCACAAACACCGCGGTGCGGATCGCGCTGGCGTGTTCACCGAGTTCGGCCCACGATCCGGTCTTGACCGTGACCATGGGTTCATCGGCCTCGAAGCCGGTCAGGATTTTGCGCAAACCGTCGGGCACCGGCCGCGAGGTCTGTGTCGCCGGGTCGGCAAACACGTAAATCAGCTCACAGGTGATCAGCAAGGTGTCGCCACGGAAGATCGCGCCGGTGAACACCATCGACGAGTTACCGATGCGCGAACATTTCAGGCCGATGTCGAGCTGGTCATCGTAACGCGCCGAGCCGTGGTATTCGACCGAGGCCTTTTTGACATACAAATCGCCGCCGAGCTCGTGCATGGCTTCTTCATAAGGTAGCGCCAGCGCGCGCCAATAGTCGGCCACGGCGGTGTCGAAATACATCAGGTAATGCGCGTTGAAGACGATTTTCTGCATGTCCACTTCGGCCCAGCGCACCCGCAGCCGGTGGAAAAATCGAAAGTCCTGTCGTTTCATGGGGTTCACTTATTCTGAAAATGCATGGCGCAGCGCATGGGCCATATGGGCATGGGCCTGCCGGGCTTCAACAATGACGCGGCCCATCTTGATGAACTCATGGGTCACGCCGCGGTAAATTTCGAGGTCCACGGTGACCCCGGCCATGCGCAGTTTATCGGCATAAGCCACACCCTCGTCGACCAGCGGGTCGCATTCGGCCAGCCCTATCCAGGCCGGCGCCACGCCATCGACATCGGGTGCGCTCAAAGGCGAAAAACGCCAGTCGTCCCGGTCGGCCGGGCTGCGCAGATATTGGCTGAAGAAAAAATCGATGTGCGAGGCCTCGAGCACAAAACCTTCGGCAAAGCGGCGGTGCGAGGCTGAATCCTGCTGCGGCGCGCAACCGGGGTAAATCAGCAATTGCAACTCCAGCGGCATGGCCATGTCGCGGGCCTGGATGGCGCAGGCCGCCGCCAGCGTGCCGCCGGCGCTGTCGCCGCCGACCGCGAGGCGGGAGATGTCCAGGCCGCGCTCATCGCCATGAAAAGACAACCAGGCCAGCGCGTCCCAGGCGTCGTTGGCGGCGGTCGGGAATTTATGTTCAGGCGCGAGCCGATAGTCCACCGAAATCACCGCGCAGCCGGCCAGGTGACTGAGCTGCCGGCACAGGATGTCGTGCGAGGCCACGCTGCCGATGGTGAAACCGCCACCATGGAAATACATCAGCACCGGCAGCTTGTCGTGCGACGGCGCGTACAGACGCAGCGGCAAGGCAAAGCCGTCGCGCGCGGCAATCGTGAAGTCCTCGACCCGCGCCAATGGCGCCGGCGGGATTTCCAGTACACCCGCGCCGGCTTCGTAGGCGGCGCGCGCCTGCTGCGGGCTCAAGCTGTGCAGCGGTGGCCGCGCGGCGCGCGCCATGCGCACCAGCACGTCGCGCATGGTGGGGGTCAGCAGGTCTTTGGCTTGGGCGGGATGTGACATCAAGTTAAACCGCTGGCGGCGGCGCTATCGCCAAAGTGACGACGGTCGGGTTTGGCCTGTTGGTCATGGTGCTTGCAGCCATTAAAGTAAGGTCATCCCATCGTACAACGCCAACAAGCGACAAGAGAGACACCACCCATGGCCTTTATTTATTACGTGACCCAGATCCAGTTCGAATACGGCGCGGTCAAGCTGCTCAAGCAGGAGTGTGAACGTGTCGGCATCAGCCGGCCGCTGATCGTCACCGATGCCGGCGTCAAGGCCGCCGGGGTGCTGCAAAAAGCACTCGATGCCCTGCCCGGCCTGGCGGTCACCGTGTTTGACGAAACGCCGTCCAACCCGACCGAAGCCGCAGTGCGCGCGGCCGCCGCCATGTACAAGGCCCACAACTGCGACGGCCTGATCGCCGTCGGCGGCGGCTCGGCCATCGACTGCGCCAAGGGTGTGGCGATTGCGGCCACGCATGAAGGCCCGCTGACCACCTACGCCACCATCGAAGGTGGCTCGCTGAAGATCACCGACCGCGTCGCGCCGCTGATCGCCGTGCCCACCACCAGCGGCACCGGTAGCGAGGTCGCGCGCGGCGCCATCATCATCGTCGACGACCACCGCAAGCTGGGCTTCCACTCCTGGCACATCGTGCCCAAAACCGCGATCTGCGACCCCGAGCTCACCTTGGGCCTGCCGGCCAAACTGACAGCCGCCACCGGCATGGACGCGATCGCGCACTGCATGGAAACCTTCATGGCGCCCGCCTTCAACCCGCCGGCCGACGGCATCGCGCTCGACGGCCTGCAGCGCGGCTGGGCGAATATCGAACGCGCGACCAAGGACGGCAGCGACCGCGAAGCCCGCCTCAACATGATGAGCGCCTCCATGCAGGGCGCGATGGCTTTCCAGAAAGGCCTGGGCTGTGTGCACAGCCTGAGCCACAGCCTGGGCGGTGTCGATCCGCGCCTTCATCACGGCTCACTCAACGCCATGTTCCTGCCGGCGGTGATCCGTTTCAACGCCGGCGCCGAATCGATTCAAAAGGAAAAGCGCCTGGAACGCATGGCCCACGCCATGGGCCTGACGGCCGGCAGCGATGTGGCCGAAGCCGTGCGCGACATGAACACCCGCCTCGGCCTGCCCACCGGCCTGGCCGCCATGGGTGTGACGCGTGAGCAGTTTCCAGACATCATCAAGGGCGCGATGGCCGACCATTGCCACAAGACCAATCCGCGGATTGCGACGGCGGAGGAGTACGCCGGGATGCTGGCCGATTCGCTGTAGTCCTACCTTTAGATTGCTTTCTTATGATCTATTTGGAAATGTCCCGCGTCGAGACCCATGGCGGTGGCACGTGGGCATTTCCAAACTGCGTATGGGCCCCGACTGAAAAGAAGGGTGGGGGGAGCTGGCCTTTTTGGCAGAAAGTTTTGGCAATTCAAGAGGGAGATATCGTTTTACATCTCCGCGGTGTGCAGCCAAATGCGTTCTTTATTGGCTATTCGCGCGCTTCGGGCGTTGGGTTTACGACCAGCAAACGGCCACCACAACCTGGCGACTGGTCGTACTCGAGTGATTTCTATCGAGCCGATCTCGATACCTACACCCCATTCCACAAACCGATCAGCTTGGCCGCTATCTTTTCCGAAAGACGCGCTGAGCTCGAGCACTACTTCAATACGAACAAAGGCCGAGGCATAGCACGACGAAATATATTTTTCGTCCGTCAAGCTGGGCGTTTGCAGTGCTTGAATGGAGCATATCTTTCGGAAGTCGACGGAGAGCTTTTTGAGGCCTTGTTCGGCTTCGGCTCGTCCTTAGGAGCACGAGAGCCATTGGATTCCATAACGGTCCAAACCGGATCGCAGCTTGTAACAATTCGCGCCCGACTCGGGCAGACCGAATTTTCAAAACGAATCAAAGAGCTATATGGCTCAAAGTGCTGCTTTCCAAGTTGCGGTATCGACGATTCAAGATTTCTTGTCGGAGCACACATCGCTCGTTGGAGTGACAGTGAATTGCTTCGAGGAAATTTAGGCAATGGGCTGTGCTTGTGTGTATTCCACGACAAGGCCTTTGAGTTGGGTCTATTTACCTTGGATGAACAATATCGAGTTTTCGTGAATCCCCGAGAATTGGAAAAAGTCTCAGTTGTGTCAGAAAGCCTCGCAAAGGCAAATGCACAACAGATATCACTGTCCTCAGTTCTCCCGTTGGATGAAGCGCTCCTCGAACACTGGATACGGGTCGATCTAACGCCTTGAGGCGAGCAGTTATCGAGGGAATGCCGACAGGCCCGCACTCAACTCATGCCCATTCTTCCCGCTTCAAATCGCCCCAACCCGCCCCATATCCGGCCGTAACAGCCACTCCTGCAACTCATCGACCAGCTGCGCGCTCGCGCTGACCGCCGTGCGCCAGGCTTTCATGCGGCCGGCCAGGTCGGCGCCGTAACGCATGAAGTCGTTGCGGTCCGGCAGCTTGCGGTTCGGCAGCGTTTGCACCCAGGCCGGATCCGGCGCCAGCAGCACCATGTTGTCGAGGAAGTGCGTCGCGCCGTGCCGCCATTTCAGGCCCTTGTCCAGCCAGCCGGGGACCACGGCTTTCTGGAAGTGCGGGTACAGCACCAGGCCCGGCGATTGTGAGCCATTTTGGCCTGTAGCCCCCGTCCCGCCTGCGTGAGTCGCTATCAAATCAGAAGCATAGTTGAGGTGCAGGTGGTAGTCGGTGATGCCGCCGTCCCAATAGGCGCCGGGCGGTGCGCCGGGAATGTTGTGCACGGCCTTGAGCATGAAGGGGATGGAGCAGCTGGCCTGCAGCGCCGGGTTGAAGTTGGCTTCGGTCAGCGGCAGCTGCCGCGTGCGGTAGTCGCTGGTGGCAAAGGGCAGCGCCGCGTCCTGGCTTGAAAACACCACGCGCTCCAGCCAGGCGCCCATGGCCTTGCGGTGCACGGTGTTGGTCAGGAATGCGCCGAAATAACCGAGCGGTGTGCGCAGGCCGTGTTCGCGGCCCAGCAGGTGGCGCCCGCGCGAGGTCACGATGTGCAGGCGGTAACGCGGGTGTTGCAGCACCTCCTGGATGCGGCCGCCGTAGAAAACTTCCAGGCTCTGGCCGAACTGCTCGCTCACCAAATGCGCGCTCGGCCTCTTTTGCCCCGGCTGCCAGTCGAAGTTCTGCTGGATGTAGTCATCCTCCAGCCGCTGGAAAGCCTTGACCGGCTCGTTCAGGCAGGCTGTCGCCATGCGCCAGGCGCCTATCGAAGCGCCGACGAGATGCACCGGCTGCTCGCTCGCGGCCAGCCAGTCGCCGAAGATGAAGCGGTCCAGCGGCCCCAGCACCAGGCCCTTGGGCCCGCCGGCCGCGCCCGGCACCACCCGCACATCCTGCGGCTGCAGGCCGTGTTCGGCGATGTGCTGGCGCGCCTTGGGGCCGGCGTAAATGCGCAGGGCTGTCACGATGGGCTTTCCGGGATGCTATGGTTTTGGTAGCTGCTTGCGCCCGTCTGTCATGGGCTGAGGACCTATTTGACTATAAAAATGCGGCCAGCGCTGTCGGCAGGGTGACTTCGGCTATTTCTTGAGCCCCGCCAGCTTGCTGAAGGCCGACTCCATGGCCGTCGAGGTTGCGGGCTGCGGGGCCCGGTTCGGGCCGCCACCGTAAGCTCCGCCGCGGTTGGCGTTCTGCCCGGGCCGCGCGCCCTCGAAGCGGTTGTCGCGCGGCCCGTCCCGGCGCGCCGGGGCGGCGTCCAGCTTCATGGTCAGGGCGATGCGTTTGCGCGCCACGTCGACCTCGGTCACGCGCACCTTCACGATGTCGCCGGTCTTGACGACTTCGCGCGCATCGGTGACGAACTTGTTGGACAACTGGCTCACATGCACCAGGCCGTCCTGGTGCACGCCGATGTCGATGAAGGCGCCGAAGGCCGCCACGTTGCTGACCGTGCCTTCCAGCGTCATGCCCTCCTTCAAGTCCTTGATGTCTTCCACGCCGTCGTTGAAACGCGCAACCTTGAAGTCGGGGCGTGGGTCACGGCCGGGTTTTTCGAGCTCGGCGATGATGTCCTTGACCGTGATCACGCCGAACTGCTCGTTGGCAAACAGCTCGGGTTTGAGTGTCTTGAGCATGTCGGCCCGGCCCATCAGCTCGGCCACCGGCGTGCCGGTGTGGGCCATGATTTTTTCGACCACCGGGTAGGTTTCCGGGTGCACGCCGGTCATGTCCAGCGGGTTGCTGCCTTCGGCCTGGCTGCGCAGGCGCAAAAAGCCGGCGCTTTGCTCGAAGGTTTTGGCACCCAGGCCGCTGACCTTGAGCAGATCGGCACGGCTGGCAAACGCGCCATTGGCATCGCGCCAGCGCACCACGGCCTTGGCAACGGTGTTGCTCAGGCCGGAAACCCGTGCCAGCAGCGGCACGCTGGCGGTGTTGAGGTCCACGCCCACGCTGTTGACGCAGTCCTCCACCACGGTGTCCAGGCTGCGCATCAGGTCGCTCTGATTCACGTCGTGCTGGTACTGGCCGACACCGATGGACTTGGGGTCGATCTTGACCAGCTCGGCCAGCGGGTCCTGCAGCCGGCGCGCAATACTCGCGGCGCCGCGCAGGCTCACGTCCACGTCGGGCATCTCCTGGCTGGCGAACTCGCTGGCCGAATACACCGAAGCGCCGGCTTCGCTGACCACGACTTTTTCAATCAGACTCAAACCCGTTCGGGCTGAGCCTGTCGAAGCCTGCCCTTCGACAAGCTCAGGGCGAGCGGTAGGGGATTTCGCCAAACCCTTGATCAGGTCTGCCGCCAGTTTGTCGGTTTCGCGGCTGGCCGTGCCGTTGCCGATGGCGATCAGGTTGACGCCGTGTTTCTCACACAGTTTGGCCAGGGTGTGCAGCGAGCCCTCCCAGTCCTTGCGCGGCTCGTGCGGATAGACCGTCGAGGTTTCGACCAGCTTGCCGGTAGCATCGACCACCGCAACCTTGACGCCGGTGCGTATGCCGGGGTCCAGGCCCATCACCACACGCGGGCCGGCCGGAGCGGCCAGCAGCAGGTCGCGCAGGTTGTCGGCGAAGACCTTGATCGCGACTTTTTCGGCTTCCTCGCGCAGGCGGCTGAACAGGTCGCGCTCTATCGACAGGCTCAGCTTGACCTTCCAGGTCCACGCCACACATTTGCGCAGCAGGTCGTCGGCCGCCCTGCCCTTGTGGCTCCAGCCCAAGTGCACCGCGATTTTTCCTTCGGCGATGCTCGGTTTGCCGGGCTCGGGGATCTCGGGCAGCAGCAGCTTGGCATCGAGGATTTCCAGACCGCGGCCGCGGAACACCGCCAGCGCACGGTGCGAAGGCACGCGGCCAATCGGCTCGTCGTAATCGAAGTAGTCGCGGAACTTGCTGTGGTCGATGTTGTTTTCGTCCTTGCCGGCGACCAGTTTGGACGACAGCAGCCCTTCGCTCCACAACCACTGGCGGAGCATCTGCAGCAGCGCAGCGTCCTCGGCCCAGCGTTCACTGAGGATGTCGCGCACGCCGTCCAGCACCGCCTGCACCGTGGTGAAGTCGTCGCCGGTTTCCATTTTTTCGGCCTTGACGAAGGCCACAGCCTCCTCAAGCGGCACCAGCGTGGGGTCGGCAAACAGTTTGTCGGCCAGCGGTTCGATGCCGGCTTCACGCGCCATCTGGCCTTTGGTGCGGCGCTTTTGCTTGAAGGGCAGGTACAGGTCTTCAAGCTCCTGCTTGGTCGGCGCGGCGGCAATGGCTGCAGCCAGCTCTGGCGTCAGCTTGCCCTGCTCATCAATGCTTTTGAGCACGGCTTCACGCCGTTCTTCCAGCTCACGCAGGTAGCCGAGGCGGAATTCGAGTTCGCGCAGCTGGATGTCATCGAGCCCGCCTGTGACTTCCTTGCGGTACCGCGCAATAAACGGCACGGTGGCGCCGCCGTCGAGCAGCTCCACGGCGGTTTTGACCTGGTGCTCCTGGACCTTGATTTCGGCGGCGATCTGGCGAATGATTTTTTGCATGTAGTTCTGGAATGCGCGGGGAGAAAGGGGGCGAGTTTGCCACATGCGGCAGCGCCGGCCGGCCGCCAAAGTCCGCTACCATGTTCACCTCCCCTTCCCCGTCTTTTCCATCCAGCAGCACACAGGACATTCATGGCAGTCGAACAAGGCAGTGAGCTCGTCAAAGTGGTGGTTTTGCTGGCCGCTGGCGTGCTGGCCGTGCCCCTGTTCAAGCGCCTGGGCCTGGGTTCGGTGCTCGGTTACCTGGCGGCGGGCCTGGCCATCGGCCCCTTCGGCATGGGTTTTTTCAGCGACGCCGCAACCATCCTGCATGTGGCCGAACTCGGCGTGGTGATGTTTTTGTTTGTGATCGGTCTCGAGATGCAGCCGACGCGCCTGTGGAAGCTGCGCCGCGAAATTTTCGGCCTGGGCCTGGCGCAGGTGGTGGTCTGCGGCGCGCTGCTGACTGCCGTCGGCGCGGCCGCCGGGCTCAAGCTGCCGGTGGCCTTTATCGCTGCCATGGGTTTTGTGCTTTCGTCCACCGCCATCGTGATGCAGTTGCTCGACGAGCGCGGCGACACTTCCACGCCGCGCGGCCAGCGCATGGTGTCCATCCTGCTGCTGGAAGACCTGGCGATCGTGCCGCTGCTGGCCATCGTTGCCTTCATGGCGCCGGATACCGCCGACGGCGTGTCGCGCTGGGTCACGATTGGTGCGGCGCTGGCTGCCATCATCGGCCTGGTGGCGGTCAGCCGCTGGCTGCTGAACCCGCTGTTCCGCATCCTGGCCCGGGCGCACGCCCGCGAGGTCATGACCGCCGCCGCGCTGCTGGTGGTGCTGGGCTCGGCGCTGGCCATGCAGTGGGGTGGCTTGTCCATGGCCATGGGCGCCTTTGCCGCCGGTGTGATGTTGTCCGAGTCGACCTTCCGGCATCAGCTCGAGGCCGACATCGAGCCGTTTCGCGGCATTTTGCTGGGCCTGTTTTTCATGGGAGTGGGCATGTCGCTGGACATCCCGCTGGTGCTGGCCGACTGGCCGCTGATTCTCGGCGGTGTGCTGGCCTACATGGTCTTCAAGGGCCTGGGCATTTACGCCGTGGCGCGGGTGACGAAATCCAGCCACGGCGATGCCTTGCAACGCACTGCACTGATGGCCCAGGGCGGCGAGTTCGCTTTTGTGCTGTATTCGGCTGCGGCAGCCGCCGGCATTGTCGAAGCCAGTGTCAACGCCATCCTCACCGCCACCATCATCATCTCGATGGCACTGACGCCGCTGGCGGTGTTTGCGCTGCGCTGGGTCACGCCGGCAGATGCCGAGCCCGACATGGACGGCATCGAAAGCGTGGAGGAAGCGCGCGAGATCAAGGGCAGCGTGCTGATCATCGGCTTCGGCCGTTTCGGCCAGATCGCCAGCCAGGCGCTGCTGGCGCGCGGCATCGACATCGCGCTGATCGAAAACGACACCGACATGATCCGCAGCGCGGCGCAGTTCGGCTTCAAGGTCTATTACGGCGACGGCACGCGCATGGACGTGTTGCACGCCAGCGGCGCCTCGCATGCGCGGGCCATCCTGGTCTGTGTGGACAACAAGGAGGCCACGACCCGTATCGTCGAGCTGGCCAAACACGAGTTTCCGCTGACGCCCATCCTGGCGCGCTCTTACGACCGGCAGCACGCGATCGAGCTGATCAAGCGCGGCGTGGACTACCAGATGCGCGAGACCTTCGAATCGGCCATGGCCTTCAGCAGTGCTGCCTTGCGCCAGCTCGGTGTGGCCGACGCCGAGGTGCTTGAGATCGCCGAAGACATCCGCCGCCGCGATGCCGAACGCCTGCAACTGCAACTGGCCGGCGACATTCAGAGCGGCATCAATCTGATGCACGGCGGCCGCTGGACACCGGCGCCCCTGACCCGGCCGAAAAAAGCCGGCACGGCGCTGAACGAGGAAGCTGCCGATGCGATCGAAGAGGCCCCTTCCATCGGGCCGCGCTCACCGCCGGATCCGCGGGTGCCCGGACCGGGCTGATTCAGGCCTTTTTCCTACAGACAGCGCCAGCCCTGCCGCAGGAAGATGGGGGCTTCCCATTTCAGGAGTTCCGAGCATGCGTACCCGAACCATTGTGTTGATTGTTGCCATTGTGCTGATGGCCGGTTTTGCCGCGCTGAACATGGACGAATTCACCCGCCCCGCCTTGCTGAGCCTGGGGTTCACCACGGTGGAGGCGCCGCTTGGCCTGGTCATGCTGGTGATTCTGGCGACTGCCTTGCTGCTGTTTCTGGCGACCACGCTGTACATCCAGAGCACCCATTTGCTCGAAACCCGCCAGACCGCGCGCGAACTGCACGCCCAGCGCGAACTGGCCGACAAGGCCGAGGCCTCCCGTTTTACCGAACTTCGCAGCTACCTCGAAGCCCAGGCCATCGCCGCCAACCAGCGTGAAGCCGCCCATGCCACGGTGCTGAACGAACGCCTTGCGCAAACCCAGCAGGCCATTGCAACGAAAATCGACCAGTCCGGCAACACCCTGGCCGCCTACATTGGCGAGCTGGAAGACCGGCTGGAAAGCCGCGATGGTGTACGCCGCACGCCGGTGCGCACCGATACGCCGCCGCTGATCTAACCGATGCCTCCGCGCCGGCGCTCAAAGTCACGTAAGAATGCTCGCGCTCGTGCGACAAACCGAGGTCACCGCTCTGAAGGACCTTGGTTATGGCTGCATTTACTCCTAAAATCATAGCTGCCTGTGCATTGTGGGCGGGGGCTACCACCTCATTTGGCATGCAAGGCCAGTGCGCAGCCAGTTCCGGACCGCTGGTGACGCCGGTGCTTGAGCTGTACACCTCGGAAGGCTGCAGCTCCTGCCCACCGGCCGACAAGTGGGCTTCGACCTTCAAGGGCAAAGACCTCGTGGTGCAGGCCTTTCACGTCGGCTACTGGGACTACATTGGCTGGGTGGACCGTTTTGCCACGCCGGCCTACACCCAGCGGCAACGCGAAGTCGCCATCAACAACCGGCTGCGCAATATCTACACGCCACAGGTGGTGCTCAATGGCCGCGACTGGCCGCAATGGGGCAACGCCGAGTCCCGCATCGTGGGCACGCGTGACACCGCGCGCACCCACATCACCATCAAGCGGCTGGCCGACGACCAGTTCGAGGCCACAGTGACGCCCACAGCCGCCTCAGGCGCCGCGCAGCCCTGGGCGGCCTACTGGACCGTGACCGAACACGGTCACAACTCGAAAGTCAAAGCCGGTGAAAACGCCGGCGAGTTTTTGAAGCACGACTTCGTGGTGCGCCAGTACACCCAGGCGGGGGAATACAAAAGCCCCGACGCCAGCCCCAAAAAACTGGGCTTTCGCAGCATTGCAGCGACGCCCGGCCATGAGCGCCAGATCAATCTGGTGGTGTTCGAGCCGCAAAGCGGCAAAACCCTGCAGGCGCTGAGCCTGCAATGCAAGGCTTGATAATCAGCCATGAAAAAAGCACTTTTTTTGCTGATTTCGCACCTCGCGGTGCTGCTGGCCGGTTTTGTTCTGGGCATTTACCTGCTGCCCATCCTCACCGCGCCTACGCCGCCGTCCGTTGCCATCGTCCAGGCGATTGCCGGCAAATCGGATTTTCGGGCGCAGTTTCGCCGGGACCTCGCCGGGAGCGACCTGCTGCATTGGGGTGAAGGCGAAATTTCTGTCGGCAAACAAACCATTGCGCTGATCGGCAAGGTCTCGCCCGGCCCCGACTACAAGCTCTACCTGGTGCCGGAGTTTGTGGAGAACGAAGCCCAGTTCCTCAAGGTCAAGTCCCGCTCCGCACGGCTTGGCGACATCAAGACCTTCGAGAACTTCATCGTGCCGGTGCCCGAGGGCGTGGATGTGACGCAGTACAACACGGTACTGGTCTGGTGCGAGACATTTTCGGAATTCATCTCGGCGGCGAAGTACCGTTGAGGGCAGACGCCGCGGCTCAAGCCTCGCGCAAGGCCTTTTTCAAGTCCTCGCCAAGCTCGGGCTTGTGCGCAAACGGGCTGGTCGGATTGCGTGCCTGAAGAATGTCCTCCAGTCGCGTCTGCACTGAACCAATCGCTTTGGGATGGCTGTAGATGTAGAACTGATTGGCCGCCACCGCATCAAACACTTTTTGCGCCACATCGGCCGCCGTGACCTTGCCGGAGCCCACGGCCTTGTCGCTCATGGCCTGGCCGATCAGCTGGCTGCGCGTCGGTTTGGCTGCTTCCAGTTCGCCAGGACGGTTGCGGTGGCTCTGGCTGATGCCGGTGGGCACAAAGAAGGGGCAGAGCACCGAGGCGCTGATCTGGTCGGTCACCAGCGACAGGTCCTGGTACAGCGTCTCGCTCATGCTGACCACCGCATGTTTGCTGACGTTGTAAATGCCCATGTTGGGCGCGTTGAGCAGGCCGGCCATGCTGGCGGTGTTGACGATGTGGCCTTGCCAGGCCGGATCTTTGGCGGCGGCGTCCAGCATCATGGGCGTGAACACCCGCACGCCATGGGCCACGCCCATCAGGTTGACGCCGATGACCCATTCCCAGTCTTTCAGCGTGTTCTCCCAGATCAGGCCGCCCGCGCCCACGCCGGCGTTGTTGAAGACAAAATGCGGCGCGCCGAAACGCGCCAGCACGGCCGCACCCAGGGCCTCGACCTCGGCGGCTTTGGACACATCGAGCCGGAAGGGCAGGACCGGCGCGCCAGTTGCTGATATTTCGGCGACGGCCTTGTCGAGCGCATCCTGCTGCACATCGGCCAGCACCAGGTTCATGCCCAGCCGGGCACCTATGCGCGCACACTCCAGGCCGAAGCCTGAACCCGCGCCGGTGAGAACGGCGGTTTTGCCTTTGAAGTCCGTGATCATGTCTTGTCCTTGTTTGTCGGGTTGTCGAAAGCCTCAGGCTTCCGCTTTTTTGAGCACATAGCCAATGCGCGGGAAATGAACATGGAGCTTGCCGGTGCGCTCATCGCTGCGGCTCAAGGTGTAGTGCGTGCGGGTTGCGGCGATCAGTTCGCCCTCGGTCGGCTCGGGTCCAAAACTTTCGGCAGTGATGCTGACCTGGCTGCCCAGCGCAATGCCGTGTTCGTCCTGGAAGGTGCTGTCACGCAGCAGGCCGTGGCCCACTGCCATCGGCTGGGCTGCGGCCGCCACGGCAATCGCGCCGGCGGCGTCAAATTTTTCCATGCTGCCCTGGCCGATAGCGTTCATGCGGGCCATCCATTCGATCACTGCGGGGGTGTGCTCCAGAATATCGGCGACCACAGGTGTACGCACTTTGGTAAACCAGAGCGGGTGGTAGGCCGCGAAGTCGGCGATGCAGGGCACTTGGCCCAGCAGGAAAGGCTGGTCGTCAAGCATGTCGGACAGGCGCCGCAGGTAGGACTTGTACGCCGCTGCTGCGTCGGCCGGCCGCAGGCGCGTCATGTTGATGCTCATGGCCTTGCGGTCATCGCCGAAGGCTTTGGCTGCTTCAGGCGGCGCGCCGGCAAACATGTGCGCTGCCCCCCTGGGGCCGAGGTTGTGCGCCATCGCCGCCCAGAACAGGGTGCCGTCGGCCCACTGCGCGATGGTGCGGGCCAGCCCCTTGGACGGCTCGGGGTAGATCGACGGTGTGGGCTGAAGATGCTCCAGCACGTCACAGATCAGCGCACTGTCGCAATAAATGTCGGCGCCGACCTGCAGGAACGGTGTCTTGCGGTAACCGCCTGTCAGTGCCAATACATCCGGCTTGGGCATGATGGCTGGGATGACCACCGACTTCCAGGCGAGCTTTTTGTAGCCGAGGATCAGGCGGACTTTTTCCGAGAATGGCGAGTTGGGGTAATGGTGAAGAATCAGGTCGGCCATCGTGTGTCTCCTTGAATGGTTACTGCGGCATGGCGCGCTGGATCAGCGCATCGAAATCCACACCGGCTCCCAGCGTGCCAAAGGCCTGTCCCCAGTTGCCGGCGAGGCGCGAGTCGCAGAAAGCGCCAAATACGGCGGGCGGTGCCGTCTGGTACAGCAGCGCAGCCTGAACGGCCAGCGCCACATCCTGCGCCAGGCGGCGCGCCTCGATTTCCGTGGCCATCTCTTCCACACGGGTCGGCAAGGCGCCAGCCAGACGGTCGAGCGCGGGGTGCGCGCCTTTGGCCGGCGCCAGTTCGTGCGCCAATGCGGCCGCGGCATCGCCTTTGCGCAAGGCGCGCAGCAGGTCCAGCGCCATGATGTTGCCGGCGCCTTCCCAGATCGAGTTGAGCGGCATCTCGCGGTAGATGCGGGCCATGATGCCTTCACCGCCCTCCTCCACATAGCCGTTGCCGCCCAGGCACTCCATGGCCTCCTGGGCGAAATGGCTGCCGCGCTTGCAAATCCAGAACTTGGCGACCGGCGTCAGCAGGCGCGCCATGGCTTGTTCATGCGCATCGCTGCTGTGGTCAAAGGCGCGCGCCAGGCGCATGGCCAGCGCGGTGGCGGCTTCGGATTCGAGCGCCAGGTCGGCCAGCACATTGCGCATCAAGGGCTGGGCGCTCAGTGGTTTGCCGAAAGCCTGGCGCTGGGCGCAGTGGTTCAGCGCAATGCTCAGAGACTGCCGCATCAGCCCACTGGTGCCCAAGGCGCAGTCGAGCCGCGTCATGGTGCCCATCTCCAGGATTTGCGGGATACCACGGCCTTCTTCGCCGACCAGCCAGGCCGTGGCGTTTTCAAATTCGACTTCGGAACTGGCGTTGGCCTTGTTGCCGAGTTTGTCCTTCAGGCGCTGGATGCGGATGGTATTGAGCGAGCCATCGGGCAGGATGCGCGGCAGAAAAAAGCAGCTCAGCCCGGCCGGCGCCTGCGCCAGCACCAGGAAGGCGTCGCACATGGGGGCCGAGAAAAACCATTTGTGACCCATCAGCCGGTAGCGCTTGCCCCAGTGATCGCTGCCGTCGGGTGAGGCCTGCGTTGTGTTGGCGCGCACGTCGGAGCCGCCCTGCTTTTCGGTCATGCCCATGCCCATGGTCACGCCGGTTTTTTCGGAGAACAGTTTGAGGGCCGGGTCGTACTGGCGGCTGGTGAGTTTGGGCGCCCAGTCGGCGTGGATGGCCGCGTTGCTGCGCAGGGCCGGGGTGACCGCGTAGGTCATCGAAATCGGGCACAGGGTGGACGGTTCGAGCTCGGTGAACAGCATGAAGCCCGTTGCCCTGAGCACATGGGCTGACTCACGCTGGCCGGACCACGGCGTGCCATGCAGGCCCGCACCCACGGAGAGTTTCATCAGCGCGTGGTAACCCGGATGGAATTCGACCTGATCCACGCGCCGGCCAAAACGGTCATGGCTGTGCAGCACCGGCGTGTGCACATTGGCCAGCCTTGCGTGAGACTGCATCTCCGCGCTGCCGAGTCTGGCGCCCAATGCCGACAGCTCGGCCGTCGCCAGCGAGGGCGCGTTGAATGTCAGTGCATCGCGCAGTGGCCGGTTGGTCTCGAACAGGTTGTAGTCGACCAGCGGCGCTGGCTGGTTGAAGACGTCGTGGGTCATGTGCACCTCCGCTCAGTCCGCAGTCAACGGATTCAGACCAATTTAACGAGCTGCTTGCCGAAGTTCCTGCCTTTCAGGAGGCCGAGAAAGGCTTCAGGCGCCGCTGCAATACCCTGCGCAATCGTTTCGCGCGGCGTGAGCTTGCCGGTGCCGACCAGGGTGCCGAGCTCCTTCAGCGCTTCCGGCCAGACTTCCATGTGTTCGCTGACGATGAAGCCCTGGATTTTCAGGCGATTCGTCAAAATCAGCTGCGGGTAGCTCATGGGCAGCGGCTGGCCGTCGTACCCGGCGATCATGCCGCACAGGGCAATGCGGCCGAAGGCGTTCATGCGGCTGAGCACGGCGTCAAGAATCATCCCGCCGACGTTTTCGAAGTAACCGTCGATGCCGTCGGGGCAGGCTTCCTTGAGTGCCTTCGACAGCGAGGCTGCATCCTTGTGCTGCTTGTAGTCGATGCAGACATCGAAGCCCAGTTCGTCCACCGCGTATTTGCATTTGTCCGGGCCACCGGCAATGCCGATAGCGCGGCAGCCGCGCGCCTTGGCCAGCGCGCCGAAAGCACTACCTACCGCGCCGGTGGCGGCACTGACCACCACGGTCTGGCCGGCTTTCGGCTCAATGATTTTCACCAGGCCATACCAGGCCGTCACGCCGGGCATGCCGACTGCGCCCAGGTAGTGCGACAAGGGCACATGCGTGGTGTCGACCTTGCGCAGCGCGCCGGGCTGGTTGGCGTCCACCACGCTGTACTCCTGCCAGCCGCCCATGCCGACCACCTTGTCGCCCACGGCAAACTTCGGGTTTTTCGACTCGACCACTTCGCCGGCCGTGCCGCCGCCCATCACCTGGCCCAGCGCCTGCGGCTGGGCATAACTCTTGGCATCGTTCATGCGGCCGCGCATGTAGGGGTCCAGGCTCATGAAATGGTGGCGCACCAGCACCTGGCCGTCGGCCAGCGCCGGCGTGTCGCTGCTGACGAGCTTGAAGTTGGCCGCGACAGCTTCACCGACGGGACGGTTGTCGAGAAGGATTTGCTGGTTTTTTGGCATGAAAGTCTCCTGAAATGCTATTAATTTGAGAGCTGCTGGCTCCCGCTGGACGGGGGCTGAAGCACGATTTTGCTTAAAAAATCTGGTGAAACGGGCTAATCTGTCGAAATGACCGTATTGAGCGAATTCACGCCCTTTGGCCCTACTGCCAGACGTTTGACATACTTGAAGGTGCCTGTGGCATGCGAGCAGATCCGGCCTTCAGCGTCATAGACCGTGCCCTCGGTAAAAGCCATGGTCGCGGTGCGGTGGATCAGCCGGCCTTTGGCGGTCAGCTTGCTGCCGTCGCCGGGCGCGGGCCGCATGAAGCTGGTTTTCATCTCGATGGTAACCACGCCCATGTCGGGCTGCACGCTGCGCGCGGCCGTTGCCATGACCACATCCTGCAAGGTCATCAGCGCGCCGCCGTGGGTCACATGAAACGAGTTCAGGTGTTCGGGCAAGGGCGTGTAGTCGATCTGTGATGCCCCGCCCTCGAACAGCATCAGCTCGAACCCGAGGTGATGGACAAAGGGGATGTCGACGCCGAAGCTCATGCTTGCTCAACCACCCGTGACTGACGAGACGCCACCGTCCACCGCCAGCCACTGCGCCGTGATGTGTTTGCCGGCATCCGAAGCGTAAAGAACACACAGGCCCTTGAGGTCTTCGTCGTCGCCCAGGCGCAGCAACGGCGCGTGGGCCGCGAGTTTTTCTTCGCCCAGGGCCTTGAGCGTGCCAACCGTCATCTTGCTCGGGAAAAAGCCCGGGCAAATGGCGTTGACGGTGATGTTGTACTTGCCCCATTCGCAACCGAGCGCACGCGTGAAGTTGATGACCGCGCCCTTGGAGGTGTTGTAGGCCACCGTGGTCATCTCGGGCGGGTTGCCGCCCAGGCCGGCGATGGAGGCGACGTTGATGATGCGGCCCGAGCGGCGCGCAATCATGCTGCGTTTGGCGATGTGCTGGCTCAGGATGAAGTAGCCGCGGATGTTCAGGTTCATGACCTTGTCCCAGGCTTCCACCGGGTGGTCTTCGGCAGGCGCGCCCCAGGCGGCGCCGGCGTTGTTGACCAGGATATCGACATGGCCGAAACGCTTGATGGTTTCATCGGCCAGGCCGCGAATATCAGCCTCCTTGGCGCAGTCGGCGGCGATCCAGTCCACGCTGATGCCGGCCGCCTTGAGCGCGGCGGCCGACTCCTCGAGGTCTTCCGCCTTGCGCGAACTCAGCATGATCTTCGCGCCGGCTTCGCCCAGGGCCTGCGCCAGCTGCAGGCCGAGGCCGCGCGAGCCGCCGGTAACCAGCGCGGTTTTTCCGGTGAGATCAAACAGTTGCTGGATGGTACGGGTCATGGTCGGGCTCCTTGTTGTTCGAAAAGATGGAAATGAGTGTCGCGCAATACGCGCTGCCCTGCTGTCGCACGGTGGACGGTGGACGGTGGAGGCGTCAGTTTTCGGGGGTCAGGCGCGAGCGCACATAGATCAGTACAAAACCGATGGCGGCCACGATGCCGCCGCCGACCACCAGGGACCAGCCCAGCGTATCGCCCAGGCGCTGCAGCGACAGGCCCAGCACCAGCGTGAGCAGGCCGGCATAAATCAGCACCCAGATCAGCAACTGCAGCCGGGCGATGGTTTTGCTCGGCGTGGTGCTGCCGGTTTCCTTGAAAAAACCCATTAAAACGCTTCCTCCGGCAAATCGGCGCAGGTCGGATCGCGGGAGGCGACCACCTGGAGCCACGCGCCGATTTTGGGCAGCTCGTAATGATAAAAGTAGCGCATGGCCCCCATCTTACCTGCGGTGGCCGCTATGGATTTCGTAGCATCGGCCTGCAGCGCTGCAAGCGCCACGTCCAGCCAGATCCAGGCCAGCACGGTGTGGCCGAAGCCTTGCATATAGGGCACGGCATTGGCCAGTGCATCCTGCGGATTGCCGGTGGCCCAGGCGGCCTTCGTGGTCGCGCCCACCTGCTGCAGTGCCTGGGCCAAGGCTTTGGCATGTGCGGCGAGCTCGGGCACCTGGAGGGCCCGCGCGATGGTGGCGTCGATGCGCGCCGCCAGCAGGCTCAAGCCCTTGCCGCCTTCCATCAACACCTTGCGGCCCAGCAGGTCGGTGGCCTGGATGCCGTGGGTGCCTTCATGGATCATGTTCAGGCGGTTGTCGCGCCAGTACTGCTCGACCGGAAAGTCGCGCGTGTAGCCGTAGCCGCCGTGGATCTGGATCGCCAGCGAGTTCGCTTCCAGGCACCACTCGCTGGGCCAGCTTTTGGCGATCGGCGTCAGCACCTCCAGCAGGAGGCGCGCTTCATCGGCCGCCTGTGCGTCAGCCGTGTGCTGCTCGTCCACCAGGCGTGCGCAGTACAGCTCCAGCGCCAGCGCGCCTTCGCAATAACTTTTCTGGGCCAGCAACATGCGTTTGACATCGGCATGTTCGATGATGCGCACCTGCGGCTGGGTGGAGTCTTTGCCCGCGGCGCTCGCGCCGCTTCCAGAGCTCTTGTCCAAAGGCCGAAGGCCTACCGGCCTGCCCTGCGGCCGGTTCTTCGCGTAGTCCAGCGAGGCGTAATAACCGGCCATGCCCAGCATGACGGCGGCCGTGCCCACACCGATGCGCGCCTCGTTCATCATGTGGAACATGCAGCGCAGGCCTTCATGCGGCTTGCCGACCAGGTAGCCGATGGCCCCTGCTTTGCCGTCCACTGGATATTTACCTTCGCCGAAATTGAGCAGCGTGTTGGTGGTGCCGCGCCAGCCCAGCTTGTGGTTCAGGCCGGCAAGTGCGACGTCATTGCGCTCGCCAGTCAGCTGGCCGTCCACACCCACCATCTTCTTGGGCACGATGAACAGCGAGATGCCGCGCGTGCCCGCAATCAGTTTGCCGTCCGGCCCCGGGATCTTGGCCAGCACCAGGTGGATGATGTTTTCGGTCAACTCGTGTTCGCCCGACGAGATCCACATCTTGTTGCCGGTCAGCCGGTAGCGCGGTCCCAGCGCCTCAGCCTCGAAATCGTCGCCATCCGGCACGGCGCGGGTCGTGATGTCGCTCAGCGAGGAGCCGGCCTGCGGTTCGGACAAACACATGGTGCCCGAGAAGCGCCCGGCAAATTCGTTGCGCGCAAACACTTCTTTCTGCGCCTCGGTGCCGTGCACGAGCAGCAGGTTGGCATTGCCCTTGGTCAGCAGGCTGGAGCCTATGCTGACCGAGGCCATGGCGAAAAAGCAGTTGGCTGCCGCTTCAATCGTGTAAGGCAGTTGCATGCCGCCTTCATCGTAGTCCTGTGCTGCGCTCAGCATGCCGGAGCCGGCATAGGCCTTGTGCGCGTCATGCGTGGCCTGCGGCAGGATGACTTTTTCGCCGTCGAAATGCGGCTCCTGGGTATCCACCAGGCGGTTGAACGGCGCGTATTTCTCGCGCGCGATGCGTTCACAGGTGTCGAACACCGCGTCAAAGGTTTCGCGCGAATGGTCGGCAAAACGCTCGCGCTGGTTCAGCGACTCGGCGCCCAGCCAGTTGTAGAGGAGGAAGTCGAGGGTGGGACGCAAAGACATGGGATGAGCTCCAGGAAATTGTCATCCCGGACTCGATCCGGGATCCATGTCACGCTGACCGATATTGCGCGTCACAACCACCATGGATGCCGGATCAGGTCCGGCATGACAGGCAGGTGCCGGGGTGACAAGCCGCAGGGATGACTGAAAGTCGTTTTACAGAACTTCGAAAATACCCGCCGCACCCATGCCGCCGCCGATACACATGGTCACGCAGACCAGCTTGGCGCCGCGGCGCTTGCCTTCGATCAGGGCGTGGCCGGTCAGGCGCTGGCCGCTGACACCGTAGGGGTGGCCGACCGCAATCGCGCCGCCGTTGACGTTGAGCTTGTCCATCGGGATGCCCAGCTTGTCGCGGCAATAAATCACCTGCACCGCAAACGCTTCATTGAGCTCCCACAGGTCAATGTCGCTGACCTTCAGGCCCAGTCGCGCCAGCACTTTGGGGATGGCGTACACGGGGCCTATGCCCATCTCGTCAGGCTCGCAGCCGGCCACCGAGAAGCCGAGGAAGCGGCCCAGGGGTTTCAGGCCTTTTTTCTCGGCCAGGGTTTCGTTCATCACGACCACAGCGCCGCCGCCGTCGGAGAACTGGCTGGCATTGCCAGCCGAAATCACGCCGCCGGGAATGGCCGGTTTGATGCCGCTGATGCCTTCCTTGGTCGTGCCTTCGCGGATGCCTTCGTCCTTGCTGACGGTCACGTCTTTGGTCGTCAGGCCCATGACCGCATCGGCCACACCCATGGTGACGGTGATGGGCGCGATTTCGGCATCGAACAGGCCGGCGGCCAGCGCGGCCGTGGCTTTTTGCTGGCTGGCCGCGCCGTATTCGTCCATTTGCTCGCGGCTGATGCCGTAACGCTTGGCAACCTGCTCGGCCGTCTGCAACATGTTCCAGTAGATCTCGGGCTTGTTTTTGGCGAGCCAGGAGTCGGCCAGCATGTGGGTGTTCATTTCCTGCTGCACGCAGGAGATGCTTTCAACGCCACCGGCCACGTAGACATCGGCTTCGCCGGCAATGATGCGCTGGGCTGCCAGCGCGATCGTCTGCAGGCCGGACGAGCAAAAGCGATTGACCGTGACGCCGGAAACGGTGATGGGGCAACCGGCACGCAGGGCGACCTGGCGCGCGATGTTGGCGCCGGTCGCGCCTTCGGGGTTGGCGCAGCCCATGATCACATCATCAACCTCACCGGCTTCGATGCCGGCGCGTTTGATCGCGTGTTCGACCGCATGGCCGCCCAGGGTCGCGCCGTGGGTCATGTTGAAGGAGCCCTTCCAGCTTTTGGCCAGGGGGGTGCGGGCGGTGGAAACGATTACGGCTGAAGTCATGAATTTCTCCGGGAATTAGTTAAAAGTCTTGCCTTCGGCGGCCAGCTTGGCCAGCAATGGCGCGGGCTGCCAGAATTTCGCGTCGTCCAGCGGGTTCTGGGCAAAACGCTGCATGCTCTGCACCACGTTGAACAGACCCACCTGGTCCGCGTACAGCATGGGGCCACCGCGGTAGATCGGAAAGCCATAACCCATCAGGTACACCATGTCGATGTCGCTGGCCTTCGAGGCAATGCCTTCTTCGAGGATGTGGGCGGCCTCGTTGACCAGGGCGTAAACCAAGCGCTGGACGATCTCTTCGTCGGAAATCTTGCGCGGCGTGATGCCCTGGGCGGCGCGGTGGTCTTCGATCATCTTGACCACCTCGGCATTCGGCACGGCGTCGCGTTTGCCGGGCACATAGTCGTACCAGCCTGCGCCGGTCTTCTGGCCGAAGCGGCCCTTCTCGCACAGCAGGTCAGCCGTCTTGCTGTATTTCATGTCCGGCTTTTCGGTGTAGCGGCGCTTGCGGATGGCCCAGCCGATGTCGTTGCCGGCCAGGTCGCCCATGCGGAACGGGCCCATGGCCATGCCGAATTTTTCCATCGCCTTGTCGACCTGGGCCGGTGTGCAGCCCTCGTCAAGCAGGAAACCGCCCTGGCGGCCGTACTGCTCGATCATGCGGTTGCCGATGAAGCCGTCGCAGACGCCGGAAACCACGGCGGTCTTCTTGATCTTCTTGCTGACGGCCATCACGGTGGCCAGCACGTCCTTGGCGGTTTTCTCACCGCGAATGACTTCGAGCAGCTTCATCACATTGGCCGGGCTGAAGAAATGCATGCCCACCACGTCCTGCGGGCGTTTCGTGAACGAGGCAATCGTGTTGACGTCCAGGGTCGAGGTGTTGGACGCGAGGATGGCGCCGGGCTTCATCACGCGGTCCAGCTCCCTGAAGACTTTTTCCTTGACGCCCATTTCCTCAAACACGGCTTCGATCACCATGTCGGCATCTTTCAGGTCGTCGTAGCTCAGCGTGGTGCTCAGCAGGGCCATGCGCTGGTCGTATTTGTCCTGCTTGAGCTTGCCGCGTTTGACCTGGGATTCGTAGTTTTTGCGAATGATGCCGATGCCCTTGTCGAGGGCCTCCTGCTTCATCTCCAGCATCTTGACCGGAATACCGGCGTTCAGGAAGTTCATGGCAATGCCGCCGCCCATGGTGCCGGCGCCGATCACGGCCACCGACTTGATCTCGCGCTTGACGGTGTCTTCCGGCACATCGGGGATCTTCGAGGCTGCACGTTCGGCCGCAAAAATATGGCGCAGCGCCCGGCTTTCGGTCGTCCACATCAGGTTGATGAAGTTCTCGCGCTCGAACAGCATGCCGTCGTCGAATTTTTTCTTCGTAGCGGCTTCGACCGCATCCACGCATTTGGCGGGCGCCGGGAAGTTTTTCGCCATGCCCTTGACCATGTTGCGCGCGAACTGGAAGTAGGCGTCGCCATTGCGGTGTTTGCACGGCAAATTGCGCACCAGCGGCAAAGGCCGGGTGTCGGAGATGGCCTGGGCGAAGGCCAAAGCCTCCTCGGCCAGGGACTCGGCGGAGGCCGACATCTTGTCGAACAGTTTTTGGCCGGGAATCTGGGCCAGCAGTTCACTCTTGACCGGCTCGCCACTGACAATCATGTTGAGCGCGGGCTCAACGCCGAGTGCACGCGGCAGGCGCTGCGTGCCGCCGGCGCCGGGGATCAGGCCCAGCTTGACTTCGGGCAGGGCCACATTGGTGCCGGGCGCTGCAATGCGGTAGTGGCAGCCGAGCGCCAGTTCCAGGCCGCCGCCCATGCACACTGAATGCACGGCAGCCACCACGGGTTTGGACGAGTTCTCGACGGCCAGGATCACGCTGAGCAGGTTGGGTTCAGCCAGAGCCTTGGGCGTGCCGAACTCCTTGATGTCGGCGCCGCCCGAGAAGGCCTTGCCGGCGCCGGTCAGCACGATGGATTTGACAGCTGAATCAGCATTGGCCTGCTGCAACCCGGCCGTGATGGCCAGACGGGTCGCATGACCCAGTCCGTTGACGGGCGGGTTGTCGAGGGTGATCACCGCCACACTGCCGTGGACTTCGTATTTCGCTGTCATGTGTTTTCCTTTAATGCGTGATTGCTAACCGGCCGCCTGCTCGCAGCAGATCGTCGGACCGCCAAAATAGTACGACCGTTCTTTTCTTATTGTAGAGAGCTTATGTTGCAGTGCAACCCTGCGGGCCGCCTGATTGTCCCTGCCGCGACAAAACCAGGCTTGCAGTCTTCGACTCCGAGGTTCTCAGACCTCCAGCCATTCCTTACGAATATAGGCGTCAGCGCGAAGGCTGTCCGGCGTGCCCTGAAACACGATGCTGCCGTGGCCCATGACCAGCGCGCGGTCCGAAATCGCCATGGCGATTGTCAATTTCTGCTCGATCAGCAGCACCGAAATGCCCTTGGCCTTCAGGGTCTGCAGGTATTGACCCACCAGCTCGACAATCTTGGGCGCCAGCCCTTCGGTCGGCTCGTCGATGATGATCAGGTCCGGGTCACCCATCAGCGCACGGCACAGGGTCAGCATCTGCTGCTCACCCCCGGACAATACGCCGGCCTCGGTGTGCTGGCGTTCCCTGAGCCGCGGAAACATCTGGTACATGTCTTCGAAGGACCAGCGGCTGCCCTTGCCCTTGCCTTTTTGCCCCAGCATCAGGTTCTGGTGAACCGTCAGCGTCGGGAAAATGTCGCGGTTCTCGGGCACATAACCGATGCCCAGGTGCGCAACCTCGTAGGCCTTGCGGCCGGCGATCTGCTTGCCTTTCCACTGGATGTCGCCCTGGCAATCCACCAGGCCCATGATGGCCTTGGCGGTGGTGGAGCGGCCGGAGCCGTTGCGTCCCAGCAGGGCCACGATTTCACCCGGCTGAACATCAAAATGAACGCCATGCAACACATGGCTCTTGCCGTAATAGGCGTGGAGGTTTTCGATTTTCAACATATCAGTGGCTCCCTGCCTGGGCGTCAGCGACATGAGAGCCCAGATAAGCCTCCTGCACGCGCGGGTTGGCACGCACCGCGTCAGGCGTGTCGAAAGCCAGTACCTCGCCATAGACCACCACCGCAATCCGGTCGGCCAGGCCGAACACCACGCCCATGTCGTGTTCCACCGTCAGCAGGGTTTTGCCCACGGTCACTTCCTTGATCAGGTTGATGAAGCGGCTGGTTTCGCTGCGGCTCATGCCTGCCGTCGGCTCGTCCAGCAGGATGACGCCGGCGCCCCCGGCGATGGTGATGCCGATCTCCAGCGCGCGTTGCTCCGCATAGGTCAGGTTGATGGCCAATACATCGCGCTTTTTATCGAGTTTGATCATTTTCATGAGTTCGTCGGCGCGGTCATTCGCATCGTCCAGGTCAGCCAGGAACTTGAGGAAGGTGTATTTGTAGCCCAAGCTCCAGAGCACACCGCAGCGCAGGTTTTCAAACACACTGAGCTTGGGGAAAATGTTGGTGATCTGGAAGCTGCGCGACAGGCCCATGCGGTTGATTTCGAACGGCTTCTTGCCGTTGATGCGCTGGCCACCCAGCAAAACGTCGCCGCTGCTGGGCTCGAAACGCCCGCTGATCAGGTTGAACAAGGTGGATTTTCCCGCGCCGTTGGGGCCGATGATGCCGACGCGTTCCCCGGCATTCACGGCCAGGTTCACGCCGCGGATGATTTCGGTCTTGCCGAAGCTCTTGCGCAGGTCTTTCAATTCAAGGGCGTAGCTCATGCCAGGGCCTCCCGGCGCTTGATTTCTTTTTCGATGTACTCCTGGATCTCGCCCCATTCGACCAGGAACTGGCGCCGCACGAGTTCAAACAGGCCCAGACCGGTCAGCATCACAAAGGCTGCGCCAAACCAGCTGTTGAGGTTCTTCGCATCCAGCGTCACTCCCATGAACTGGAGCTTGGACCCCAGCGAGGTGGACAGCTGCAGGTGATAGACCATCTCGATCATCGCGCCGGCGCCGACCAGCAACACCAGTACCGTTACCAGCATCGCCAGGTAGCTGACCCACAGTTGCCGCAGCTTGCCGAAAGCTGCCACGCGCAAATTCATCATGATCAGGCTGGCGATGCCGCCGGGTGCGTACATCACCATGAACAGGAACACCAGGCCGAGATACAGCAGCCAGGCCTGGGTGTACTCCGACAGCAGCACAAAGGCCAGCACCATCAGTACAGCGCCGATGATGGGACCGAAGAAGAAGGTGGCGCCGCCGAGAAAGGTGAACAGCAGGTAGGCGCCCGAGCGCGCGGCGCCGACCACTTCAGCGGTGACAATCTCGAAATTGAGCGCTGCCAGCCCGCCGGAAATGCCGGCAAAAAAACCGGCGATGATGAAGGCGAAATAGCGGACCCTCTGCGTGTCGTAGCCGACGAACTCGACGCGTTCCGGGTTGTCCCGCACCGCATTGAGCATGCGTCCCAGCGGCGTGCGGGTGAACGCGAACATGGCGGCAACGGCCACAAAGGTGTAAAGCGCAATCAGGTAATAGACCTGGATCTGCGGCCCGAAGGTAACGCCGAGCACGGCCTGGCCGACCATGCGGTTGCCCGAAACGCCGCCTTCCCCGCCGAAAAATTCGGGAATCATCAGCGACAGCGCAAACACCAGTTCGCCCAGGCCCAGCGTGATCATGGCAAAGGTGGTGCCCGACTTGCGCGTGGTGACATAACCGAACAGCACGGCAAAACCGACGCCCGCCAGTCCGCCCACCAGGGGCACCAGCGACACCGGCAGGGGCAAGGCCCCGCTGCCGACGCTGTTGAGCGCATGAATGGCCAGAAACGAGCCCAGGCCGGTGTAGACAGCATGACCAAAGCTCAGCATGCCACCCTGCCCCAGCAAGATGTTGTAGGACAGGCAGGCAATGATGGCAATGCCCATTTGCGACAGCACCGTCAGGGCCAGCCCGCTGCCGAAAATTTTGGGCGACACGACGAGCAGCAGCGCGAACAGGCCCCAGGTCAGCCAGCGCCCGACATTGAACGGCTTGAATTGGTAGTGGGTTTTCATGGCTCAGCCCTCCCGCTTTCCGAGCAGGCCGCGCGGCCTGAAGATCAGGATGAGCACCAGGAACAGGTAAGGGAGAATGGGCGCCACTTGCGACAGCGTGAGTTTGATGTAGGAGTTGTTGGCAACGGCAGCGCTGAGCGGCAGGCCGATTTGTTGTGCCAGCGTGGCCAGCGAATAATCGAAAGCCACGGCGAAGGTCTGGATCACGCCGATCAGGATGGAGGCCACAAAAGCCCCCGACAGCGAGCCCATGCCGCCCACCACCACCACCACAAAAATGACGGAGCCCACCGTGGCGGCCATGGCCGGTTCGGTCAGGAAGGTGCTGCCGCCGATCACGCCGGCCAATCCGGCCAGCGCCGAGCCGGCGCCGAAGACCATCATGAAGACGCGAGGCACGTTGTGCCCCAATGACTCCACTGCTTCCGGATGGGTCAGCGCAGCCTGGATCACCAGCCCGATGCGGGTGCGGGTCAGCAGCAGCCAGACCGAGGCCAGCATGATCACGGCCACCAGCATCATGAAGCCGCGTGTGGCGGGAAACGGAGAGCAGACGATGCGCACCGCGGCGTCGGCCGTGCTGCACAGTTCCGCCGGCGCAGCGCCCCAGTACAGGCTCAAACCCTTGAGGGAGTCATTGATCAGCGTAAAGGCCGGTCCCTGAAGAAGTTCGGGCGGGCGGAATTCCACGGCGATCCGTCCCCAGATCAGCTGGACCAGTTCGACGATCACATAGGACAGGCCGAAGGTGATCAGCAACTCGGGCACATGTCCGTATTTGTGCACCTTGCGCAGGCACTGGCGCTCGAAGACGGCACCGAGGGCGCCGACCACCAGGGGTGCAATCAGCAAAGCTGGCCAGAATCCGACAAACTGGGCTACGGTGTAACCGACATAGGCGCCCAGCATGTAAAAACTGGCGTGCGCAAAATTAAGCACGCCCATCATGCTGAAAATCAGCGTGAGTCCCGAACTCAGCATGAACAGCAAGAGCCCGTAGCTCAGCCCGTTCAGCATCGAGATGATGAAAAACTCCATTCCGGAAAACCCTCCTCGTCGATGAAATAAAAGAGCCCGATACGGTGCGACCCGCTCGGGCTCAGTCTTCAGGCGCCAGCGCCTGACAACGCTGCTTTTCTATGAATGCAAAAACAGCATCAGCAGGCCCTGCTGGTTAGGGACGCTTCATTTGGCAGCTGGTCGGCGTGCTGGACACGTAGTTCGGATACTCGGCGACCGGTGCCAGCGTCATGCCGGTTTTCTCGGGGCTGTAGGGGAACTTGCCATCGGCTTTTTGCCAGACCGACATGTACAGCACCTGTTGCAGCTGGTGGTCGGTCTTGCGCATCTCGACTTCACCGTTGAAGCTCTTGACCTTCAGGCCTTCCATCGCCGCAGCCACTTTCACCGGGTCGGTGGACTTGGCCTTGGCCATGGCCGCACCCAGCATCTCAAAAATGCGGATGGTCGAGCCGGTGTAGAAGTCGTCGTTGTACTTGGCGTTGAACTCCTTCATCCACTTTTCCATTTGCCCACCCATGTTGTAGTGGTTGTAGGCAATCTGGTACACACGGCCGGCGCCGTTCTGGCCCAGGGCCGTCGGCGTGCCCGTGACGCCGGCATAGTAAGTGAAGAACTTGCCGTTGTAGCCGTTCTCGTTGGCAGCCTTGATCAGCAGGGACAGGTCGGAACCCCAATTGCCGGTGATGACGGTGTCGGCGCCCGAAGCCTTGATCTTGGCGATGTAGGGCGCAAAGTCACGCGTTTGTGCCAGCGGGTGCAGGTCTTCGCCCACCACCTGGATGTCCGGACGCTTGCGAGCCAGCGATTCCTTGCCGTACTTCACGACCTGGTGGCCGTGCGAGTAGTTCTGGTTCAGGAAGTAGACCTTCTTGATGTCGGGCTGCTTGGCCATGAAGCTGGACATGGCTTCCATCTTCATGGAGGTGTCGGCGTCAAAGCGGAAGTGCCAGTAGCTGCACTTGCCGTTGGTCAGGTCAGGATCGACGGCGGAGTCATTGAGGTACATGACTTCCTTGCCTGGGTTGCGCGCGTTGTGTTTCTCGACCGCGTCGGCCAGTGCCAGCGCCACCGATGAACCGTTGCCCTGGATGATGTAGCGCGCGCCCTGGTCAATGGCGGCCTTCAGCGCGTTCAGGCTTTCGGCCGGGCTGAGCTTGTTGTCGATGGGCGTGACTTCAAACTTGACGCCCGCAGGGTTGCCCGCACCGCTGAATTTTTCAGCAAAAAACTGGTAGCCCTTGATCTGGCTGACGCCGACCGGGCCCAGCAGGCCGGTGAGAGGGTCGATGCGGACCATCTTCACGGTTTCGCCCTTTTGGGCAAAGGACGCGCCGGCAGCCATCAACATGGCCGTCGCTGCAACAATTTTGAGGGTCAACTTCATCTAATGTCTCCTGGTTACTGATATGAGCAGAGTACAAGTTTTTGTGCGCTGCAGCGTAGGGGATTGCCCGTAAAAATATGCCGGCCTATCGCGCAGGTGACAAGGTGTCGTCCCGCGCAAGCCTGGCCGCCTGCGCTGCGCAAAAACGTGCACCCTTGCGGGGCAACTGCGCAGGCCTGCCGCCTTGCCTCAAGCGCCGGGCAAGGTGTAATCCTTGAGCTGCTCGCGCAGCCGTGTCTTGAGCATTTTTCCGGTGGCGCCTAGCGGAATCGCATCGACAAACACCACATCGTCCGGAATCTGCCATTTGGCGGTTTTACCTTCATAGAACTTGATCAGTTCCTCGCGCGTGACATCGGCGCCGGGCTTTTTCACGACGGCAATGATGGGGCGCTCGTCCCACTTCGGGTGCCGCACGCCGATGCAGGCCGCCATGGCAACGGCGGGGTGTGCCACGGCGATGTTCTCGATGTCGATGGAGCTGATCCACTCGCCACCGGACTTGATCACGTCCTTGCTGCGGTCGGTGATCTGCATGTAGCCGTCGGCATCGATGGTCGCCACGTCGCCGGTCGGAAACCAGCCGTCGATCAGCGGGTCACCGCCCTCGCCCTTGAAGTATTCGCCGACGATCCACGGCCCTTTCACATGCAGGTCGCCATAAGCCTTGCCGTCCCAGGGCAGTTCCTTGCCGTCCTCGCCGACGATTTTCATGTCCACGCCGTAGATGGCACGGCCCTGCTTGAGCCGGATCTTCATCTGCTCGTCTTTCGACATGCCCAGGTGTTTGTTTTTCAGTGTGCAGAGCGTTCCGAGCGGCGACATTTCGGTCATGCCCCAGGCGTGCAGCACCTCCACGCCGTAGTCTTCCTGGAAGGCATGGATCATGGCCGGCGGGCAGGCCGAGCCGCCAATGACGGTGCGTTTGAGGGTGGAGAACTTCAGGCCGGCCGGCTTCATGTGGCCCAGCATCATTTGCCAGACCGTCGGCACGCCCGCAGCGTAGGTGACTTTTTCGTTCTCGATCAGCTCATACACCGACTTGCCGTCCAGGCCCGGGCCGGGAAACACCAGTTTGGCGCCGGTCAGCGCGGCCGAGTACGGAATGCCCCAGGCATTGACGTGGAACATGGGCACCACGGGAAGAATGGCGTCGCGCGCACTGACGGACATCACGTCCGGCAGCGCAGCCGCGTAGGCATGCAGAATGGTCGAGCGGTGGCTGTACAGCGCCGCCTTCGGGTTGCCGGTGGTGCCGCTGGTGTAGCACATGCTCGACGCCGAGTTTTCGTCGAAACTGGGCCAGCTGTAGTCAGGCGAATGCGGGGCGATCCAGGCCTCGTAACTGCTCAGGTTGGGAATGCCGCTGTCGGCCGGAAGTTTGTCCGCATCGCACAAAGCAATGTAGTGCTTGATGGTGGTGCACTTCGCGTGAAAGGCCTGCACCAGTGGCAAAAAGGACATGTCAAAAAACAGCACCTGGTCTTCGGCATGGTTGGCAATCCAGGACACCAGGTCGGGATGCAGGCGCGGGTTCAGGGTGTGCAAGACGCGGCCGGAGCCGCTGACGCCGAAATACAGCTCCAGGTGCCGATAACCGTTCCAGGCCAGTGTGGCAATGCGGTCACTGAACTGCAGCTTCAGCGCATCCAGCGCCTTGGCCACCTGGCGCGAGCGGCGCGCCACATCGCGGTAGGTGTAGCGGTGGATGTCGCCCTCCACACGGCGCGACACAATCTCCGCATCGCCGTGATGGCGCTCCGCAAAATCGATCAGCGACGAAATCAGCAACGGCTGGCCTTGCATCAAACCCAACATGGTCTTGTTTCCTTCTTGTGCGGTAAAAAATCGCTGTCCTGCAACAACGGCGTGGCTGCATGGTAACGCCCGTACCCCTCAATTTGGGACGGCGGATGGCTCAATCAGCGACTCGCGACAGGTGCTGACTATGAACTGCCGCGATCTGCCAGGCAAGGGATGTCGCGGGTCCGACAGTTCCTAGGTACAAACCCGAAATTTGTCGGCCCCGAGCGGCCACCATTCCTCATGCCCTGTGGCTACTGGACAATCCCCCCCATGATTCTTGAAGAAGCCGCCCTGCCTCACCACCGTTTTCTGCGCGGCCAGCCCTGGTTTGCCGCCCTGCCGGACGACAGCCGCGCCCGCCTGCTGGATCGCACCCTGACGCAGGCCGGCCGAAAGGGGGACGTGATGTTGGCCGCGGGCACACCGGTCAAAGGCTGGTACGCGGTGCTGTCCGGCCTGGTCAAGCTGCAAAGCACCTCGTCCGAAGGCCGCGTCTCGGCCTTCCTCGGCGTGCCGGATGGCGAGTGGTTCGGCGAGGGCTCGGTGCTGAAAACCGAGCCCAGGCGCTACGACGTGATTGCGCTGCGCGACAGCGTGTTGCTGTGCCTGCCGCGCACCGAGTTTGATGTCCTGCTGGCCGACTGCCTGCCTTTTAACCATTTTCTGGTGACGCACCTGAACCGCCGCCTGGGCCAGGCCATGACCATCATCGAGGCCGGGCGGCTGCGCTCGCCCGAGCAGCGCGTGGCCCTGTACCTCAGCCGCGTCTTCTGGCAGGGCCGGCGCCGGCTGGTGCTGTCGCAGGAAGAGTTGGGACATCTGGCCGGCCTGTCGCGGCAGACGGTCAACCGCGCCCTCAAATCCATGGAGCAGCTGGGCCTGGTGTCGCTGGAGTTCGGCCGGGTCGCCATGCTCGACGAGCAGGCGCTGGCAGCGTACGCCACCCGCCCCGGCCCTGCGCCGGACAAGCCTTCCCCCGCCGAGCCTGATGTTTAACCCTGAAGCCACGGGGCTGTTGGCGGCGGGGGACAATCTATTCATGAATGCTGTCATCACAGATCCCGCTGCGCTCATTCCGGACCTGACATGGAACAACCGCTTCGCGGCGCTGGGCCCCGATTTTTTCACCGAACTCCAGCCCACACCGCTGCCCACGCCTTACTGGGTCGGCCGCAACCAGGCGCTGGCGCGTGAGCTCGGGCTGGACGAGCCCTGGTTCGCGTCGCAGGAAGCGCTGGCCCTGTTCACCGGCAACAAAGTGGCACAGGGGTCGCAGCCCCTGGCCAGCGTCTACAGCGGACACCAGTTCGGCCAATGGGCCGGGCAACTCGGCGATGGCCGCGCCATCCTGCTCGGCGAGCTTCAAACCGCTGCCGGGCCGCAGGAAATCCAGCTCAAGGGCGCGGGCCTGACGCCCTACTCCCGCATGGGCGACGGCCGCGCGGTGCTGCGCAGCTCGATCCGCGAGTACCTTTGTTCGGAGGCCATGCACGGCCTGGGCATACCGACCACCCGCGCACTGGCGATGACCGGTTCGGACGCCCGGGTCCGGCGCGAAGAACTGGAGACGGCCGCCGTGGTGACGCGGGTCGCGCCCAGCTTCATCCGCTTTGGGCATTTCGAACATTTCAGCTACAGCGATCAACACGCCCAGCTCAAAACCCTGGCGGACTTCGTGATCGGCAACTTTTACCCCGAGTGCCGCAACGCCGCCCAGCCTTATGCGGCACTGCTGCAGGCGGTCAGCGAACGCACAGCGACCATGGTGGCCGCCTGGCAGGCCGTTGGTTTTTGCCACGGCGTGATGAACACCGACAACATGAGCATCCTGGGCCTGACCATCGACTACGGCCCGTTCCAGTTTCTCGATGCCTTCGACCCCGGCCACATCTGCAACCACTCCGACACCCAGGGCCGCTACGCCTACAACAAGCAGCCCAACATCGCTTACTGGAACCTGTTTTGCCTCGGCCAGGCGCTGCTGCCGCTGATGGACTCGCAGGAGCAGGCCCTGGCCGCCCTGGAGTCCTACAAAACCGTTTTCCCGCAAGCGCTGGAAGGCCGCATGCGCGCCAAGCTGGGCTTGTCAGACGCGCGGCCGGAAGACAAGGCGCTGATCGAGGGCATCTTCAAACTGCTGGCTGCCGACAAGGTGGATTACCCCATTTTCTGGCGCCGGCTAGGCACATTTGAGCCCGGCGCTGCCAATGAACCGGTGCGTGACCTGTTCCTGGACCGGCCAGGCTTTGATGCCTGGGCGCTACAATATTCAGAGCGGCTCACCCAAGCAGATCGGGGGCTGCGGGCCGATTTGATGCTTAAAACCAATCCCAAGTACGTGTTGCGCAACCATCTGGGCGAACAAGCCATCCGGGCCGCGAAACTTCAGGACTTTTCCGGAGTCGATACCTTGCTGATGCTGCTGCAATCCCCATTTGAAGAACATTCCGACCAGGAAACATTCGCCGGATTCCCGCCCGACTGGGCCTCGTCGATTGAAATCAGCTGCAGTTCGTAAGCAGGCTTAAAGATCATCTCAAAAGGTAGCACCATGACCGTCAAAATTCAGAAAACCGATGCCGAGTGGAAGGCCCTGCTGGCCGAAAAGGGCGCAGAGCGCGGTGCGTTTGAGATCACACGCCACGCCGCCACCGAGCGCCCCTTCACAGGCAAGTACGAAGCGGTTTGGGCCGATGGCAGCTACCACTGTATTTGTTGCGGTAACGAGTTGTTCGACGCCAGCACCAAGTTCGATGCCGGCTGCGGCTGGCCCAGTTTTTCCCTGGCCGTGCCCGGCGCGATCACCGACATTGTGGACCGCAGCCATGGCATGACCCGCACCGAAACCGTCTGCAGCCAGTGTGGCGCGCATCTGGGCCATGTGTTTCCCGACGGCCCCACCGAGACCGGCCTGCGTTACTGCATGAACTCGGCGTCGCTTGATTTTTCGCCCAAGTAGTCGTTTGTTGGCTCCCCGATAATCTGCCCATGAAAATTCTCTTCGACTTCCTTCCCATCATCCTGTTCTTCGGCATGTTCAAGTACGCCGAAGGCAATACCGAATGGGCTGCACGCACCGCCACCGACTGGCTGGGCTTCATGGTGTCCGGCGGCGTGGTCGGCACGGCCGAGGCGCCGGTGCTGCTGGCCACCGTGGTGGTGATCCTGGCAACCCTGGCGCAGATACTCTGGCTTGTCGCACGAGGCCGCAAGATAGACACCATGCTGTGGGTCAGCCTCGGCTTGGTCACGCTGCTGGGCGGCGCCACCATCTACTTCCATAGCGAGGCCTTCATCAAGTGGAAACCTACCGTGCTCTACTGGGTCATGGGCGGCGCCCTGCTGGTCGGCCAGCTGGTGTTCAAGAAAAACGGCATTCAGAAACTGATGGGCGCGCAACTGAGCCTGCCTGACGATATCTGGCGCAAGGTCAACTACAGCTGGATCGCTTTTTTTGCGGTCATGGGTGTTCTCAACCTCTGGGTGGCCTTCAGCTTTTCAACCGCCACCTGGGTCAACTTCAAGCTGTTCGGCGGCATGGGCCTGATGCTGGTCTTCGTCATGGCACAGGCGGTGCTTCTGAACAAACACGTCAAGGCCTGATGATGCCGCTGACCGCCGCGCCGCAACCCGTCCACGCCGTTCGTATCGAGGAACAATTGCAAGCCCGCCTGAGTCCCACCCACCTGGAAGTGATCGACGAAAGTGCCTTGCACGCGGGCCACGCCGGCGCAAACGCGCAGGGTTTTGGCAGCCATTTCCGGGTGCGTATTTCCAGTCCCGCTTTTGCAGGCAAAAGCCGCGTGGCTCGCCACCGGCTTGTGTATGATGCACTGCAAAATTTCATTGATGAGGGCCTGCACGCACTGGCCATCGAGATCATCGAAACCCCCTGATTTTTTCGCCGCCCGCCGCACGGGTAGCCACAACCCACCTGATTACCCAAGGAAACCCATGAAAAAACACTTTTTATATGCCGGCGCCCTGAGCGCCCTGATGACTGTTGGTGCGGGCAGTGCCTTCGCGCAGAACGTCGCCATCGTCAACGGCAAGGCCGTGCCCAAGGCCCGCGTGGATGCACTGGCGCTGCAACTCTCGCGTTCCGGCCGCCCGGTCACGCCCGAGATGCAGGGCCAGATCCGCGAGGAAGTGATTGCCCGCGAAGTCTTCATGCAGGAAGCCGAGAAACTCGGCCTGTCGTCCACCGACGACTTCAAGACCCAGATGGAGCTGGCACGCCAGGCCATCCTGATCCGCGAGCTGTTTGCCGACTACCAGAAGAAAAACCCGGTGACCGACGCCGACCTCAAGGGCGAATACGACAAGTTTGTCGCGGCCAA
>JAZKGR010000209.1:0-5291 GCA_040385775.1 Pseudomonadota bacterium
GCAACGACAGCACGCGCGTCGCCGCACTGCTGTCCGGCGAGATTGACGTGATGGAACCGGTGCCGGTGCAGGACGTGGCCCGTGTCCAGGCCAGCAGCGCCCTCAAGGTGCTGCAGGGTCCCGAGTTGCGCGTGATTTTCCTGGGCATGGACCAGAAGCGCGACGAACTGCTGTTTTCCAGCGTCAAGGGCAAAAACCCCTTCAAGGACAAACGTGTGCGCCAGGCCTTCTACCAGGCCATCGACATCGAGGCAATCAAGAGCCGTGTGATGCGTGGCGCGGCCACGCCGGTGGCCATCCTGTTCCCGCCACAGGTCAAGGGCTTCGCCCCCGACCTGGCCAAACGCCTGCCGTTTGATGTGGAAGCTGCCAAGAAACTCATGACCGACGCCGGTTACGGCGCGGGTTTCGAGCTCAAGATGAACTGCCCGAACGACCGTTATGTGAACGACGGCGAAATCTGCCAGGCGGTGGCGGCCAATCTTTCGCGCATCGGCGTGAAGATCAATCTTGAAGCGGAAACCAAGGGCACGTATTTCCCCAAAATCCTGCGCCGCGACACCAGCTTCTACATGCTGGGCTGGACCGCCTCCACCGTGGACGCGCACAACGTGCTCTACCCCATCATGTCCACACCCGGTGACGGCGGCCGCGGCCAATTCAACCTGGGCGCCTACAGCAACCCGCGTGTTGACGAACTGACCAACCTGGTGGCGTCCGAGACCGACGACAAGAAACGCACGGAGATGATCCGCGAAGCGCTGAAGATCCACCAGGACGACGTGGGCCATCTGCCGCTGCACCAGCAGGCCATCAACTGGGCCACCAAGAAGAACATCGAACTGGTGCAGTGGCCTGACAACGGCATGCCCTGGAAGTTCGTCAAACTGAACAAGTAGACCTGTTGATGAGAAGCGCGCTTTTCCGGTTCTGGGACGGCGACGTCGGCTACAGCTTTCGCACCTCCCCGGTGGCGATGGCTGCGGCCGCAGTCGCCCTGATCTGTATTTTTTGCTCGGTGTTTGCGGGATTTGTCGCTCCGCACAACCCGTTTGACCTGACGACGCTGGAACTCAGTGACGCGCGTTTGCCCCCGGCCTGGTCGGACGGGGGCTCTTCCAAATACCTGCTCGGTACCGACGACCAGGGCCGCGACATCCTGTCGGCCCTGATGTACGGGGCCCGGGTATCGCTTGCCGTCGGTTTTGCGTCGGTGATCCTGTCGGTGGTGGTGGGTGTGGGCCTGGGCTTGCTGGCCGGCTTCTACGGCGGCTGGATCGACTCTGCCCTGATGCGCTTGTGCGACGTCATGCTGTCCTTCCCGGCCATTTTGGTGGCCTTGCTGATTGCGGGAGTTGGCCGGGCGCTGTTTCCCAATGCGCAGGATTCACTCGCGCTCGGGGTGCTGATCATCTCGATCACGCTCACGGGCTGGGTCCAGTACGCGCGCACGGTGCGCGGCTCGACCCTGGTTGAGCGCAGCAAGGAGTATGTGCAGGCAGCGCGCGTGACCGGTGTGACGCCGATGCGCATCATGCGCCGCCATGTGCTGCCCAATGTGATGGGGCCGGTGCTGGTGCTGGCGACCATCCAGGTGGCCACGGCCATCATCACCGAAGCAACCCTGTCCTTCCTGGGCGTGGGCGCGCCGCCGACCTCGCCTTCGCTGGGCACGCTGATCCGCATCGGCAATGATTACCTGTTCTCGGGCGAGTGGTGGATCACGGTGTTTCCCGGCGTCATGCTGGTCACGATTTCGCTGAGCGTCAACTTGCTGGGCGACTGGTTGCGTGATGCGCTCAATCCCCGCCTGCGCTGAAAAAGATGGCCCCCACGCTTTTCATTTCATGTCATACGCTGCCCCCCGAGGGGGTTAATTTCCCTTGGGGCGGCCCGGCGGGAAATTGCATTTCCCGCGCTCATACGTGCTGAGCAGTCAATGAGTCTTTTACAAGTCAAGAACCTCATCGTCGAATTCCCCGGCCGGCGCGGTACGCTGCGTGCGCTGGACGACATTTCCTTTGAAATCGCGCCGGGGGAAATCCTTGGCGTGGTCGGTGAATCCGGTGCCGGCAAGTCGCTGACCGGCGCAGCCATCATCGGCCTGCTGGAGCCGCCCGGGCGCATTGGCGGCGGGCAGATTCTGCTCGAAGGCCAGCGCATCGACAACCTGCCGTATGAACAAATGCGCCACATTCGCGGCCGCAAGATCGGCGCGATTTTCCAGGATCCGCTGACCTCGCTGAACCCGCTGTACAGCGTGGGCCGGCAACTGATCGAAACCATCCAGGCGCATTTGCCGGTGAGCCATGCCGAGGCGCGCCAGCGCGCGATCTCGCTGCTGCAGGACACCGGCATTCCTGCCGCCGAGCAGCGCATCGAACACTTCCCGCACCAGTTTTCCGGCGGCATGCGCCAGCGGGTGGTGATTGCGCTGGCGCTGGCTGCCGAACCCAAGCTGATCGTTGCCGACGAACCCACCACGGCGCTCGATGTGTCCATCCAGGCGCAAATCATCATGCTGCTCAAAAGCATCTGCAAAAAACGCGGCGCAGCCGTGATGCTGATCACCCACGACATGGGCGTGATTGCCGAAACCTGCGACCGTGTCGCGGTGCTGTATGCCGGGCGCATTGCCGAGATCGGCCCGGTGCATGAGGTCATCAACCACCCCTCGCACCCCTATACCGAAGGCTTGATGGCCGCCATTCCCGACATCACGCTGGACCGCGAGCGGCTCAACCAGATCGACGGCGCCATGCCGCGCCTGAATGCCATCCCGCAAGGCTGCGCCTTCAACCCGCGCTGCCCCAAGGTGTTCGACCATTGCCGCCAGGAGCGGCCCGACCTGCTGCCGGCCGGCGCAACGCGCGCTGCCTGCTGGCTGCATGACGTGCCGGTAGGGGTGAGCGCATGAGCACCGCTGTACCACTGGTCCAGGCGCATGACCTGGCCAAGACTTTTGACGTGTCGCCGCCCTGGCTGAACCGCGTGATCGAGGGCAAGCCCCGCGTGATGCTCAACGCCGTCGATGGCGTGAGTTTCGAGATCGAAAAGGGCAAGACCCTGGCGCTGGTCGGTGAGTCCGGCTGCGGCAAAAGCACGGTGGCCAAGCTGCTGGTGGGGCTTTACAACCCGACCCGAGGCGGCCTGACCTTCGACGGCCAGGACGCCCATGCCGCTTTCAAGACGCCGCAAGGCCGCAAGTTGCGCAGCCGCATCCAGATGATCTTCCAGGATCCGTATGCCAGCCTGAACCCGCGCTGGATTGTGGAAGACATCGTCGGCGAGCCGCTGCGCGAGCATGGCCTGATCACCGACGAGGCTGAGCTCAAGGCCAAGGTCGGCGAGTTGCTCAAGTCAGTCGGCCTGTCGCCGCTGGATGGGCCCAAGTACCCGCACCAGTTCTCGGGCGGGCAGCGCCAGCGCATCTCGATTGCGCGCGCGCTCGCCACCGAGCCCGAGTTTCTGGTCTGCGACGAGCCGACCTCCGCGCTGGACGTGAGCGTGCAGGCGCAGGTGCTCAACATCATGAAGGACCTGCAGCGCGAACGTGGCCTGACCTACCTGTTCATCTCGCACAACCTCGCGGTGGTGCGCCATGTCAGCGACCAGGTCGGCGTGATGTACCTGGGGCGCCTGGTCGAACTGGCCGACAAGCAGACGCTGTTTGCCGCGCCGCGCCACCCCTACACACGCATGCTGCTGGACGCGATCCCGAAAATGCACGACATCGGCCGTGACCGCACGCCGGTGCAGGGCGAGGTGCCCAACCCCCTGAACCCGCCGACCGGTTGCACCTTCCACCCGCGCTGTCCGCATGTCAACGACCGCTGCCGCGCCGAGCGGCCGCAATTGCTGACGATCCAGGGCATCAAGATCGCCTGCCACGCGGTGGAAGAGGGACGCATCTAGCCGCTACTGTTTTGATAGCGATCGACGCTTGCTCGCTATGGGCCAGAGGCCGATTTAATTCAAAAATTCAACGGTAGGGGTTGGCGATGCCAAGCCCGGCCAGAATCTCGACCTCGCGCGCCTCCATGGCCTGCGCATCGGCCTCGCCGGTTTCATGGTCCCAGCCTTGCGCATGCAGCACGCCATGCACCAGCAGGTGCGCGTAGTGGTCTTTCAGCGTCTTGCGATTCTCGCGCGCCTCTTTGGCAATCACCGGCGCGCACAGCACCAGGTCGGCAGTGACCAGCGGCGCTTGTGTGTAGTCGAAGGTCAGCACATTGGTCGCGTAGTCCTTCTGCCGGTAGCCGCGGTTCAGCGCCTGGCCTTCTTCGGCATCGACGATGCGCACCGTGATCTCGGCATCGCTGTCCAGCGCATGGCGTATCCAGCGCGCCACGCTGTGGCGCGGCAGCGCAGCGCGATGCCGCTGGGCGTCCTGGATGTCGCCGAACTGCAGCGACAGGCTGAGCTGCTTAAGCGCCATGCTTATGAACCATTGCGGCTTTTGGTCCGGCTGGGTCGTGCCACCGGCACCACCACCTCACCGGCTTCGTCGCGCGGCGTTTTAGGCGTGTAGCCGTCGTAGGCGTCAACAATGCGCGCCACCAGCGGATGCCGCACCACGTCGGCGCTGGTCAGGCGCGTGATGGCGATGCCCTTGACCCGCTTGAGCACGCGTTCGGCGTCGATCAGGCCGCTGAGCTGGGTGCGCGGCAAATCGACCTGGCTGACGTCGCCGGTGATCACCGCCTTGGCGCCAAAACCGATACGCGTCAGAAACATTTTCATCTGTTCTGGCGTGGTGTTTTGCGCCTCGTCGAGGATCACAAAGGCATGGTTCAGCGTGCGGCCGCGCATGAAAGCCAGCGGCGCGATCTCGATCTGCTGGCGCTCAAAAGCCTTCTGCACCCGCTCGAAACCCATCAGCTCGTACAACGCGTCGTACAGCGGCCGCAAATAGGGGTCGACCTTCTGGTTCAGGTCGCCCGGCAGAAAGCCCAGGCGTTCGCCAGCTTCCACCGCCGGACGCGTCAGCACGATGCGCTGCACCGCGCTGCGCTCCAGCGCGTCGACCGCGCAGGCCACCGCCAGGTAGGTCTTGCCGGTACCGGCCGGGCCGATGCCGAAGGTGATGTCGTGCGTGGCGATGTTGTCCAGGTACATGCCCTGATTCACGGTGCGCGCGCGCAGGTCGGCGCGCCGCGTCGACAGCGCCGCGCTGCCGTCGGGCGCGGTGGACATCGCGCCGTCGCCGGCCAGCATCAGCTGCACGGTTTCCTCGGGAATCGGCCGGTTCGCCATTTCATACAGCGCCTGCAGCACCTCCAGCGCCTGCT
>JAZKGR010000210.1:0-35094 GCA_040385775.1 Pseudomonadota bacterium
GAGCATCAGCCTTCTAAGCTGAGGGTCGGGGGTTCGATCCCCTCCGGGCAGACCAACATCCTCGCAGAAGTTCTGGCCCCTGGCTTCAAATGGCGAAAGGACACCCCATGGCCGTCAGCATCGTCAGACTGGGCTCCGCCCGCAGTGCCAATGAAGGCTTGCGCATAGGCACCGTCCGCCGGCCGCCGCGCGGTGTGCCCAAAGCCGAGTTCGCGTCGCAGGACTGGTACGACGTCTGGTACCCGAACCTGGCGCCCAGCGTGGAAACCATGAAGCTCGGCCAGGCGGTGGTAACTGACAAGGACTGGGTGGCGTTCAGCAGGAAATACCATGCTGAAATGACGGAGCCAGACGCCAGCCGCAACCTCGACCTGCTCGCGGCGCTCTCGCATCAGTCGAATTTTGCAGTGGGTTGCTATTGCGAGAACGAGGTGCGCTGCCACCGTTCCCTGTTGCGGGACCTGCTCAGGGAGCGTGGGGCACTCATCGGCTGAAGCAGTACAAACTGTCGCACCAAGACCTGCGCTGAGCGGACTGGCTGCGTCGTTTCGCGCGTGGCACGCTCAGCAGGCACCGTGATTTGTTCATGCCGTTGCGCGCGACGCACAAAACGCTGTGGGCCCACCAAGTTGGGCCACTGCGATTGATAAATCGTAAGAATTTCGTGTTTAATGACACAAACTGACACCTACGAGCGGATACCTTCAAGCCATGCTCAAGTTCGCAGACAAGCCGCCACTGCCTCAAGGGACGACATGAAGAGATCCGATCTGATCCATGAGCGGACTCGCGCTGCTTGGCTCGCGTCATGCCTGCATGGACTTCTCCCAGGCCTTGTTATCGCAGGCGCGTGCATTTCCACGTCGGCCCACGCCCGTAGCCTTCGCGATATCGATGCCACCATGACCCTGCGCATCTGCGTCGCAGGCTCTGCGGCAGACTTCTACCAGGCCAACGGCGAAGCGTTCGCAAGCTACCTGAATGTGCGCCCGGAAGTCAGGCGCCTGGACAGCTTCGATCAGCAGTTTCATAACGACGCGGGGGTCACCGTCAAAGACGAGGCTTACGAACCCAAACTGCTTGCCGACGGCAGTTGTGATGTGTTCCCCAACGACCTGCATATCGTCGACTGGCGCGAATCGAAGATGCGCCTGGTGCCCTACTACAACGTGCGCAATGTCGTGCTGGCCCACCCCGCGAAGCGTGCCGTGCTGAAGAACGCGGACGATTTGGCAGGGCGCGTCGCCGCAGTACAAAAAGGCACAGCCTACGAGGACTGGCTCTTGGCCGCCAATGAGGGGGACTACGCCTCCAATCCGGTCATCATCAGGAACGCACCCACCAGCGACAGTGTGCGCATGGTGGCCGAACAGACGGCGGATTTCACCATCATCGGCACCGAAAGCGCCTTCCGCTGGACGCGCAGTGAAATGGCGAACATGACCATCCTGTTTCCGGTCAGTGCGCCGGTCAGCGTCGGGTGGGGTGTCAGCGCTTCGGCCACGGACCTGGCGCAGTCGCTGGAAAGCTTCATGGCGGACAGCAAGCGAATTGATTCGCAACTGGACAACAACTGGCGCACCCGCCGGCTGGTGTCGCTGATGGAATACCACCTTTTCGAGGCCAGTTTCCGGGACGAAAGGATTGACTGGCCGGAGGTCATGCGGTGGCTGTTGCCGCTGATCGCAGTTGTTCTGTGCTTTGTCGCCTATATCCTGCTGTCGAACCGGCGTCTCAACAGGGAAGTGAACGACCGCAAGACCGCCGAGACGGGTTTACGTGAGGCCCATGCGGAAATCGACGCCATCTTTGATTCGGCCAGCGCCGGCATCGGCCTGGTACGTGCTGGCATGATGCACCGCTGCAATCGGGCCATGGAAAGCATGTTCGGGTACGGCGAGGGAGAACTGAAACATCTGCCCGATTACATGCTGTTCTGTAATTCGGAAGAGGAGGGAAAGGAGCGATTACCGATTGTCACTGCGCGCCTGGCCCTGGGGGAGACGCACAGCGTCGAGAAGCTGCTCACCCGCAAGGACGGAAGTACCTTCTGGTGCCACCTGCTGGGACGCGCCATCGATCCCGCGGACGTGTCAGGCAAGGGCACGGTCTGGCTGGCCGAGGACATCACCGAGAGCAAACTGGCTCAGGAGGAACTGCGCATTGCGAGCGAGCGCCTGACCCTGGTGCAGGAGGCCGGCGACATCGGCTTGTTCGATGTCGATCTGGTCACAGGGCGCAATTACTGGACACCGCAACTGGAAAAAATGTTCGGTCTCGAGCCGGGCGGCTTTGACGGTACGCTGGACGCCTGGAGGGCTCTGCTTCATCCCGACGACGCCGAGCAAGCCGGCTTCGACTTCCAGCAGGCCGTGGCGAGCGATGCGGACCGGCTGAAATCCAACTTCCGGATCGTGCGGCGCACCGACGGGGAAGTGCGCTTTTTCAAGTCGCTGAGCCGCGTCGTGCGCGCGCCGGACGGCAGCCCACTGCGCGCCATCGGCGTAAACATCGATGTCACGGCTCTTGCCCAGGCGCGCCGCGAAGCTGAAGATGCCACGCAGGCGAAGTCCATCTTCCTGGCCAACATGAGCCACGAAATCCGCACACCCATGAGCGCCATCATCGGCCTGTCCAACATCGCCCTGAAATCCGACCTGCAGCCCAAACAGCGCGACTACGTTTCCAAGATCAACAAGGCAGGCACATTGCTGCTGGGGATCCTCAATGACATCCTGGATGTCTCCAAGGTGGAGGCTGGCAAGCTGGAGATCGAACATGTGGGTTTCCGTCTGGGCGATGTGCTGGACAATGCTTCCACGATGGTGGCGCACAAGGCCCACGAGAAGGGGCTGGACCTGAACATCGACATCGCAGACGACGTTCCTCAGGGCCTGGTGGGCGATCCCCTGCGCCTCGGGCAAATCCTGATCAATCTCCTGGGCAATGCGGTCAAGTTCACCGATCAGGGCCAGGTCTCAGTCTCGATAAGCTGTATGGAGCGCGACGCCGGGAAGGTGCAACTGAGGGTGGCGGTGCAGGACACAGGCATCGGCATGACGCCAGAGCAGGCCGGCAAGCTGTTCCAGGCCTTCACCCAGGCGGAGGGCTCGATCGCCCGCAAATATGGCGGCACCGGCCTGGGCCTGACCATCGCCAAGCGCCTCGTGGAACTCATGGGCGGCAGTATCCATGTGGACTCCTCACCGGGGGTAGGAAGCACCTTCTGGTTTCCGGCATGGTTTGGTCTGGATGCCAATGCCGATGCGCAAGGCGCTGGCAGGCACAGCCATTCACCCGACACGCTGACACCCGATCTCCAAGGTGCGCGTCTGCTGCTGGTGGACGAGAACGAGACCGATCGGCATATCGCGACGGAACTCCTTGCCGGCGCCGGCGCTTCGGTCGCCACGGCAAGCAACGGCCACGAAGCCCTGGAGATGCTCAATGCCGAGGCCTACGACCTCGTGCTGATGGACCTGGAAATGCCCGTCATGGACGGTATCGAGGTCGCCCGGTTGATTCTCGCCCAACCACAGCTGGCGGGCATCCCCATTCTCGCCCTGACCGCGCATTCCATGCCCGCAGAGCGCAAGCGCTGCGCCGACGCGGGCATGCTGGACCACATCGCAAAACCCATTGACCCGCAAGCACTGTTTGCCACCCTTTTGCGCTGGCTTCCGAAAGCCGCCATTCCAGTGCCCGCATCGCAAGCCGTGGCGGCACAGGAAGCCAGAGACGCTGATCCTGCCCCTACGAACGAAGCGGGAGGTGTGGCATCTGCCGCGCACATAGCAGAACTGGATGCACAACTGGCGGCCGGTAAGGCCACGGCTGTGGACTATCTGCGCGATAACTGTGAACACATACGGCCTTTGTTTCCACCTCGCGCTTACGCCCGGTTCGAAACCGCCATTACCAACTATGAATTCGATTCTGCGCTGGATCTTTTGCGGCAAGCTGGGCAGGCATGAAGTGCCGGACGGATCCGCACCCCTGACTTTCAGCCTGCGGGAATCGGCGCGCAGGACCGCAGCGGCGAACGCGTAGACTCCGCAGAAACCCCGACCCGACCACGCGACGAACGCGGGCCGGAGCAACAGCCAAGGAGGAAAAAAGCATGTCCATCGAGCCGACCATTTTGCGACCTACCGTTCTGGTGATCGACGACACACCAAGCAATCTGGCGCTGGCGAATGCCATTCTGGCCGACACCTACGATCTCAAAGTGGCCAACTCGGGCGTCCGGGGCCTTGCGATTGCACAAACCGATCCGCGTCCCGACCTGATCCTGCTCGACATGATGATGCCCGGGATGGATGGCATGGAGGTCTGTCGCCGACTGAAGGAGAGTGAGATCACGCGTGATATTCCTGTGATCTTCCTGAGCGGGCGTGCGGGAGGCGGGGACGAGGAGGAAGGGCTGGAAGTTGGTGCCGTGGACTACATCGCAAAGCCGCTCAGCCCGGCCATCCTGCTGGGGCGGATTGCGACCCAAATCGAGCTCGCGGCGGCGCGCAGGCAAATCGCACAGTTGCAGGCGCAGGCGGAAGCACAGGCATGGGACCTGACTGAATGCGGCAAGGCATTGCATCAGTTCGAAACCACCGTCACCCACGACATGCGATCGTCGTTGAACGTGGTGAACGGTTTTGCGAGTGTGTTGCGCAAAAAGTTCAGCGGCGAAGGTAACGAGCAAAACCTCAAGTCCCTCACGGCGATTGCGTCCCATGCCAAGCAACTGGGCGGGTTGATTGACAACTGGCGCCAGGTTCCGGCGATCCTGCGCGTGCCAATGCGCCCCTCGCTGCTGGACATGAATGCATTGGCGAAGGCGGCCATTGAAGATGCCCTGGGGGAAGTGGGCGACGCGGACAAAGCCCAGGTCTTGATAGAGGAATTGCCGCCCGTCACGGCAGATGAATCCGCGCTTCGCCAAATCTGGCAGCAGCTTGTGTCCAACGCGCTGGCCGCCATGGAAGGCACGGCGACGCCGGTGTTGCGGATCAGCGCAGCCGTTGTTGAGAACGAACTTGTGTATTCAGTGGAAGACAACGGCTCCGGATTTCCCCAGGAAGAGCATGATCGCCTTTTTGCCCCATTCGACAGTCCGCTGGACAAGGACAAGCGTAGCGGCCCGGGGCTCGGCCTCTTCATCGCGGATCAGGCCTTGCGGCGGCATCGCGGCCGTATCTGGGCGCAGGCGCTTCCTGATGGGGGGGCCCGCTTGAGCTTTTCGCTTCCGCGGCTCAGGCCGGCGAATGTCCCGGACGGGCCACCAGGGTGATCTCTTTTCAGGCGTGAGACATGCGCGCCGACGTCCTGCCACGGGGCTCCCTGCCCTGGTTGTGGCTTGGCGCGTTATTTGGCTGCCTCAACCTGCTCCCGAAGCCGCTCGGACATCGGAATGTTCAGTGCTTTGCCAAAGGGCGTGGGCGACATGAAGTATTGCGAATACCAGGTTTGCAGCGTGCCCGTTTTCATTGCATCCGCAATGACCGAATCGGCCAGCGCCTTCATCTCTGGATCTCCGCGGCGAATGCCGATGGCAATCGGCTCCAGCGACAAAGGCGTAGGAAGAATCTCGAAGTCCGAGGGGTTTGGCAAGGTGCTTCTCTGGTTGGCAAGAAGCACGCCGTCGCGGGCGTAGCCTTTGGCCCATCCCAATTGAAGCTGTGCCAACGCCGCATCTGCTCCCAGTGCGCGAGCAACCTTCAATCCAGCCCCCTTTGCGCTGGAATAACCCGAAATGGCCTGATTGGCCGTTGTTGTGTTGATGACAACCACGGTTTGCCCCTTTAACTGGTCAAGCGTCGTGATCTTGTCTTTGCTACGTACCATCACCTGGACGTTATCGTAAAAGATGGGCGTCGAAAACCCCACAAGTTTGCTGCGCTCTTCAGTGACGCTAAGGCTGTCGCAGAGCATGTCAATCTGCCCCTCACGCAGCAGGAGAAGACGCCGGTCAACATCGACGGGTATGTACCGGAAATTGTTTCCAACCCCGGTCTGCGTAGCCAGGCGACTGGCGATTGCGTTGCAGAACTCGACTGTATAGCCTCCCGGTTTTCCGGCAGCGTCGAGCATTGAAAAAGGTTGGGCAACCGGCCGGTATCCAATATTGATCTGACCGCGGGATTTGACTCGCTCGAAGGTCGCTTGGGCAGAGACAGTCTCCGACGCAAACATCAGGACGATGGTAGCGACAACAAGCGCTGCAGAGTGGGCTATTGGCATAGGCTCCTTCATGCTGGTTGCCGCGCGCAATTTCAGGCGAAGCACGCGACAGGGTAATACTCGCCAGGTTCGGTCAGGTCCACTCGCGTTTCGACGATGGGCTTGGTGCTTTGATTCTGTGACCAATAAACTTGAAGGTCAAGTCAAGTGTCTGGAGTTAGCCACTGTCCGCCTCCCCCCAATGTTGCATGCCCGGGTGCTCGCTGGCCGATCAACGCTTCGCCATCAAGCAAGCATGACCGTCAGCACTGTCAAACTGCTACAGAGCGTAACGCGGACGAGCGCTGAAGCATTGGCAGCCTGAGCTGCGGCAGGGGGCAACCCTTTAGAGCTTCACGTACTCGTACTCAAGCACGTTGGCATTGATGCCGCGGTCAGGCGGCGCGATCCAGCCGGCCATCTTGCCCGGCTCGGTCACACGATGCATCAGGCTGTGAATGAAAGTCTTGTCTTCATCCGTTGGCAGCCACTCGTCTTTCCGTGCATTGAACTCGGCTTCGCTGAGCGGCTTGCCCTGGGGGTCGGTGTGGGCGCCGGCCCAGGCACCGACGCTGCGGCGGAAGCGTGTGTTGGGCAGGCTCAGCTCGAAGTCCATGCCGGCGCGTTTGATCGCCATGTTCCAGCGGGTCACGCCGACATTGCAGTCTTTCACGTATTCGAGGCGCGTGATCTCGTTCATCCCGTTGCGCGTCGAAATCGTTTCGTTCTTCAAGCCGCCCTTGCCGTCCGGCACCTGAATGGTCATTTCGCTGTCGCGTTCGACGTGGTCGGCGAACTTGGCTTCGTCCGGGCGGCCCTTGATGCCGTTGCTGAAGTAGTTGGCGGCGTTGGACGAGGCTTCCGAGCCGAACAGGTCCAGCGAGGAGGTGAACCAGAAGTTCATGAATTTCTGGATGGTTGGCAGGTCGATCACGCCGGCCTTGCGCAGGGTGTCCACGTTGTCGGTGTCCAGTTCCTTCATCACTTCGAGCGTGCGCTTGATGACGCGGCCAATGCCGGTCTCGCCGACAAACATGTGATGGGCTTCTTCGGTCAGCATGAAACGCGTGGTTCGGGCCAGCGGATCGAAGGCGCTTTCGGCGAATGACTTAAGCTGGAACTTGCCGTCACGGTCGGTGAAGTAAGTAAACATGAAGAAACTGAGCCAGTTGTCCATAGGCTCGTTGAAGGTGCCCAGGATGCGCGGCTTGTCGGCGTCGCCACTGTGGCGCGTCAGCAGTTCTTCCGCTTCCTCGCGGCCGTCGCGGCCGAAGTGCGCATGCAGCAAATAAACCATGGCCCACAGATGCCGGCCTTCTTCGACGTTGACCTGGAACAGGTTGCGCAGGTCATACAAGGAAGGCGCGGTGTGGCCCAGCAAGCGCTGCTGCTCCACGGACGCGGGCTCGGTGTCGCCCTGGGTCACGATCAGGCGGCGGAAAGCGCTGCGGTACTCGCCCGGCACCTCCTGCCAGACCTCTTCGCCCATGTGGTCGCCAAAACCGATCTTGCGGTTTTCTTCCTTGTCGGCCAAAAAGATGCCCCAGCGGTAGTCGGGCATGGGGGTGTAGCCGTAGCTGGCCCAGCCGGACGCATCGACGCCGACGGCGGTGCGCAGGTAGACCTCTTTCGCGTTGAAGTCGCTCGGGCCCATCTCGTCCCACCAGCTCATGAAGGCCGGCTGCCAGTGCTCAAGCGCACGCTGCAACTGGCGGTTCTCGCCGAGGTTGACGTTGTTGGGGATCAGGGCCTGCAGGTCAATGGTGCTCATGGTGTTTCCTTGGGTAGGTGTCATTGCGGACTTGCTCCGCAATCCATGTCATGCGGCCCACTGGCCGGCGAAGCATGGATGCCGGATCAGGTCCGGCATGACAGAAAAATGGGTCTTAAATCCGCTTCCAGTCGAACTTGGCCTTCTTGCCGGTGCCGAACAATTTCAGGGCGCCGTCTTCACCGACCGCATTCGGGCGGATGAAAATCCAGTTCTGCCAGGCCGAGAGGCGGCCGAACACGCGTGTTTCCATGGTCTCCTTGCCGGGGAAACGCAGCGAGGCTTCCATGCCGGTCATGGCATCTGGCGACATCGAGGCGCGCTCTTCCAGCATGATGCGAATCTCGTCGTCCCAGTCGATGTCGTCCGGGCTCAGCGTGACCAGACCCAATTCAAGCGCCTGGTCGGCGCGCAGCTTGCTGTCGCCGAGCTTTTCCAGCTGGCTGATGGTGAGACTGTCTTCGTAAAAACGCGTCTGCAGCCGTGTCAGGCCGTTGACGGCCGGGAACCAGCCGAAGTTGGCCGGGCTCAGTTGCAGCGCAGGTGCGGCGTCGGGCGAGTCCGGCAGGTCCAGCATGTAGATGCGGTCGCAGGCCAGCGCCAGTTCGTAAAACGTGCCGGCAAAACAGGAGCCGGCATCGACCAGCGCGATCAGCGAGCGGCTGGTCACGTCGATGCGGGCCAGCGTGCGGCGCAAGGCGCCCGTGGTTTCCTTCACCAGCCAGTGGTCCTTCAGTTTGGCCAGCACCTCGTCCATGCGAATCACCTGACCGGCGTCACCCGTTGTCTTGATGACCCAGGTGCCGACTTCGAGTTCGTTGGTGCGCAGGTTCAGGATGGCGTCGTCGAGTTCACGCTGCAGCTTGAGCGGGTACCAGTTGGCGCCTGCGGCTTCAATCGCTTCCGGTGTGGATTCGATCGCGGCCGCCGGCGCTTTCACGGTGATGGTGGCGATGCGCGTGGCGCGGTCCACCTGGGCATCGACCACGCTGTAGTGGTAGCCCCTGTCATCAATCAAGGCCTTCAACGGCGTGAGTTCAATGCCTTTTGAGCCCGCAGCCCTCGTGGACTGGGCACGGAGTGCTTCTATTTCTGTAGCAAGCAAGGCGCCGAACTGCTGTGGTTTGGCAAAAGCGTCGATCAGTTTCCAGTCTTTTGCGCGGTCGGCGCGCACGCCTTCGCTGGTGGTGCAAAAGATGTCGGCCAGGTCGCGGCGCACCTTGCGTTTGTCGGTCACGCGGGTCAGGCCGCCGGTGCCGGGCAAAACGCCAAGCAGCGGCACCTCGGGCAGGCTGACTGTTGAAGAACGGTCATCGACCATCACGATGCGGTCGCAAGCCAGGGCCAGCTCGTAGCCGCCGCCGGCGCAGGCGCCGGTCACAGCGGCGATGGCTTTGAGGCCATCGTTACGCGAGGAGTCTTCCAGGCCGTTGCGGGTTTCATTGGTGAACTTGCAGAAGTTGACCTTCCAGCCGTGGGTGGACAGGCCCAGCATGTAGATGTTGGCGCCCGAGCACCAGATCTTTTCCTTGCCCGACTCAAACACCACCACCTTGACGGCGGGGTGCTCGAAGCGGATGCGGTTGATCGCGTCGTGCAGCTCGATGTCCACACCGAGGTCGTAGCTGTTGAGCTTGAGCTTGTAGCCGGGCTTGATGCCGCCGTCTTCATTGATGTCGAGCTTGAGGCGGGCCACATCGCCCTCCACGCTCAGGGTCCAGTGCTGGTATTTGGTCGGGTGCGTGGCGAAGCTCACGAGCTCGCGCTCCTGGCCTTCAATCACCTGCTTGAACAACAGCGGTTCGGTCATCGCGTTCATGGGGGATATCTCCTGTGTTTCAGTTACTGGCAGCCTGTGGCACGGGAACAGCGCGTTCCAGGTCTTTCAGGCTTTGCTTGAGGGTTCTTGCCGCGGTATCCACCACCGCATCGGCGCGTGCATACAAGGCCTCGCGGCTGGACAGGATGCGGCGTATGTCTTCCATGGCTTCGCTGGTGGCACCTTGCGTGCTGTCGAAGGGCCGCATGTCGCCCTGCGCCACCACCCGGGCCATGTGTTCTTCCGGGCTGGCCTTGAGCCAGACGCAATAAAAGCGGCTTTGCAGCAGGTCGAAGGTTTCGCGCTCGCTGACGATGCTGCCGCCGGTGGTCATGACAACCCCGCCGGCATGATCCTCGGCGATGCGGAACAAGGCGCGGCGCTCGTAACGGCGGTAACCGGCCTGTCCGTGCAGCAGCAAAATTTCATTCATGCTGGTGCCTGCTTCGCGCTCGATCTCGCGGTCCAGCTCGATAAACGGCACACCACGTTCATTGGCCAGTTGCAGGCCCAATGTCGATTTGCCGGCACCGCGCAGGCCGATCAGCGCAATGCGCGTCTCGCGGCCTGAGGATTCGCTGAGGCCGAAGGTCGCGCCCAGCAGCGCATACGCCTGGTCCAGTTGCGTGTCATCGAGCCGGCCCAGCAGGCCTTGCACCCGGGCCAGCGCCGGGCGCGGCGCGTCCTGCATCAGGTCCAGAATGGAAATATTCAGCGCGCGGGCGGCGGCTTCCAGCGAATTGATCGAGACATTGCCCTTGCCGCTTTCAACGTCGGCGAGGAAACGCTCGCTGAGGCCCGAATCGGTGGCCAATGCCTTGCGTGTCATGCCCCGGCGTGCGCGCCAGGCGCGAACTCGGGCACCCAGTTCGGCAAGGGTGGCTTTCGCTTCGATTTCAGACATGACTTGCATGGAACACCAGTTTTGATGAAAAGTATTTGCGCTGGATCAAGATTGCAGTATACTTCACATAAATCAATCGTCAAGCAGTTTATTACATCTTTTTTTCCGGAGACCCTAATGAAACTTAAAATTCTCGTGGGCACCATGACCAGCACTGCAGACTACGTCGCACAGGCGATCCAGATGGATTGCGCCGACCTGGTCCCTGATATTGACGTTCAGCTGATGGATGGTCTGGACATCAGCGTGTTCGACCCAGCCGCCGAAGAAGATGCGGTATATCTCATCTGCACCTCCACCTACGGCCAGGGTGACGTTCCCGACAATGCGCGCGCGCTGTACGACGCGCTGGAGAGCCAGCCGAAGTTTTTGGGCCATGTGCGTTACGGCGTGATCGCACTCGGCGACCGCACTTATCAGCAAACCTTTGCCTTCGGCGGCAAAAAGTTCGACGAACGCCTGCAGGGTCTGGGCGCCCAGCGCATCGGTGACATCTGGATCCATGACGCCAGCAGCGGCACCCTGCCTGAAACCGAAGGCGCCGAGTGGTGCCGGCAATGGCTGGCACAAGTACTGGCCACCACCGCCAGCACCGAGACCACCTGAACTTCAAGTAAAAAAAGCCTCCAGCCCATGCTCAGCGGGCGCAGGCAGCTATAAAAAAGAGAGCATCCGGAGACCAAGATGAACCTGAGCAGCGCCGACCACAGCAGCACCCCGCCCCGGGTGGACATTCCCCGGGTCTACAACGCCGCCCATGACCTGCTGGCGCGCAATGCCGGCCGGGCCGGCAAGGCCGCTTTTATCGATGCGGCCAGCGGCGCCACCCTGAGCTACGGCGAACTTGACGATCAGGCGCACCGTTTTGCCAACGCGCTGCGGGCCCAGGGTTTTGCGCCCGAAAGCCGCATCCTGCTGGCGATGCTGGACACGCCCGAGTGGCCGGTGGCCTTTCTCGGCTGCATTCTGGCCGGCGTGGTGCCGGTGGCCGCGAACACCCTGCTGACCACCAAAGACTTCGACTTCATGCTGCGCGACTCGCGGGCCCAGGGCTTGATCGTTTCCAAAGCGCTGCTGCCGGCGTTCGAGCCGCTGATCGGCCAGATTGACACCCTGCGCACCATCATCACCGCCGGCGACGATTCAGCATCAAATACGGCTCTGGCCGAGGTGATCCGTGGGCAAGCAGCTACCAAAACCATAGCATCGACCTGCGCCGACGATGCCTGTTTCTGGCTGTATTCGAGCGGCTCCACAGGCACGCCCAAGGGCACGGTGCACCTGCACAGCCATTTGATCCAGACCGCCGAGCTCTACGGTCGTGGTGTGCTGGGCATCCAGGAGTCCGACGTGGTTTACTCCGCCGCCAAGCTGTTTTTTGCCTACGGCCTGGGCAACGGCCTGACCTTTCCGATGAGTGTGGGTGCCACCGCCGTGCTGCTGCCGGCGCGCCCGACCCCGGCCGAGGTCTTCGGCATCCTGAAGAAGCACCAGCCGACCATCTTCTATGGCGTGCCCACGCTCTACGCGGCGCTGCTGGCTGACCCGGAGCGGCCGCAAAAGTCTGAACTGAAGCTGCGTGTCTGCACCAGCGCCGGTGAAGCCCTGCCCGCCGAGATCGGCAAAAAATGGACGGCCCAGTACGGCTGCGACATCCTCGACGGCATCGGCTCGACCGAGATGCTGCACATCTTCCTGAGCAACCGGCCCGGCGAGGTGCGTTACGGCAGCACCGGCAAAGCGGTGCCCGGCTACGCGCTGTGCATCGTCGGCGACGACGGCAAGGACTGCGGCATCGGCGAGATCGGCGAGCTGCAGATCAGCGGCCCGAGTTCCGCCCTGATGTACTGGAACAGCCGCGCCAAGACCAAGGCCACCTTCGCCGGTGACTGGACCCGCAGCGGCGACAAGTACACGGTCGACGCCGATGGCTACTACACCTACAGCGGCCGCAGCGACGACATGCTCAAGGTCGGCGGCATCTATGTTTCACCCTTCGAGGTCGAGGCCTGCCTGATGACGCACCCGGCCGTGCTCGAAGTCGCGGTGATCGGTATGGCCGACAGCGACGAACTGATCAAGCCCAAGGCCTGCGTGGTTCTAAAAACCGGGCAGTCCGCCACCGCGGATGAGCTCAAGGCCCACGTCAAGCAGCAACTGGCCCCGTACAAATACCCGCGCTGGATCGAGTTTGTAACGGAACTGCCGAAAACAGCGACCGGCAAGATCCAGCGCTTCAAGCTGCGGAAGGCGCCAGTTTGACCCGCGCCGGCCGGTATGCAGGTTGGCAGAGAAATTGCTTTACATATAAACAATTTAATCTTCAATCTCGGGTTTTTCACTAGGGTTTTTCACAGCTTGCGCCGTTAACATCCAGTCAGTTCAGTGCTTTCTCTTCCGCCCCAACCAGGAGTTTTTCCATGACCTCACGTCCTTCTTCACGCCGTTTGATCCTGACCCAGAGTGCTGCCGTCATCGGCGCGGCATCGACCGGCCTGCTGCTCCCGCAAATCGTGCGTGCGCAGTCCAACAAGGTGCGCGTGGGCTTCATGCTGCCCTACACCGGCACATTTGCGCAGTTGGGCGTGGCGATTGAAAACGGCTTCCGCATGGCCATCGACGAGCAAGGCGGCAAGCTGGGCGGCCGCGAGATCGAGTACTTCAAGGTCGACGACGAATCCGAGCCGTCCAAGGGTATCGAGAACGCCAGCAAGCTGGTGCAGCGCGACAAGGTCGATGTGCTGGTCGGCACCGTGCACTCGGGCGTGCAGATGGGTATCCAGAAAGTCGCGCGCGACTCCGGCGTGCTGAGCCTGATCCCGAACGCCGGCGTGCATGCCGCCACGCGCGGCCTGTGCGCGCCCAATGTGTTCCGCACCTCGTTCAGCAATTCGCAGCCGACGCGCGCGCTGGGCCAGGCCATGGTCGCCAAGGGCCACAAGAAAGCCGTCTGGATCACCTGGAAGTACGCAGCCGGTGACGAAGCCTTCGAAGGCTTCAAGGAAAGCTACACCGCAGCCGGCGGCACCATCGTCAAAGAGCTCGGCCTGCCCTTCCCCAACGTCGAGTTCCAGGCGCTGCTGACCGAAATCGCCGCGCTCAAGCCCGACGCTGTGGCCTGCTTCTTCGCCGGCGGCGGCGCCGCCAAGTTCATCCGCGACTATGCCGCGGCTGGCCTGAAAGACAAAATTCCTCTGTACGGATCGGGCTTCCTGACCGAAGGTGTGCTTGATGCCGCCGGCCCCGCCGCCGATGGCATCATCACCACCATGCATTACAGCGACTCGCTGGACACGCCGCGCAACAAGGCTTTCCGCACCGCCTATGCCAGCCGCTTCAAGATGCAGCCCGACGTGTACGCCGTGCAGGGCTATGACACCGGCCTGCTGCTGGTGCAAGGCGCCAACGCCGTCAAGGGCGACCTCAACAGCAAACCGGCGCTCTACAAGGCCATGGAGGCCGCCGTCATCGACAGCCCGCGTGGCAAGTGGACCATGAGCAAGTCGCACAACCCGGTGCAGGACATTTACCTGCGGCAGGTCAAGAACAAGGAAAACAAGGTCATCGGCGTTGCGGCCAAGGCCCTCGCCGACTCCGGCGCCGGCTGCAAGATGGCCTGATTCATGCTCTCTTGAAGCCCATGGGAGGTTCTCGGACCTCCCATTTTTTTGAGCCCTCGCCGATACACACCCGACACGGAATCACAGTCAATCACCGATGGATCTCGCCAACTTTCTCATCCAGCTGCTCAACAGCGTGCAGTACGGACTGCTGCTGTTCATGCTGGCCGCCGGGCTGACGCTGATCTTCGGCATCATGGGCGTGGTCAATCTTGCGCACGGCAGCTTCTACATGCTGGGTGCCTACCTGGCCTGGTCGCTGAGCGCGCAGTTGGGCAGCCAGACGCTGGCGATCCTGGTCGGCGCGGTGTTGTCGGCCATCTTCGGCCTGGCGCTCGAATGGCTGCTGTTTCGTCACTTCTACCACCGGGACCACCTCGACCAGGTGCTGCTGACCTTCGGCCTGATCTACATTTTTGAAGAGTTGCGCTCCATCCTCTGGGGCGACGACGTGCACGGTGTGCCTATTCCCGAGCTGCTCAGCGCCTCGATTCCGCTGACCGAGAACCTGTCTTACCCGGTGTACCGCCTGTTCATGTCGGCCGTGTGTATTGCACTGGCGGTCGGGCTGTACCTGCTGATCTCCAAAACCCGCCTGGGCATGAAGATACGTGCCGGCGCCTTCAACCGCGACATGGCCGGCGCGCTGGGCATCAACATCAAGCTGATCCACGCGGTGGTGTTTGCCCTCGGCGTCACACTGGCCGCGGTCGCCGGCATGATTGCCGCGCCGATTGCCAGCGTCTACCCCAACATGGGCTCACAGGTGTTGATCATGTGTTTTGTGGTCGTCGTGATCGGCGGCATCGGGTCGGTGCGTGGCGCCATGATCGCCGCGCTGCTGGTCGGCCTGGTCGATACCTTCGGCAAGGTGCTGCTGCCGCAGGTCGCCGGCATGCTGGTCTATATGCTGATGGCGGCTGTTCTCCTCTGGAAGCCTGAAGGGCTGTTTAAACAATGAGCGCCGCAAAAGCCAATCTCGAAGTCCTGCCGCGCGGCGTGCAGGTGGCGCTGGCCCTGGGGCTGGTGGCCCTCGTCGCGTTTCCGTTCACCGGTACCGACTTCTACGTGCAGATGGTCACGCGCATGATGATCATGGCGATCTTTGCAATGAGCCTCGATTTGCTCCAGGGCGTCACCGGCCTGGTGTCGCTGGGCCATGCCGCCTACTTCGGCCTGGCCGGTTATGCGCTGGCTTTCCTGATGCCTCAGGGGGAAGCGGTCAGCCTGTGGTGGACGCTGCCGCTGGCCGTGCTGGCCTCAGCGCTGGGCGCGCTGATCATCGGCTTCTTCGTCGTTCGCACCCACGGCATCTACTTCATCATGGTCACCATGGCCTTCGCGCAGATGATATTTTTCCTGTTCTTCGACAACAAGGCGCTGGGCGGCTCGGACGGCCTGTACATCAACTTCAAGCCGACGATCGCGCTGTTCGGCTGGACGCCCTTCGCCTGGTGGGATCTGGACAACAAACACACGCTGTACTACTTCACGCTGGCCGTCCTGCTCGGGGTCTACGCCTTCCTGCGCCGCCTGCTCTGGAGCCCCTTCGGCCGCGCACTGGCCGGCATCCGTGTCAACGAGCACCGCATGCGCGCCATGGGTTTCGGCACCTTCCGCTACAAGCTGACGGCCTTCACGCTGGCTGGCGCATTGGCGGGCCTCGCCGGTTATTTGTGGGGCACGCAGACCGGCTACATCAACCCCGAACTCATGGGTTTTCACATGAGTGCGCACGGCATCATGATGGTGATCCTGGGCGGCATGGGCAACTTCGCCGGTGCCATCGTCGGCGCCTTTGCCTTCGAGTACCTGCTGCATGTGTTCAAGGACCTGCCGCGCATCGGCAGCGTCAACCTCGGCAAACACTGGCAGCTCTGGATGGGCCTGTTCATCGTGCTGCTGGTGACCTTTGCGCCGCGCGGCATCCTCGGCCTGGTCGAGCGTTTCGGAAAATCACGGAAAGCCGGCGATGAGTGAAACGCTGCTCAGCGCAAAAAACCTGACCAAACGCTTCGGCGGGCTGGCTGCGGTCAACGACGTATCGGTCGATCTGCAGCGCAACCATATCCACGCGGTGATCGGCCCCAACGGCGCCGGCAAATCCACATTGACCAACCTGCTCTCCGGCGACCTGCCGCCGACCTCGGGTTCGGTGCAACTGGGCGGCCAGGACGTGACCGGCTGGAACCCCGAGAAAATCTCGCGCCAGGGGCTGGGCCGCAGCTACCAGAAGACCAACATTTTCCTGCCCTTCACCGTCTGGGACAACGTGCGCCTGGCGGCCCAATCGCGCCAGCCGCATGCTGGCCGCTGGCTCAGACGCGCTACTGATTTTGTAGCTGTCAACGCCCGTGCAACAAGGGCCATCGAGCTTTCCGGCCTTGAAGGCCGGAAGAATGCGACGGCCGGCGCCATTAGCCACGGCGAGCAGCGTCAGCTGGAGATCGCCATGACGCTGGCGACCGAGCCGCAGGTGCTGCTGCTCGACGAACCGCTGGCCGGCATGGGCGTGGCCGAGGCTGAACGCATGGTCGCGTTGCTCTTGAGCCTGAAAAAAGACCACGGCATCCTGCTCGTCGAACACGACATGGACGCCGTCTTCACGCTGGCCGACAAACTCACCGTGATGGTCGACGGCAAGGTGATTGCAAGCGGTACGCCGGCGCAGATTCGCGCCGACGCCGCTGTACAAGCCGCTTACCTCGGGGAAGAGCACTGATGACCGAGCTGTTGATTGATGCCAAGGGCATCCACACCTACTACGGCGCCAGCCACATCCTGCGCGGCATCGACTTTTCCGTGCCGCGCGGCGAAACCATCGGCCTGATGGGCCGCAACGGCATGGGCAAGAGCACCTTGCTCAAAAGCCTCATGGGCCTGGTCAAACCGCGCTCGGGCAGTGTCAATATCGTCGGCAAACCCATGATGGGGCGTGCCCCTTACGAAGTTTCGCAACTCGGCATTGCGTATGTGCCCGAGGGCCGGGGCATCTTCGGCAACCTCAGCGTGGTCGAAAACCTCAAGATGGCGGCCCGTGCGGGGACCCGCGGCCAGCGCGACTGGACCTACGAACGCGTGCTCGAGACCTTCCCGCGCCTGAAGGAACGCCTGGGCCACGGCGGCCAGCAACTGAGTGGCGGTGAGCAGCAGATGCTGACCATAGGCCGGGCGCTGATGACCAACCCCGATGTGCTGATCCTGGACGAAGCGACAGAAGGCCTCGCGCCGCTGATCGCACGCGAGATCTGGCGCATCTGCCAGCTCGTGCGGGAAACCGGCATCAGCAGTGTGATCGTCGACAAGAACTGGAAACACGTCACGCAAATCACCGACCGCAACATCATCCTTGTCAAGGGTGAAGTGGTGTTTGAAGGCAGCTCGGCGGAGCTGCGTGCCCGCCCTGAATTGCTGGTGCAGTACCTGGGCGTCTGAGGGCTGTTTTCCTGGCCATAGCCCTTGGGGAAAATCTGAGGCAGGCGGCATCGACAAGCCGCCTGCCGCATGGCATCATTCCCTGATTCGGGCAGCCCGCCCGCCACCGGTCCGGCCTGCGACCGTGCTGAACTGAAAGATCGGATGCATGCGCTGGCTCTGGCAAGGTAATTCATCCATCTTCCAGCCGGTCCTGTCGCCCGCAGACGGGCGCGCCTACGTGAGACGCCGCATGGTCTGGCTGGTGGCGGGCCTGGTGTTAGTGTCGGCCTGTGCGCTGGCTGCCGCCCTCTACTATCTCCACGCTGAAGCCCTGCGCTCTGGCGAAAGACTGACCCAGTCACTGGCGCAAGTGATCGAGGAGCAAACCAGCCGTACCTTTCAAACGGTGGACCAGCGCTTGCAACTGGCGGCAAGCGGCCTGCAGGCCATGGAGCGCGAGCGCAAGCCCGACCCCGAACCGGTACGGGCCATGCTGCGGCAACAGCTCAGCGAACTGCCCTTTGTGCGGGCGATCTGGGTGCTTGATGCCGAAGGCCGCATCGTTTTCGATTCGGACGTCGGCAATATCGGTGTCAATCTGGCAGACCGCGAGTATTTTCAGATCTACCAGCAGCACCCTGCCACCGGTTTCCATATCAGCGCAACCGTCCGCAGCCGCACCACCGGCACCTGGCTGATCAGTGCCTCGCGTCCCCTGCGCACGCCCGACGGAGCATTCGCCGGCGTCATCGTCGCGGCGGTGGAACTTCCGTATTTTGAGCGGCTTTGGCGCGCCACAGACCTGGGACCCGGCGGCGTGATTGCCGTATTTCGACGGGATGGGGTGCTGATGATGCGAAGCCCTGCGCAAGATACCGCCATGGGCAAGGCTTTCGCCGATCTACCCCTGTTCTCAGAGCTGCAGAAAGCGCCCAATGGCCTGTTCAAGGTCGCCAGCGCCTTTGACGGCCGCGTCCGGATGACCGCCTATCGCAGCCTCCATACCTACCCGGAGCTGGTGGTGGTTGTCGGCTCTCTTTACCGCGACCTCCTGGCGGGCTGGACGCGTTTTGCCATTCTGGCCGGCCTGATATGGCTGGTTGCGGCAAGCGGCGTGGGGGTTCTGTGCGCCCTCCTGTACCGGCATTCCCGCCGGCGCGAGCAAACCGAACTGCAGTTTCGGGGGCTCGCCCAAGCCATGCCCCAAATTGTTTTTGTCACCGATGCCCGTGGCTACATGAGCTTCGTCAACGACCAGTGGACCCATTTCACCGGGCAACCGCTGGAGGCGGCGCTGGGCGGCGGCTGGTTCACCCGGGTGCACCCTGACGACCTGGAAAGGACGGCAGATGATTTTCGCTTCGCCATCGAAAGCGGGCAAAACATGCACAACGAACACCGGCTGATGTGTGGCGACGGCAGTTACCGCTGGCAGCTGGCACGCGTCATCCCCAACCGTGATGCGCAGGGCCGCGTCGTCTCCTGGTACGGCACCGCCACCGACATCGATGACCTGAAGCAGGCAGAGGTAGCGACGAATATCCAGGCCAACCTGCTGAGCATAGGCGGGCAACTGTCGCGCATGGGCGGCTGGGCGCTGGAGTTGCCCACGATGCGCTTCATGTGGTCTGACGAAGCATCTCTTGTACTGGAACTGCCGCCGGGCAGCGCACCGACGCTTCAGACGGCGATCAGCCTGTGTGCTCCACAGTCGCAAGCGCTTGCCAGCCAGGTGGCCAAGGCCTGCCTGGAAAACGGCACGCCTTTCGACGTGGAGCTGGAGATGGTCACTGGCACCGGACGCCTCATCTGGGTGCGCTCCATCGGACGGGCCGTGCACGATGACAAAGGCAACATGGTGCGCATGCAGGGCGCGCTGCAAGACGTGACCGCACGTGTGCAGGCCGAACAGGAAGTGCAGGCCCATCTGAAAACCCTGCAACGCGCGGCCGAAGCCGCCCAGGCCATCACCCAGCACCGCAACCTGGACGCCATGTTGCAGGAGGTGGCCGACCAGGCACGCGCCATCATCGGCGCACACCAGGCGATCATCACCCTGACCCGGAACAGCGGCTGGGCGCAAACCATCACCGCGCTGTCGCTGTCCGACAAATATGCCGCCTACCGGCACCTGATGGAGCCGCCTGATGGCAGCGGCATCTATGCCGTGGTCTGTGAGACCAATCGCCCACAGCGCCTGACCCAGGCCGAACTCGAGGCCCATCCACGCTGGCGCGGTTTTGGCGCCTACGCCGACAAACACCCGGCGATGCGGGGATGGCTCGCCGTGCCACTGACCGGCCGGGATGGCACCAACATTGGCGTGTTGCAACTCTCGGACAAGCTCGAAGGAGAGTTCACGCAGCAGGACGAATACATCGCGACCGAACTGGCCGAGTTGGCGCAGATCGCGATCGACAACGTCAAACTGCTGGCGCAAGTGCAGGAGCTCAACACCGGCCTGGAGGAAAAAATCGCGCTGCGCACGCGTGAGCTGGCACAACAGGAGGCGCTGTTCCGAGCACTCGCCGAGCAGGCGCCCCATCCGATATGGACCATCGACACGCATGGGAATGCAACCTTCATCAGCCGTGCCTGGTACGAGATTTTTGGTGGCGCGGCACCCGACTGGCACGGCACCGCCTGGCTGGACCTGGTGCATCCCGACGACCATGCCGAGATGAACGGAATCTGGGGGCTTGTCCGGCAGAACCGCACCCCCTACAGCAGCGTCCGGCGCCTGCGCGCCAAAGACGGGAGCTACCGCAGCATGTCCCACCGGGTATCGCCAGTGCTCAATGACGTCGGCGAAGTGATGTTCTGGGTCGGCATTGACGTCGATATGACGGAAATCAAGGCCATCGAAACGGCGCTGCGGCACTCCAACGCTGAGCTGGAGGCGTTTTCCTACTCCGTATCGCACGACCTGCGCTCACCGCTGAACACCATCGATGGTTTCAGCCGCCTGCTGTCCAAGGAACTGGGGGAGTCGCAAAGCGCTCGGACTGAGCACTACCTGACGCGCATTCAGGCAAGCGTCGGCCAGATGGGGCAATTGATCGAAGGCTTGCTCTCGCTCGCGCATGTGACCCGCCTGGAATTGCGCTATCAGCCCGTTGACCTGAGCGCGATTTCCCGGGAAGTGCTCGACAGTCTGCGTGCCCACGCACCGGCCCGCCAGGTCCATGCCGTCGTCGCACCGGGGCTGGCGGCGCACGGCGACATGCGCTTGCTGCGCTCGGTCATGGAGAACCTGCTGGGCAATGCCTGGAAGTTCAGCGAGCGACGTGAGCGCGCCGAAATTGAGGTCGGCTGGTCTGCTGACCAGGCAGCCTTTTTTGTGCGCGACAACGGCGCCGGCTTCGACATGGCCTATGCGGCCAAACTCTTCGGCACCTTCGAGCGCCTGCACGGCGTCACCGAGTTTGCGGGCACCGGCATCGGCCTGGCAACCGTGAGCCGGGTGATCGCCCGCCATGGCGGGCGCATCTGGGCCGTCGCCGCGCCAGACCAGGGCGCGACCTTCTTCTTTACCTTGCCCGTGCCGGCGTAAAGCCGTCGCCGCTACATCAGCGGTCGCAGTTCCCTGGCCGCATCAAACAGCACTGGCAGCAGATCGCGCCGCATCGCGTGCTCCGTCAATCGCTGCGGCGAAGCCACCACATTGAGTGCAGCCACCGTCTTGCCCTGCATGTTGCGCAGCGGCACCGCCAGCGCGTGCACCCCGAGCTCGTGCTCCTCGACCGCCAGGCTGAAGTCATCCGCGCGCACCTGCGCGATCACCGCCCGAAACAGCTTGGGCTCTATCACGGTGCGCGGCGTCAGGCGCGGCAGTGAACGGCCCTTGAGCCATTGTGTAAAAGCCGTTTTTCCCTGCGCCGCCAGCAGCACGCGCCCGGTGGAGGTCGCATGGGCCGGCAGGCGTGCCCCCAGGTGCAGGCCGTAGGCCAGCACGCGCACCGCGCCGGGCGAGGTACTCTTCCAGTCATAGCCGCTGCGCCCGACGATCACCACCTCGTCGCCGTCCAGCACACCGGCCGAAAACGACTCCTGGGTCTGCGCGGCGAGACGATTCAGGGTCGGCTGGATCGCGCGCGGCAAACGCGCAGATGCCAGGTAGCTACCCGAAAAACGCAGCACCTTGGCCGCCAGCCAGAAGTAGCTGCCGTCGGTTTCCAGGTAGCCCAGGTGCGCCAGTGTCAGCAGGTGCCGGCGCGCGGCGGCGCGTGTGATGCCGGCGCGCTCGGCGGCCAGCGTGGCATTCAGGCGCTGGCGTTGCGTGTCAAAACTCTCCAGCACGGCCATGCCCTTGGCCATGCCTTCAATCATGTCAGCCTTCGCAATAGGCCGATGGCTCAGCAACTCGCCGGTTCGACTGGGCGGGGTAAAAACAGTGCTCATTGCGCGATCATCGCACAAGCTGCCTGCAGATCGTGCAAAGCGGCGTTCCACCCTGCCCCGCTGTCTGGTCATCGCCCTGCGCAGCGCCTACGCTCGTACTTTTCACGCCGCCCAACGGAGACAGACATCATGCGTACCCAGGTTGCCATCATCGGCGCCGGCCCTTCCGGCCTGCTGCTCGGCCAGTTGCTGCACAAGGCCGGCATCGACGCCGTGATCATCGAGCGCCAGAGCGGCGACTATGTGCTGGGCCGGATTCGCGCCGGCGTGCTCGAGCAGGTCAGCATCGACCTGCTCGACGAGGTGGGTGTTGGCGAACGCATGCACAAAGAGGGCATGGTCCATGGCGGTTTCGACATGCTGTTCAAGGGCGAGCGCCACCGCATCGACATGAACCGTCTGACCGGCGGAAAGAACGTCATGGTCTACGGCCAGACCGAAGTTACCCGCGACCTGATGGATGCGCGCCAGGCGGCGGGTTTGACCACGATTTACGAAGCCGGCAACGTGGCTGTGCACGATTTCGACACCAAGAAGCCGCGTGTAACTTACGAACGGGACGGCCAGACGCATGAGATCCAGTGCGATTTCATTGCCGGTTGCGACGGTTTTCACGGCGTGTGCCGCGCCAGCGTGCCCGAGGGATCCATCACCGAGTACGAGAAGGTCTATCCCTTCGGCTGGCTGGGCGTGCTTGCCGACACCCCGCCGGTGCACCATGAACTGATCTACGTCAACAGCACACGCGGCTTTGCGCTGTGCTCACAGCGCAGCAGCACACGCAGCCGCTACTACCTGCAGGTGCCACTGACCGACAAGGTCGAAGCCTGGTCGGACGACGCCTTCTGGAACGAGTTGCGCCTGCGCCTGGACGCGGGCGGCCGCGAACACCTGGTCACCGGGCCGTCGATCGAGAAAAGCGTCGCACCCCTGCGCAGTTTTGTCGCCGAGCCCATGCGCTTTGGCCGCATGTTTTTGGCGGGGGACGCCGCGCACATCGTGCCGCCCACCGGCGCCAAGGGGCTGAACCTGGCCGCCAGCGATGTGAAGTACCTCTCCGGCGCGCTGATCGAGTTCTACGCCGAGAAAAGCGCAGCCGGCATCGATACGTATTCCGAGCGTTGCCTCAGGCGCGTCTGGCGCGCAGAGCGTTTTTCATGGTGGTTCACTGGCCTGATGCACAACTTCCCGGAAAACGGCCCCATCGGCCAGAAGCTGCAGGACGCGGAGCTGGACTACATCGTGAATTCCGAAGCCGGCGCGCGCTCAGTCGCTGAAAATTACGTGGGCCTGCCGCTGGATTTCGGCAGCTGAGGCTGCCCCCATGCCTGTCATTGCGGGCCTGCCCCGCAACCCATGTGGGCCCCTGGCAGCACTGGGGGTCAGCGAGGCATGGATCCCGGATCGAGCCCGGGATGACAAACCAGAGACTGATGCTCAGGCGAGCATGACCATCATTGGCCATCCCCCTCATAAATCAGCAAATCACCCGGCTGGCAATCGAGGAACTCGCAGATCTTCATCAGCGTGTCAAAACGCACGCCCTTGACCTTGCCCTGCTTGAGCAGCGACAGGTTGGCTTCGGTGATGCCGACGTAAGCCGCGAGGTCCTTGGACCTGGCCTTGCGTTCCGACAACATCACATCGAGTTTGACAACGATGGACACGCGCGACGAACTGAACTGACTAAACGAACTGGGCGTTTTCTTCCGCCAGCGCAACCGCTTTGGCCATCACCGCAGCAATCTGCCAGACCATGCCGGCAAACAGCAGCGTGATCAGCTCGTTGCTGCCCAGACCCATGGCCAGCGCCCGCTGACCGGCAGGCGCGCCCAGGGTCAACACCACACTGATGGCCATGGCCGCCAAAAAGCCCGTCACCACCGACGCAAAAATGCCTGCTGCGAAACCGCGCAGGTAACGCACGGTACGCAGGCTGAAATATTCACCCTGCGAAAAACCCGAAAAACAGCGCATCGCGCAGACCAGGCCATAAGACGCGCAGCACACCGGCAGCATGCCCAGGCCCACCGCGAGCATGCGCTGCCACAGTTCCACATCCAGCATCGCGATCTGCACCACGGACAGGCTGACGCCGGCGCGCAGCAGCAGGCCCTGGGTCGGTGTGGTCACCAGCTGGTACAGCACGGCCAGCGGCAAAGCCACGGCCAGCAGCGCGCAGGCCCAGGCAAAGGCGCCGTTCAGCCGTTGCACTTCCGGTCCTGACAGCGTGGCGGCAGTCAATGTGGTTTTCATGGGGCACCCCTTGAGTTGAGGCGGCCAGTATGCCGTACTATTTTCTGTAAAACAATAATTAATTACTGTTAAACATAAATTAATTTAAAAACCGGACATTTTTCAAGTCACAGCAGCTTGAACCGCCACAGGCCGAGTGGACGTCGGCGACTCTGGTAAGGTCAGCCTGAACCCACGGCGGCGCACCCTTGTCCGCTGAACGCAGGAGGCTTTCCCGATGACATCACCCACCCCCTCTTTCCAGCCGCTGCAAGGCGCGCGCATCCTGAGCCTGGCGCTCAACCTGCCCGGCCCCGCCGCGCTGATGCGTTGCCGCCGCATGGGCGCGACTTGCATCAAGCTCGAACCACCCGCCGGCGACCCCATGGCTCACTACAACCCTGCGGCCTACGCGGAGCTGCATGAAGGCGTGAAAGTGATGACGGCCGATCTCAAAACCGAAGAAGGCCAGAAAGTGCTGCAGCGCGAACTCGCCAAGACCGATGTGCTGCTGACCTCCTTCCGCCCCTCGGCCATCGACAAACTGGGGCTCGGCTGGAAGAAGATCCACACCGCCTACCCGGCGCTGTCGCACGTGGCCATCGTCGGCGCACCCGGCGCACTCGGTGAAGCACCGGGCCACGACCTGACCTACATGGCCGACAACGATCTGGTGCCCGGCCTGGAACTGCCGCCCACGCTGTACGCCGACATGGGCGGCTCGCTGATGGCCAGTGAAGCCGTGCTGCAGGCGGTGCTGCGACAGCGCGAGCCCTATGCCGGCACCGGCGATCCGCATCCGCAAGGCGTGTTCCTCGAGGTGGCCCTGTCCGAAGCGGCGAGTTACCTCGGCCTGCCGCGCGCCTGGGGCCTGACAAAACCCGGCTCCGCCGTCGGCGGCGGCCACGCCGGGTACCGCATCTACCCGTGCAAGGACGGCCGTGTGGCGGTGGCGGCGCTGGAGCCGCATTTTGCGGCGAGCCTTTGCGCGGCCTCAGGTGTGGCGATGAAAGACATGGCCACCATGTTCGCGCCTTCCACGCATGAAGCCGTTGCAGCCTTCCTGCTCACGCAGACTTGCGGGCAACTGGACACGCTGGCGGAGAAGCAGGACATTCCGATGCATACGCTATCGAATAGATAGCTGATAGCCCCCGTCGAATAAGGGCTGGAAGGCGATTTGACTACACACGCAGCGACCGGCCTCCCACCCTGTTTCAACGGCACAGTCGTGCCGTCGCCGGCGCCCCACAAGCCGTGGCGCAAAACGCTTGCTCGGCGCGGGGCATCTCGGTGGACTATTGCTGCTTGGCGCCCTCGGTCAAGCGGCGGCTCAATCCAATCACGTAAGGCGCGGCGCGGGCGGCGATCATTGGATCGGCCGATGGCTCCACGCCCTTGGGCAGCACCAGGGGGTTGTAGGTGATGGTCAGGCAGTCGCCGGCGGCATCAGCAGACACCGATGTCACCTTCAACATGCCGAGGTTCACCTTCTTGCGACCCTCGGGCAGCGGCACGGTGGCGCTGTCTATCCTGTCGCCGGGCTGGGCCAACTCCAGGTTGAAATTGAAAGCGACATTGCCTTGCTTGACACGTTCGCGAAGGTCGTCAAACAGGAAGCTCGGTCCTTTGGCCTTGGCCTCGTCGTCGCTCAGACCCTTCAAGCCGCCCACCGGCTCAAAGACCCATTTGCCAAACTGTTTGGCGCCAGCAGCATTGCCGAAACCGAAGGCGTGCACGCCCCAATAGTTCACGCTGCCAAAGCTGGCGGGTACCGGCTGAGACGCAAAGTACTTGCCCTGCAGCAGAACTTCGGGGTTGGCATCGGCAAAGGCCTTGACCTTGACCGGGTCCGGCATTTTGGTGGCGGGGTCAGGCTGCAGCGAGGCCAGGCGGCCAAAGAACTGCTGTGGAGACGATGCGCCGAACACCGGGGCGGAGATGTTACCCATTTGCCATTGCTCGCCGCCCGGCAGGTTGAACTGCAAGGCCATGTTGCGCTGACTCTTGCCGTTGTCGGCGACCTTGGGGTTGGCCCCACCCACCGAAAAGCGAATCACCACCGGTATCGGATTGCCGCTGAACGCCGAGGAAGTGGACAAGGCGCGTGCATCGGCACTGCCCACGAACTCGCCCATGGCGCAGATGCCCTTGGCGCCAGAGCGGCGGTAACCTTCGAACTTGCCGAACGTGGCCTCGAACTGATTGAGGAAGACATTGGGATCGACCGGCGCGGCGGTCGATTGTGCGAATGCACTCAGTGTCAAGGTCGAGGCGGCGAGCGCAACAGCGGTCAGCATGAGAGATTTCATAACGATAGAACTCCTGTAGGTTGGGGGCGGCTTGCGACACAGGGGACGTGCCCGGCATATGGGCAACTCACGTGTCGTGGAGTTGTCGAGCGGCGCGGCAAAAACTTACAGGGTCTGGCGGTCCAGTCCTACAAACATCGCAAAAGTATCGCGTGTAAGAAATCACCCGCCAGATTGACTCATGGACACTGACAAGGCTTGTTGCGCCCTCATCATGCAGGCGCTGCGGCTCGCCGGCGGCGGCGCGCTGATGCGGCAGGGCTGACGCCCCTATGCTCCTGATTTGATAGCTTCTTGCCCTTATCGGACGAGGGCCAGAGGCATGTTTGGCATATGAAGATGCCATCTGACCTGTCCTCACGGGTCTGGCCCGCAATGAAGACTCTCCTCAGTCCAGCATCTTCTTCAACACCCACAGCAGCGCCGCGCGCACCTCGGCCGCATCGGCGCCGCCGTCGATGTCGAGCGCCGCGCGGTCAAACGCCGCCGACAGCAAACCCGACAGGGCGTCCACCGACACCTTGCTGGCGCCGGTGACCGCAGCCAGCAAACCTTCTCGCAGCGTGTCGGCGGCGTTCGCTTCGTCCATGGCAAGCATCTCGGCCCTGCCGAGCACGGCCGGGCCGTCGATCAGCAGCAGCCGGGTGCGGCCCGGAACGGTCATGGCATCGAGGTAAGCCTCGCTGCCGGCGATCAGCGCGGCGCGCGGCGCCAGGCCGTCGGGCGTGGCGGCCAGGATGTCGGCGGTCACCGCTTCGGCTTCACGCAGCAGCACATGGCGGAACAGGTCGCGCTTGTCGGCAAAGTGGTGGTACAGCGCGCCGCGCGTGGTTTCGGTCCAGGCGCAAATGTCCGGCGTGGAGGTGTCGTTGTAGCCCTTGCTCACAAACAGCGCGCGCGCCGCATCCAGCAAGGCCTGGCGGGTGGTCTCCGTGCGTTCACGGTTGCTGCGGGTGGTCTTGACTTCTTGCATACATACAGTCTGTAGGTTATTATCCAATTCACATACAGGTTGTATGTTAATTCAAAGGAGCCTTTTATGAAAGTCGCCAGCTACTACCCCGTGATCATGAGCACCGACGTTGCCGGTACGGCAGCTTTCTACCAAACGCATTTCGGGTTTGTGCCGCTGTTCACTGCCGACTGGTATGTGCACCTGCAACTGGCCGATGATCCGACGGTCAACCTGGCCGTGCTCGACGGCCAGCACGGCACCATCCCCGAAGTGGGCCGCGGCCGCGCTTCGGGCCTGCTGCTGAACTTCGAGGTTGAAGACCCGGACGCCGTGCACGATCGCCTCAAGACCGCCGGCCTGCCCATCCTGCTGCCGCTGCGCGACGAGGCTTTCGGTCAGCGTCACTTCATCACCAGCGACCCGAACGGCGTGCTGATCGACATCATCAAACCGATTCCGCCGACCGGCGAATTTGTGGCGCAGTACGAGGCTTCTGCCCTGCCCTCTGCCTGAGCGGGCATTCGGATGCTACGGATTTGATAGCTGCTTGTCCGTGTGGGACAAGGGATGCAGGCCATTTTGGCTTGATAAATCAGCCAGCCCTCAGGGGACACGGGCGCGCAGCTCCTGCAAGGTGCCGACGATCAGTTTCAGGCCGAAGGCGCCCACGACGGCCCCCGAGACCCTGGTCAGGCGGGCAAAGTTGCGCAGCCAGGCCTGTTGCACGGCCTTTTGCGAAAAGGCCACGGCCAGGCTGCTGTGCCAGACGATGGAGTTGAGGTAAACCACCGCCACGGCGCTGGCCACGTGCAGCCAGGACGGCGACGGCGGCAAGGCGGTCGCAAACACGCTTCCGTAAAACAGTGCGATTTTGGGATTGAGCGCACTGGTCATGAAGCCGACCCGAAATGCTGCGGCCTTGCTCAAGGTCTGCGGGGGCACGGAGGCCGCCGAGGCGCCCGAACGCCAGAGATTGAATGCCAGATAAAGCAGGTACAGCCCACCCGCGATCTGCGCGCCCTGGCGCAACACCGGCAATGTCGAAAATACCGCGCCTATGCCCAACACCGCCATCGTCGCCCACACCAGCGTGGCCGTGGTCATGCCCGCAACGGCAGCAAAAGCCACCGCCCGGCTCTGACCGCCCGCAAGTTGCGCGAGCAGCACCACGTTGAAACCGGGCACCAGAAGAACGGCCCAGTGGAGCAATGCGATGGCGAGCAGGGATGTGAGCATGTTGACGAGCCTAAGCTAAAAGCGACCGGCGATCGACAGGTGCGCCCATGGCCACCGGGAAAACGTCCGCCTCGACTGCCACATCAATCCCCTCCCTCTCGTGCAAAAACTTACCCGCCGAGGTCCTGAACCACCGCCATGATGTTGCCCTCGGTGTCCTTGAACCAGGCCGCCATGGCGCCGCCGCCGGTGAAAATGCCGCCCTCGGTTTTCATGTCGGGCGTGTCGTACTCCTCGAACACCACGCCGCGGCCCTTGAGCCATTCGACCGTGGCCAGGATATCGTCCACCTGCCAAAAGGCGCAACTGGCCTGGTTGGTGCCGGCGCCAGGTGTGGGGTACATGAAAAAGCCCGTGCCGCCAGCGCATCTGAACACCAGGCCGGGACCCGAAGGCTTACCGCGGCCCAAACCCAGCGTGTCTTCATAAAACCGCCGGGCCCGCTCCAGGTCGCTGACAGGCACATAGGAATAAAGGGGTGCGCTTTTGAGCATGGGCGGGTCTCCGTCAAAAAGGAGGGCCAGTCTAGAGCGAACTTTCAGCGCGGGGAAGCGTCGCACTGCAACTGCTTGCAACAGGGCCGGTGGCGGGGTGCGTATTTAGCGCAGCTTGCGCGCAAACGGTTTGCCGCCTGGCTTGCCCGAGCCGTTGTCGCGCGGCGGCAGGCCGGTGTGCTGGGTCAGGATGCGGCCCTTGACCGGTGTCACGGACTTGAGCGCCACGGTGGTCGAATTCTTCTTGCGCGCACTGACGTAGCCGCCATCGGTCATCGGCTGAAAAGTCGGGATGAGGTGATGCTTGCCATTGCCGATCAGGTCAGCACGGCCCATGGCCTTGAGCGCCTCACGCAGCAGCGGCCAGTTGTTGGCATCGTGGTAGCGCAAAAAGGCCTTGTGCAGGCGGCGGCGTTTGTCGCCGCGCACGATGTCCACCGATTCGCTGTCGCGCGTGATCTTGCGCAGCGGGTTCTTGTTGGTGTGGTACATCGTGGTCGCCGTGGCCATCGGCGACGGGTAGAAGGTCTGCACCTGGTCGGCACGGAAGCCGTTTTTCTTGAGCCAGATCGCCAGGTTCATCATGTCTTCGTCGCTGGTGCCGGGGTGGGCGGCGATGAAGTAGGGAATCAGAAACTGCTTCTTGCCGGCTTCCAGGCTGTACTTCTCGAACAGCTGCTTGAACTTGTCGTAGCTGCCGATGCCGGGCTTCATCATCTTCGTGAGCGGGCCCTGCTCGGTGTGCTCGGGTGCAATCTTGAGGTAACCGCCGACATGGTGCGTCACCAGCTCTTTGACGTACTCGGGTGACTGTACGGCCAGGTCGTAACGCAGGCCCGAGCTGATCAAAATTTTCTTCACGCCCTTGAGCGCCCGCGCGCGGCGGTACATCTTGATCAGCGGGTTGTGGTCGGTGTTGAGGTTGGAGCAGATGCCGGGGTAGACGCAGCTCGGCTTGCGGCAGGCGGCCTCGATCTCGGGTGTCTTGCAGCCGATGCGGTACATATTGGCGGTCGGCCCGCCCAGGTCGGAGATCGCGCCGGTAAAGCCCTTGACGGTGTCGCGGATGGCTTCGATCTCGCGAATCACCGAGTCTTCCGAGCGACTCTGGATGATGCGGCCTTCGTGCTCGGTGATCGAGCAGAAGGTGCAACCGCCAAAGCAGCCGCGCATGATGTTGACGCTGAAGCGGATCATCTCCCAGGCCGGGATTTTGGTCGCGCCGTCATGGCTGCCGTTCTCGTCGACATAGGACGGATGCGGCGAGCGCGCATACGGCAGGTCGAACACATAGTCCATCTCGGCCGTGGTCAGCGGGATCGGCGGCGGGGTGATCCAGACATCGCGGGCGGTTGCGCCCTCGCCGTGCGCCTGCACCAGCGCGCGCGCGTTGCCGGGGTTGGTTTCCAGGTGCAGAACGCGGTTCGCGTGGGCGTACAGCACGGCGTCGCTTTTGACCTGCTCGTAAGACGGCAGGCGGATCACCGAGCGGTCGCGCGGCGGCACCTTGATCCGGCCCTGCATGTGCGGCAGGGCGGGATTGGGGACGAAGGTCAGGGGCTTGATGCTTGAGCCCATGTCCGTTCGGGCTGAGCTTGTCGAAGCCCTGGGAGCCCCTTCGACAGGCTCAGGGCGAACGGAGACAAGAGGCGAACCTGCCGACTCGGCCTGCGCCGCGACCTCGGCCGCTTCGTCTTCACGCGCGCAACTGGCGCCTTGCTCTTTGGCCTGCTCCGAAATCATCAGGTACGGGTTGACATGGGCCTCGACCCGGCCCGGCGCATCGACGCTGGTCGAGTCGATCTCGAACCAGCCCTCGGCCGTCTCGTCGCCGCTGCGGCGGATAAAAGCTGTGCCGCGAATGTCGGTCATGTGGGCGACCGGCTCTTTTGCAGCCAGACGATGCGCGATCTCGACAATCGCGCGCTCGGCATTGCCATACAGCAGCAGGTCGCACTTGGCGTCGATCACGACGGAGCGGCGCACCTTGTCGGACCAGTAGTCGTAATGCGCGATGCGGCGCAGCGAGCCTTCGATGCCACCCAAAACAATGGGAACGTCCTTGTAGGCCTCGCGGCAGCGCTGCGAATACACGAGTGCGGCGCGGTCCGGCCGCTTGCCGCCGATGTCGCCCGGCGTGTAGGCGTCGTCGCTGCGTATCTTGCGGTCCGCCGTGTAGCGGTTGATCATCGAGTCCATGTTGCCGGCGGTCACACCGAAAAACAGGTTTGGCTTGCCCAGCGCCTTGAACGGGTCGGCGCTTTGCCAGTCAGGCTGCGCGATGATGCCGACGCGAAAGCCCTGGGCTTCGAGCATGCGGCCGATGACGGCCATGCCGAAGCTCGGGTGGTCCACATAGGCGTCGCCGGTGACGATGATGATGTCGCAACTGTCCCAGCCCAGAACGTCCATCTCGGCCCGGCTCATGGGCAGGAACTTCGACGTGCCGAAGCGGCTTGCCCAGTACTTGCGGTAGCTGGTCAGCGGTTTTGCGGCGCGCGCGAAAAAGGAGACGTCGATGGGGGCGTTCATGGAGGCTTGGGGGTAACCCGCAATTTTAAGGTTTTAAGCCTTCGCGTATGCCCTGAATGGGTACTTTGGCACTGTTATTGCCAGAATCGGGCCGTAAAGCGGACGGATCTGTGCGTAAACCGCGAATCAGCGCCTGGCGTGCTCTATCAGGCGGTCCAGCATGCCACCCAGTTGCTGGCGCTCGGCGGCCGACAGGCAGCCAAAAATCTCGTCATTGCGGCGTGCGATCAACGCCATCACCCGATTCCAGAGCGCCCGCCCTGCGGCTGTCGGCGCCAGCACCACGCCACGCCCATCGGTCTGACTGGCGTCCTTGCTGACCAGGCCGCGTTCGGCCAGCGCCTGGGCGGCGCGGCTGGCCTGGCCCTTGTTGAGGTTGGCTTTGGCCGCCAGCTCAACCACCGACAGGGGCGCGAAGTTGCCAATCGCCGCAAGGCAACGCGCCTCGCCCACCGGGAGGCCGAACTCGTCGGCATAGGCGTCGCTGCTGAATTTGTCAGTCAGCTTGTTGACGAGGTGCAGGCGATAGGTCAAAAAGCGGTCCAGCGGCGGTAGCGCCGCGGATTTACGCGCCATGGCCGCCTCCTGCTTCGCATTGCTTTTGCGCATTGGCAATCAGGGGCAGCACCTCGCTGGCGTGATCAAAGCGGCTGATCAGCGACAGGCTTAGCATCGACAGCAGCAGCGGCGCCTGCGCCTCGCCCACGCTGGCCAGCGCTTCGCACAGCGCGGTGTAACTGCGGTCCAGATCGGCATCGGTCATACAGCGAATCCCTTTTCTTCAAGCAAGGCCAGCAAAGGCGCGGGGTCCAAAGAGCGCCAGCGGCCCATCACATAACCATCGGGCCGCACCAATACCAGCGCCTGCGCGGCGGCATCCGGCAGGCCGTAGCGTTCACGCGCCTGGCCCTGTTTGTCGGCTTCGGGCTCGATGGCGAGCACCGCCACGCCCTTCTCCGGCAAAGCGCGCAGCGCATCGGGCAAGGCACCATCGGCAAACACCAGGCACAACATGTCGCGGCCAAAACATTGCGTCAGGTGCAGCGGGCCGTCTGGCCCGGCCAGCAAGGCCTCGGGCGCGGGCGCGCCGGGAGCGGCGAGTTCACTGGTCCAGTCACCACACTGCGGCCCGTTGAGCGGAGAGTCCCCATAGGTGACGGGCGAGGACTGGCGCGGGTTGATCAACGAGCGCACTTTCTCGTCGCTGAGCGCCAGCCGCAGGGTGGCCTCACGCATCAGCCTGAACGCAAAATTGGGCGGCGCCATGAACTCCGTGCTTTTGGCGCCATAGGCAATATTTTCGCGCGCGGCGTGCACACGCTCGACGCAGTAGGAGTCCAGCAGGCTGTCAGCCGCCCTGCCTTCGATCACGGCGGCCAGCTTCCAGGCCAGGTTGCCGGCATCGTCAAGTCCGGAGTTGAGGCCGCGCACCCCGAAGATGGGCACCAGGTGGGCCGCATCACCGGCAAAAAAAACACGCCCGTGGCGGTAGCTGTCCAGCGTGAGGCACTTGGCGTTGTAGATCGAAATCCACAGCGGCTCCCAAGGCGCGTCTTCACCAATCATGCGCAGGTGGCTTTGCACGCGCGGCAACACGTTTTCGGGCTTGACGGCCTCGATCGGGTCTTCATCGTCGCGGATCTGGTAATCGATGCGCCAGATATCGTCGGGCTGGCGGTGCATCAGGATGGTGGAGCCGGGGTTGGATGGCGGATCGAACCAGGCCAGGCGCTCGACCGGCCGTTTCGTCTTCTGCACGATGTCGACGATGACGTATTTGCCGTCGTACTGCGTGCCCTTCAATGGCAGACCCAGTTGCTCGCGCACGGTGCTGCGCCCGCCATCGCAGGCCACCACCCAGTCGGCACGCACCGTGTGGACGCCGACGGGGCCTTGCACCTCGACCTCGGCCCCGTCCGCCAGCGGCCGGACCGCCGTGACGCGACTGGACCAGCGCACATCCATGCTGGCGCTGCCGGCGCGGTGCGCAAACTCTTCCACATAAAACTGCTGGATATTGACCATGGGCGCAAAACGCTGGCTGGTCTCGCTGGGCATCTGGAAGTGCAGCACCTCGGCGTCACGCCAGTAGCTGCGCCCGCCGACCCAGGACAGGCCTTTGCCCACCAGCGGTTTGTCGGCGCCGACCCAGCCCAGGATTTCCTGCGAGCGGCGCGACATGCAGATGGCGCGGCTGCCGCTGCAGTAGCCGTCATCGGCCTCGACCACCAGGCAGGCGATGCCCTGGCGCGACAGCAAGGCCGCCAGCGTGAGGCCGACCGGTCCGCCGCCGGCAATCAACACCGCAATACGTTCGGGAAAAGGGAAAACAGGGGAAGTCATGGATAGCCACTTAATTGGTTGCGGACACAACTATAAAGTAATCTGGTTGTGGGCGCAACCAGATCAGCCACTGTGGTCTCCGGTCTGAACACCTGGCTCGTCGGGTGGCTATGATGATTTTCATCAGCCCAACCCAAGGAGACACCACATGCCCGAATTCAGTACCCTGCGCATCGACAAGGACGCCGCGCACCCGCGCATTGCCCGCCTGCTGCTGAACCGCCCGGAGCGGCTCAATGCCATCAACGACGCCATGCCGCGCGAGATCCGCGCCGCCATCGACTGGGCGGCCGCCGAGGACGAGGTGCATGTGATCATTGTCGAAGGCGCGGGCAAGGGCTTTTGCGGCGGCTATGACCTCAACCACTTCGGCGAAGGCAACATCGACCACCCCTGCCAGCAGGAGAAGTTTCCCTGGGACCCGATGGTGGACTACGCCTACATGAAGCGCAACACCGAAGACTTCATGAGCCTGTGGCGCAGCCCCAAGCCCACCATTGCCAAGGTGCACGGCTACGCAGCGGCCGGTGGCAGCGACATTGCGCTGTGCTGTGATTTGCTGGTGATGGCCGACGATGCCCGCATCGGCTACATGCCGACCCGCGTCTGGGGTTGCCCCACCACCGCCATGTGGACGTACCGCCTGGGTGCCACGCGCGCCAAACAACTGATGTTCACCGGCGACACCATCGACGGAAAAAAAGCCGCCGACTGGGGACTTGCCAATGAAAGTGTGCCCCTGGCCGATCTGGAAGTCGCCACCCTGAAGCTGGCCCAGCGCATCGCCGGCGTGCCGCGCTCACACCTGGCCATGCACAAGATGGTGGTCAATCAGGTCA
>JAZKGR010000211.1:0-5793 GCA_040385775.1 Pseudomonadota bacterium
GCCAGCGGGATGTGGCCTTCGCCGGCCATCAGGCCCGAGGTCGGGTCCAGCCCGACCCAGCCGGCGCCGGGCAAAAACACCTCGCACCAGGCGTGCAGGTCGGTGAAATCGGTTTCGGCGCCGCTCGGCCCGTCGAGCGACTTGACGTCGGCCTTGAGCTGGATCAGGTAACCCGAGACAAAACGCGCGGCCAGGCCCAGGTGCCGGAACAGCTGGACCATGAGCCAGCCGGTGTCGCGGCAGGACCCGACGGCCAGTTTCAGCGTTTCTTCGGGCGTTTGCACGCCGGGCTCCATGCGGATCGCGTATTGGATGTCGCCCTGCAGCTTCTGGTTCAGCCCGACCAGAAAGTCGATGGTGCGTTTCGGTGTGCGATCCACGCTGTCGAGGTAGGTCTTGAGCAGCGGTGTGACGGGTTCGGTCGCGAGGTAGGGGGCCAGTTCGCGCGCCTGGTCTTTGCTGTACTTGAAGGGAAATTCTTCAGCGTCGGGTTCGAGGAAGAAGTCAAACGGGTTGAACACCGCCATCTCGACGACCAGATCGACCGTGACCTTGAACTCGCGGGTCGGCTCGGGAAACACCAGCCGGGCCTGGTAATTGGCAAACGGGTCCTGTTGCCAGTTGATGAAGTGGTCCTTGGGCTCTATCGAGAGCGAATAGGACAAGACCTTGGTGCGGCTGTGCGGCGCGGGGCGCAGGCGGACAACCTGCGGGCCCAGGCGCACCAGGCGGTCGTATTTGTAGTGGGTGATGTGGCTCAGGGCAACGTGGATGGACAAGTCGGTCTCGCTTTTCAGGAATATCAGGGCGTTGTGGCAACTATGCCGCAGAAACAGCCGGGTAGCCGCTTCCGGGGCCGGATTCACTGTTTTAATACCGCCGATATAAGCAAGAGCTGCGCCAAAACCCTGAAAAGCTGTCAGCGTGATGGAAGGGTTTGGGTGAAAAGCCGCTTGGGGGGCGGCCTGTAGGCGGATGCGGGCGTCCGATCGTTGAACAGCTTCGCCGCGACACACAAAAATAATCCAGCAGGGGAGGGACGTGCGACCAACAATGTCAGCCAGGCCGCCAGGCCGTTTGTGGGGGCCGATTTTTTGCGGATTTGTCGCGGGCGCCGCCTTGCAGTTGCAGCAGACCGCCTTGTTGCACGCCGGGGTCTATGGGGTCTTGCTGCTTGGCTGCGCGGTTCTTGCGCTGGCTTGTTTTTGCTGGACAGCGACGGCCGTCTCTGGCCTCAAGGCAATAGCCGTACTGGTGCTGGCCCTGGGTTGTGGCTTCGGCCTGACGGGCCTGCGTGCGGTGATTTTTCAGGCCAGCGCGCTGGCCCCCGCGCTCGAAGGCCGTGACATCGAGGTGACCGGCCGGGTAGCGGCCATGCCCCAGCGCAACGACGATGGCCTGCGTTTTCGTTTTGCCATCGAGTCGGCGCGACTCGATGGTCAGCCGGTGCTGCTGCCGCCGCAGGTCTACCTGGGCTGGTATGCCGGTTTTGGTTTCAGGGAACCATCGGCAGGGGTGAGTGGCCCGGACAACCCGGATGCCAGCGGCGGTGCGGCCGCGCTGGCCCTGCAGCGGCCGCCACCGGCCTTGCGCGCGGGCGAACATTGGCGCATGACGGTGCGCCTGAAAGCGCCGCACGGCAACAGCAACCCGCATGGGTTTGACTACGAACTCTGGCTGTGGGAGCAGGGGGTGCAGGCCACCGGTTATGTTCGCGCCGGGCCGCGGGATCCGGCGCCTGCCCGGCTTGCCGACGGCTGGCGCCACCCGGTCGAGCGAATGCGCCAGTCGCTGCGGGACGCGGTTTATGCGCGTGTGGCCGACCGCCAACTGGCCGGCGTGGTGGCGGCCCTGCTGGTCGGCGACCAGAACGCCATCGAGCGCGCCGACTGGGATGTGTTCCGTGCCACGGGTGTGGCGCACCTGATGAGTATTTCCGGCCTGCACATCACCATGTTCGCCTGGCTGGCGGCGCAAGGCATCGCCTGGCTGTGGCGGCGTTCAACACGCTGGACCCCGGCCCTGTGCCTGGCGCTGCCGGCCGGCAGCGCCGGGGTCTGGGGCGGCTTGTTGCTGGCCGCTGGCTACGCCTTGCTCTCGGGCTGGGGTGTGCCGGCGCAACGCACGGTCTGGATGCTGGCCACCGTGGTGTTGCTGCGCCAGAGCGGCAAGCGCTGGCCCTGGCCCCAGGTCTGGCTGCTGGCCATGGCGGTGGTGGTGGCGCTGGACCCCTGGGCCTTGCTGCAGGCGGGGTTCTGGCTGTCGTTTGTGGCGGTGGGGGTGCTTTTTGCGGCAGGAACCGACAGCGCCACCGAGGGCAGAGAAAGAATTGCTATCGAATCAGGAGCTGCTGACGCAAGTCCGGTATGGGCTGGAGGCCAAAATGATCCTCAGCCTTCTCGATGGACGGCGTTGCCCACGGCTTGGATAGCGATGGTGGTCCGTGCCGCCCGGGAACAGTGGATCGTCACCCTGGCGCTGGCGCCCTTGTCGCTGCTGCTGTTCAACCAGGTGTCGCTGGTCGGCCTGCTGGCCAACGGGCTGGCGATTCCCTGGGTGACGCTGCTGGTGACGCCCCTGACCATGCTGGGCGTGTTCTGGGCGCCGCTGTGGGAGGCGGCTGCCGCGGCGGTGGCGGCGCTGATGCTGTTTTTGCAGTGGCTGGCCCGCTGGCCGCTGGCCAGCATCAGTGTGGCGGCGGCGCCGCTGTGGTGTGCGGTGGCGGGGGTGACCGGTGGCTTGCTGCTGGCCATGCGCCTGCCCTGGCACTGGCGTGTGCTGGGTGTGCCGCTGCTGCTGCCGGTGCTGCTGTGGCAGCCGCTGCGCCCGGCGCCCGGCCAGTTCGAACTGATCGCTGCTGATGTGGGGCAGGGCAATGCGCTGATCGTCCGCACCGCGAGCCATACGCTGGTCTACGACAGCGGCCCGCGCTTTTCACGTGAGAGTGATGCCGGGCACCGGGTGCTGGTGCCCTTGCTCCGGGCCCTCGGTGAAAAAGTGGACACCCTTGTGCTGAGTCATCGCGACGCCGACCACATCGGTGGCGCGCCGGCCGTGCTGGCGATGCAGCCGCAGGCGGCCCTGCTCAGTTCCATCGAGGACGGTCATCCGCTGCAGGCGGTGCGGCCGTCCCGGCGCTGCGTCGCCGGTCAGCGCTGGGAGTGGGACCGCGTCAGCTTTGAGGTCTTGCATCCGCCTGCGGGCGACTACGAAACGCCGCAAAAATCAAATGCCATGAGCTGCGTATTGCGCATTTCCAACAACAACCAGGTTGCCCTTCTGGCTGGAGACATCGAGCTGGCGCAGGAGCAGCGGCTGGTGGTGGCGGGTGTGAACCTGAAGGCTGACGTGCTGCTGGTGCCGCACCACGGCAGCAAAACCTCGTCGAGCCCGGCCTTTCTCGATGCCGTGTCGCCCAGGCTGGCGCTCGCGCAGGCCGGTTACCGCAACCGCTTCGGGCACCCGGCGCCACCCGTGCTGGCGCGTTATCGGGAGCGCGGGATTGCGGTGTTTGCATCGCCTGTGTGTGGGGCTGCCACCTGGGCCAGTGCGCGGCCGGCAGACATCGCCTGTCAGCGCCAGACCGGACTGCGCTACTGGCATCACCGGCCACCGGATTAAAAGCGGGCTTCCTACAGGCGGCTGGCGCATTCCTTGCTAAGCTAGAGGCAAACAATGCATGAAAACCTGATGGAGATAAGCTGATGAGCGGAGCCAAGCTTGACGAGATGAACGCCTCTGACGCGGGGGTGAGAGCGCATTACCAGAGCTACCAGCGCTGGCTGGCCCGGCAGCCGGAATCGGTCATGCAGGCCAGGCGCGCGGAAGCCGAGATGATTTTCCGCCGTGTCGGCATCACGTTTGCGGTCTACGGCGACAAGGACGACGGCAATTCGGAAACCGGCGGTACCGAGCGGCTGATTCCTTTTGACCTGATCCCGCGCATCATCCCGGCCCACGAGTGGGACAGCATGGAACGCGGCCTGGTCCAGCGCGTCACTGCGCTGAACCGCTTTATCCACGACGTCTACCACGACCAGGAAATCATCAAGGCCGGTGTGATCCCGGCCGAGCAGATTTTTCAGAATTCGCAGTTCCGCCCTGAAATGATGGGTGTCGATGTGCCGGGCAACATCTACTCGCACATCAGCGGCATTGACATCGTGCGCGCGCCCAACGCGCAGGGCGAGGGCGAGTACTACGTGCTCGAAGACAACCTGCGTGTGCCGAGCGGCGTGAGTTACATGCTGGAAGACCGCAAGATGATGATGCGGCTGTTTCCCGACCTGTTCAGCGAGAACCGGGTTGCACCTGTGGCCCACTACCCCGACCTGTTGCTGGAGACCCTGCGCGACAATTCGCCGGCGCACCGCGCCGAGCCAACCGTGGTGGTGCTGACACCCGGCATGTACAACTCGGCCTATTTCGAACACGCCTTCCTGGCCCAGCAGATGGGTGTGGAACTGGTGGAAGGGCAGGACCTGTTCGTCAAGGACAACTTCGTCTACATGCGCACCACGCGCGGCCCGAAACGCGTCGATGTGATTTATCGCCGCGTTGATGACGACTTCCTGGACCCGCTGGCTTTCCGCCCGACCTCGACCCTCGGTTGCGCCGGCCTGCTCAATGTCTACCGCAGCGGCAACGTGGCGCTGTGCAATGCCATCGGCACCGGCGTGGCCGACGACAAGTCGATCTACCCTTACGTGCCGAAGATGATCGAGTTCTACCTCGGTGAAAAACCGATCCTGAACAATGTGCCGACCTATATGTGCCGCAACCCGGACGACCTGAAATATACGCTGGCCAACATGAAGGACCTGGTTGTCAAGGAAGTACATGGCGCCGGTGGTTACGGCATGCTGGTCGGCCCGGCCTCCACGCAGGCCGAGATCGAAGACTTCCGCAAGGCCGTGATTGCCAACCCGGCCGGCTACATCGCCCAGCCGACGCTGAGCCTGTCTACCTGCCCGACCTATGTGGACAGCGGCATCGCGCCGCGCCACATTGACCTGCGGCCTTTTGTGCTGAGCGGCAAGACCGTGCAGATGGTGCCTGGCGGCCTGACGCGTGTGGCCTTGAAAGACGGCTCGCTGGTGGTCAACTCCTCGCAGGGTGGCGGCACCAAGGACACCTGGGTGCTGGAAGATGACAACTACGCTTCGGGACAGTCGCAAACGCAGTCGCAATCCGGGTCATCACAAAGCCAGTTGCAGTCTGGCCAATCCCAGTCACAGTCCCTTAAATCGAACTAACAGGGAAAGGACTCATCATGCTTTCAAGAACCGCTGATCACCTTTTCTGGATGTCCCGCTACACAGAGCGCGCGGGCGACATGCCGCAGGCATTCGCGGGGATGACTCATCAATTGCGCGCAGCGCTTGTGATGTCATCACCACAACACGCAAAGCGCGCCAGCGCTTTCGGTGTTTGAGGCCAAGGAGAAATAACTATGCTGTCAAGAACCGCCGATCACCTCTTCTGGATGTCCCGCTATACCGAGCGCGCCGAAAACACCGCGCGCATGCTGGACGTCAATTACCAGACCTCGCTGCTGCCGCAATCGACCGGTGTGGCGCAGGTCGGCTGGCAGGGCCTGCTGAGCATCAGCGAGCTGTCGTCCGCCTACGAAGGCAAATACGGCGCGATCAATGCGCGTGACGTGATGGACTTCATGGTGCGTGACGAAAAAAACTCGTCGAGCATCATTTCCTGCCTGAAGAACGCCCGCGAGAACGCCCGCGCGGTGCGCGGCACGCTGACCACCGAGGTCTGGGAAACCCAGAACCAGAC
>JAZKGR010000212.1:0-3564 GCA_040385775.1 Pseudomonadota bacterium
GCTGCAGGCGCTCGATCACGCCGCCAGCGGCCTGCGCCTCGTTGTGCTCATGCACGGGCAGCAGGGGTTTGTCGATGCCGTACTGGCGCAGCATGGTTTGCGTGTGGCGCGTGTCTTCACAGGCGATGGCGTGCACCAGCTGCAGCACATGCAGGGCGCGCAGGCTGATGTCGGACAGGTTGCCGATGGGCGTGGCGACCACATACAGCGCGGCTTCGGGATAATGCTGCATGCCCGCTGCGGCGCGCGCGGCAGCCAGAGCCTGGTCGAAGGAAGAATTCAATGTGGTTTTCCAGAAAACAGCTTGCAAAAACGCCCATCAGCGGCGGTGCTGGCGCGCCCGCGGCGGACCATCCGTCCGGCCAGATTACCACCAAGCGCCTCGGCGACGCCGCAGAATCGCTGGCACGGGCCCACCTGACGCGTGCGGGCCTGAAGCTGGTGGAGGCCAATTATCGGACGCCCGGCCGTGGCGGCGGGGAGGTGGACCTGATCATGCGCACGCCCGATGGCACCCTGGTGTTTGTCGAGGTGCGCCAGCGCAAAAGCGACTCGCATGGCGGCGCGGGGGCCAGCATAGGCGCTACCAAGCGCAGGCGAATCATTTTTGCCGCGCGCCATTACCTGATGCGTTTTGCCAGCCCGCCGCCCTGCCGCTTCGACGTGGTGCTGGTCGAAGGACGGCCCGATGCGTCTGAAGCGCCGTCGATCGAATGGCTGCGTGGTGCTTTCGACACGGATTGATGCGGGCAGTGCTTGTGATCGGCCCAGACGCCCCGATTTTGTAACCATGCATTGCGCAACGCGGTCTGTGGGACGGCATGCGCGATTTCCAAATATTCGACCCGGTATCATTGCCCCATGCTTGAACAACGCATTGAACAGCACTTCATCGACAGCGCCGATCTGAAATACCAGGCCGCGCAAATCCTTTCCAAACCCATTGCTGCGGCGGTGCAGGCCATCCTGGCCAGCGTCACCAGCGGTGGCAAGGTACTGGCCTGCGGCAATGGCGGCTCGGCCGCCGACGCCCAGCATTTCGCGGCCGAGTTTGTCGGGCGTTTTGAGCGCGAGCGGCCCGAACTCGGCGCGATTGCGCTGACCACCGACAGCTCCATCCTCACGGCGATCGCCAACGACTACGATTTCAGCGTGATCTTTTCCAAGCAAGTGCGCGCGCTCGGCGGTGCCGGCGACGTGTTGCTGGCGCTGAGCACCAGCGGCAACTCGGCCAATGTGCTGGCGGCGATTGAAGCCGCGCATGAACGCGAGATGACCGTGGTGGCGCTGACCGGCAAGGGCGGCGGAAAGATGACTTCCGCGCTGCGCGAGACCGATGTGCATATCTGCGTGCCGCATGACCGCACGGCACGTATTCAGGAAGTTCATCTGCTGGCCCTTCACTGCATTTGTGACGGCGTGGATGCCCAATTACTTGGTGACCAGGAAAGTCCTTGATGAAATCAACTGCCAAAACACAAACTTTCAAACGCTTGCTTTTATCGGCCTGCGCCGTCGCTGTTATTGGCAGCTCCCTGACCGCCTGCTTCCCGCTGCTGATCGGTGGCGCGGCCGGTGGCGCGCTGGTGGCGATGGACCGCCGCACCTCGGGCGCGCAACTGGAGGACGAAGGCATTGAATTGCGTGCGATGGCCCGTTTGCGTGACAACATCGGCAGCCGCGCGCGTGTCAGCGTGACGAGTTACAACCGCCAGGTGCTGTTGACCGGTGAGGTGCTCAACGAGAACGACAAGAAGCTGGTCGAGCAGGTGGTCTCGCGCGTCGAGAATGTCAACGGCGTGGTCAATGAGCTCGGCGTCATCGACAGCCCTTCGCTGGTGCAGCGTTCCTCGGACGTGCTGATCACCGGCCAGGTCAAGGCTTTGCTGATCGACGCCAAGGACCTCTACGCCAGCGCATTCAAGGTGGTGACCGAGCGCGGCACGGTGTACCTGATGGGCCGCGTGACCCAGCGCGAAGCCGACCGCGCCACCGAGATCGCCCGCGGCGCGCGTGGTGTGCAGAAGGTGGTGCGCATTCTGGAGATCATCAGCGAAGAAGAAATGCAGCGCTTGTTGCCGCCGACGGCCAAACCGGCGCCTGCGCCGCGCTGAGCGACTGACCCCAAAAAAGCCGGCTGCAAGCCGGCTTTTCTTTGGTCGAGACCGCTTACTTGAGTCTTTTTATCAGGCTGGACGTGTCCCAGCGCTGGCCGCCCAGGGCCTGCACATCGGCGTAGAACTGGTCCACCAGCGCGGTCACCGGCAAGCGGGCGCCGTTGCTTTTGGCTTCGTCCAGCACCAGGCCCAGGTCCTTGCGCATCCAGTCCACCGCAAAACCGAAGTCGAACTTGTCGGCCACCATGGTCTTGCCCCGGTTGTCGAGTTGCCAGCTTTGCGCGGCGCCCTTGCCGATCACTTCCAGCACCTGGTTCATGTCCAGCCCGGCCTTTTGACCGAAGGCGATCGCTTCGCTGAGCCCCTGCACCAGACCGGCAATGCAGATCTGGTTGACCATCTTGGTGAGCTGGCCGGAACCGCTGGCGCCCATCAGGGTGAAGGCCTTGGCAAACGCCATGCCGGCGGGTTTGACGGCGTCGAAGGCGGCCGCATCGCCGCCGCACATGACGGTGAGCGCGCCGTTCTGCGCACCGGCCTGGCCACCGGACACCGGCGCATCGACGAACTGCAGCTTGAGCGCTTGCGCCGCCGCATACAGCTCGCGCGCCACGTCGGCTGACGCCGTGGTGTGATCGACAAAAATCGCACCGGCTTGCATGCCGGCAAAAGCGCCGTCTTTGCCGAGTGTCACGCCGCGCAGGTCGTCATCGTTGCCAACACAGCAAAACACGATCTCGGCGCCTTGCGCGGCCTCACGCGGAGTTGGGGCATGTTTCAGGGCTCCAGCCCCCGCGTACTCTGCGCACCATGCTACTGATTTGGTAGCGGTCCGGTTGTAGACGGTGACGCTGTGGCCGGCCAGCGCGAGGTGGCCGGCCATCGGGTAACCCATGACGCCAAGGCCGAGAAAGGCAACTTTGCGGGAGGGGGTGGATTCGTAGGTTTTGGGGTTGGTGCTGCTCATGGGGGTTTGCTCAAACGGTGTGGGGGAGGGCGTAGCGAGCGGGCTTCAGGCAAGGCGTGCGGCGCACAGCCACCGGAACGTACTTCAGGTACGTGAGGATGGCGAGCACCGCGCAACGACGCATCAAGCCCGCGCAGTAGCCCTAAATGATGGCCATGTTTTCAGTGCCGGCTGCCAGATCCTGCGTTTTCGCGCGCTGCGAATTGAGCTTGATCTGCAGCCGCAGGTCGTTGACCGAGTCGGCGTTGCGCAACGCGTCTTCGTAAGTGATGGTGTTGGACTCAAAGGCATCGAACAGCGCCTGGTCGAAGGTTTGCATGCCCAGGTTGCGGCTTTTCTTCATGATCTCCTTGATCTCGGAAACTTCGCCCTTGAAGATCAGGTCGGAGATCAGTGGCGTGTTCAGCATGATTTCCACCGCCGCAACGCGGCCCTTGCTGTCCTGCTTGGGCACCAGGCGCTGCGAGATCATGGCCTTCA
>JAZKGR010000213.1:0-4821 GCA_040385775.1 Pseudomonadota bacterium
CCGGGTAGACGTTGTAGCCGCCGCTGATGATCAGGTCCTTGCTGCGCCCGACGATATGGATGTAGCCGCGCTCGTCGATTTTCCCGACGTCGCCGGTCTTGAAGTAACCGTCAGCGGTGAACTCTTCTTTTGTCTTTTCGGGCATGCGCCAGTAGCCCTGGAAGACGTTGGGTCCCTTGACCTCGATGCCGCCGACCTCGCCAACCGGAAGCGTCTTGCCGCCATCGCCCTGCACCCGCAGGCTGACGCCGGGCAGCGCAAAACCGACGGTGCCGCCGCGGCGTTCGCCGTCGTAGGGGTTGGAAGTCAGCATGGCGGTCTCACTCATGCCGTAACGCTCCAGAATCGTGTGACCGGTGCGCTCCTGCCATGCCTTGAAAGTTTCGATCAGCAGCGGCGCCGAGCCTGCGACAAACAATCGCATGTTGCGGCAAGCCTCGCGCGTGAGCCCTTCCTCGGCCAGCAGGCGCACGTAGAGCGTAGGCACGCCCATGAACACCGTCGCCTCGGGCAGCTTCTCGACCACGAGTTTGGGATCAAACTTCGACAGCCAGATCATCTTGCTGCCGTTGATCAGCGCGCCGTGGATCGCGACGAACAGGCCGTGCACATGGAAAATCGGCAGCGCGTGGATCAGGACATCACCGGGCTTCCAGCCCCAGTAGTCCTTGAGCACCTGCGCGTTGCTCAGCATGTTGCCGTGCGAGAGCATGGCGCCCTTGCTGCGCCCCGTGGTGCCGCTGGTGTACAAAATGGCCGCCAGGTCATCGGCCTTGCGCTGCACCACCTCGTGCCTGTCACTGCATTGCGCGGCGCGGTCCAGCAGCGAGCCGATGCGGTTGTCATCCAGGCTGAAGACGTTGTAGGTGCCCTGCTGGAAGGCGATCTTGCTGACCCAGCCGAAATTCTTGCGGCTGCACACCACCACCGAGGGTTCGGCGTTGGCGATGAAGTATTCCATCTCGGCGCTTTGGTAAGCGGTGTTGAGCGGCAGGAACACATAGCCGGCGCGCAGGGTGGCCAGGTACAACATCATGGCCTCGACCGATTTTTCAGCCTGCACCGCGATGCGCGCACCCTCGGGCAACTGCATTGACTTCAGCAAGTTGGCCAGCATGGCCGTGCCACGTTCCAGGTCGCGCCAGGAGTAATACAGGCCGTTGTCGGTCTCGACCGCGATGGCGTCGAGGTCCTCGGGAAAGGCCGCACGCAGGGCGGCGAACAGGTTGTTGTTTTTCATGGCGGGTTCACCTGGAGATCAGAAAAGAAACAGGACACTCAGAATTCCGGTGCGCGTTTTTCAACAAATGCCATCACACCTTCGCGGTGCTCGGCGGATGCCGCGTAACGGTATGCATCTGCTATTAAATCAGTAGCTGCCAGCTCCCGCTGGACGAGGGCCAAGGCCCGAAAAGACTGTTTATTCAGCCGTGCAGCCTGCGGCGCAAGACGCGACACCCGGCCAGCGATGGCGGCCACTTCATCAGCCACCTCATCATCGGGCAACACGCGATTGAGAAAGCCCCGCTGCGCCGCTGTGGCTGCGTCCAGCACCGTCGCAGCCAGCAGCATCTCGCGCGTGCTCAGTTCACCGGCCGCGCACATCACCAGCGCCATCTCGCGCGGCGCCATCGGAAAGCCGAGCTTCGCAATCGGTGCGCCAAACCTGGCCGATTCACCGGCCAGCCGCAGGTCGCAGCAACTGGCGATTTCCAGGCCGGCGCCCATACAGGCTCCCTCGATTTGCGCCACGATGGGCACATCGCAGTCGAGCACGGCCTGCAGGCCACCCCAGACCAGCTCGTCGTGGAACTGGCGCAGGCTGGCTTCCTCAAAACGGAAATCGGCGTACTCGGAAATGTCGCCGCCTGCGCAGAAGTTGCCGCCCTCCCCGGCCAGCACCACGCAGCGCAAGGCCGCATCCTGCTGAATACCTTCAAACACCTCGCGAAGCTCAAGCCACATCACACGTGACATGGCGTTGAGCTTGCCGGGATGGGACAGGGTGACGCGCGCAACCGAATCCGCGATTGTCAGCCTGACCTGTCCCGTCATGAATGGCTTTGCAGATCAGTCGAGCTTCGCGCCGGAAGCCTTGACCACCTGCGTCCACTTCTTGACCTCGGCGCTGATGAAGCTGCCGAACTGCGGGCCGCTCAGGCCGGCAAACTCCGCCCCCTGGCGCGCCCAGACAGCCTTGGCTTCGTCGGTGGTGCAGGCCTTGCGGATTTCCTCGATCGCGCGGGCCTGGGCGTCAGCCGGCATGCCCTTGGGGCCCCAGACGCCGTACCAGGTGGTCACGTTGTAATCGGGCAGGCCCATCTCGGCGGCGCTCGGTACATCGGGAATCGCCGGGTTGCGCTTGTTGCCCGACACCATCAGCGCCTTGATCCGGCCACCGGCAATGTGGGCCGCCGAGGAACCGAGACCGTCGAACATCATCTCGACATCACCGGCGATCAGGCCCTGCAGGGCCGGGCCGGCGCCGCGGTAGGGAATGTGGGTGATGAAGGTTTTGGTCTGCTGCTTGAACAGCTCGCCCGCCAGATGGTGCGAGGTGCCGGCACCGGCCGAGCCGTAGTTGAGCTTGCCCGGGTTCCGGCGAGCGTTGTCGAGGAAGTCCTTGAAGTTGGCCACCGGCAGCTTTTGCGGGTTGACCACCACCACCTGCGGCACGCTGGCCACCAGGATCAGCGGCACCAGGTCTTTTTCGATGTCGTAGTCCAGCTTGGGGTACATGCTGGGGGCGATCGTGTGGTGCACGGCGCCCATGAACAGCGTGTAACCATCGGGCGATGCCTTGGCTGCAATGCTGGCACCCAGCGTGCCGCCGGCGCCGCCGCGGTTGTCGATGATCAGTTGTTTGCCGGTCAGGCGTGCAAACTGGGCCGACATCGGACGCGCAAACGCATCGGTACCGCCGCCCGCAGGAAAGGGCACGATCATGGTGACCGGCTTGGCCGGCCAGGTCGATTGCGCATGGCTGCCCATTGAAAATGCAGCGGCGCCGGCGGCTGCAAAACGCAGCACATCCCGGCGGGATGCGTTGATGTCAAAACTCAATGTCATGCTGTCTCCTGTCGTTGTGGTCAATAAAAACGGTTCAAAACAATCATCAAATATACAAATCTTCGATGGCGCCCGATACGGGGATTTTCCCCTGCGCGAGCAGCGCGCGGTGCTTGTCCAGACGCTTGAGGTCATAGAGGTAATTGACCATCAGGCCGCAGGACTGCTTCAGACCCTTGGGCGAGGGATCACCCCCCCAGTTGATACGCTCCACGCGGGCGCCGTTGCCCAGATGAAAGCGCGCCACCGGGTCCAGCGGCTTGCCGTCATCGAGCTCGCGCCCCAGGTAATGCGCGGCGCAATGCAGCAACACGCGGCGCACGGCCGACTTCTCGTGCAGTGCCAGCGCATTGTCGGCAGCAGTAAGAAAGTGTTGCGCCGTGGGCGGCTCAAAACCGACGGCGCGGCCCAGCAATGTAAGGTCCTTCTCCTCGAGTTGCGCCAGCAGGCTCGCCGCGTTTTTGCCCAGCCAGGAACGAAAGCCCGGAATCGGCGACAGCGTGGCAAAGTTCTTCAGGCGCGGAAACTCTTCATGCAGGGTCTCGACCACGCGCTTGATCAGCGAATCGCCAAAACTCACACCGCGCAAACCGGTCTGGGTGTTGCTGATCGAATAAAAAATCGCGGTGGTGGCCTTTTTCAGATCGGCCGGCGCAGCGGCTTCGTCGAGCAGCGGCTCGATGCTGTCGGCCATGTCGTCGATCAGCGCCACCTCGACAAAAATCAGCGGCTCGTCAGGCATGCGCGGGTGAAAGAAACCGTAACACCGCCGGTCGCTGTCGAGCCGGTTTTTGACATCGGCCCAGCTCTTGATGTCGTGCACGGCCTCATACTTGATCAGTTTTTCAATCAGCGAGGCCGGCGAATCCCAGCTGATACGGCGCAGGTCCAGGAAACCCACGTCAAACCAGGTCGAGAACATGTACTCCATCTCGACATCGAGCGCCTGCAGGCGTTTATCGGCCTTGAGGTGCGGCAACAGGTCGGCGCGCAGGTTCACCAGGAATCGAAACCCCTCGGGAAACGCGCTGAAACGCTGCAGTAGTCTCCGGCGCGGCGACACGGTGGCACGCCGGTAACGCACTTCGGCCACGGCCTCGTCGGGCGTACCGACGGCGGCGGCAAACTGCGTCTGCGCCAGCTTGACCTTCGCGGCGTCGGCGACGAATTGCTCGCTCATCAGCAGCCACATGTCACGGCGCTCATCGAGCGAGGCATTGGCGTACCAGCCGGCCACACCCATGGCGCGGCGCCCGCCCTCGATCTCGCTGACCTGCGGATCAACAATGGCCTTGAGTTCTTCCAGCGTGCGGCGCAGGACGCGCGGCGAAAGCGCTTCCTCTTTCTTGCGCAAGGTGGCGTTGAGCCGCTCACGGGTGCTTCGCACTGCCCCGCTGCTTGCTCCTGTTTTGGTAGCAGCTTGTCCCCGTTCCGCATGGGCCGGCGCCTTATTTGACTCTGCCTTTTCGGGGCTGCGCAGGATGGACACGCTGCGGGTGATCCAGTCGGGCGTGTTCATGGGGTGGCCTGTGGGAGGGTTGGAGATACGTTAGTTGATGCTAATTTGATCGGGAACCGGCTCATGCCGTCGCCTCCCGAGCTATACAGGTAGGCGCCACCCACAGGTGTCGGCTCCCCGCTGGGATGACGTTTACTGCCGATCCCCGGCGTTCCGCCGGGGCCCCTCGTCAGGTAGGTCATGCTGTCGCCTCCTGAGACGTCAACGACTTGCGCGCGGAAAGGAGTCGGCTC
>JAZKGR010000213.1:4921-7551 GCA_040385775.1 Pseudomonadota bacterium
GCCTTACTGCCGATCCCCGGCATGCTGCCGGGGCCCCTCGTCAGGTGGCTCATGCTGTCGCCTCCTGAGACGTCAACGACTTGCGCGCGGAAAGGAGTCGGCTCTCTGCTGGCATGAGCCTTACTGCCGATCCCCGGCATGCTGCCGGGGCCCCTCGTCAGGTGGCTCATGCCAGCACCCTCGATCTCTGATTCCTGGCGAGTTCCCTGAGGGCTTCTCGTTGGCGGGTCAGGTGGGTGCGCATGGCGGCGTCGGCGCCTTCGCTGTCTCTGGCTTTGAGGGCGGCGAACACCGCCATGTGTTCGGACAGGCTTTGCGCGAGGCGGCCGGGCGCGTGTAATTGCTGTGAGCGGGCCAGCTTGAGGATCTTGCGCAGGTCGGCGATCGCCATGGCCAGCCAGCGGTTGTCGGCCAGCGCGATGATGGCTTCGTGGATGGCGAAATTGGTGTCGTAGTAGTCGTTGATGCGGCCGGCGGCGGCATGGCTGTTCAGGCGCTCGTGCAAGGTGGTCAGCGCCGCCAGGTCGGCATCGCTGGCATTGCGTGCCGCCTCGAAGGCGCAGCGCCCTTCCAGCAGCGCGATCACCGGGAAGATGTCGTCCAGGTCCTTTTCCGTGACCTCGCTGATGAAGCAGCCGCGCCGCGGCTCGTGGCGCAGCAGACCCTCGGCGGTCAGCACCTTGAGTGCCTCGCGCAGCGGCGTGCGCGAGATCTGCAGGCGCTCGCACAGGACCAGCTCGTCGAGAAAACTGCCGGGCGCATACAGACCGGCAAAAATCTGCTCACGCAGGGTCGCGGCGACTTCCTGGTGCAGTGAGTTCTGGACAAGGCGCATGTGTCAGTCCATCCTGCCGGCATGGCGCCCATGATCCGACGAGCAGGCGCTGCGCCGGCAATCACCGCTTGCAAATCCTTCTTGTTGAATCATCTGAATTCTCATAATTTTCTATAATTACAGGTAATTATTAAAAATCCAGGACGCTATTGCAAGAGGTCTGGTGCACAAAACCACAGGTAAAAACCCGCAGGGCCAACCGCAGGTTCGGGGCTTGCCGCTGCTGACTACCCCTTACCTGCAGCGCTTTTGCTATCTCAACAATAGCAAGCTATGCAGGACGGGTAAGGGCTAGGCCCGCTTTTCGGCCCACAACCAGAGCCAGACGCCAGCCGCGATCATGGGCAGGCACAACCACTGCCCCATGCTCATGCCCAGCGCCAGGATGCCCAGATAGTCGTCGGGTTCGCGGAAAAACTCGGCGATGAAACGAAACACGCCGTAGCCGACCAGGAAGGCCGCCGAGACCTGGCCGGTTTTGCGCGGCTTGCGCGCGTACAGCCACAGCAGCACGAACAGCAGCAGGCCCTCCAGCAGGAACTGGTAGACCTGTGACGGATGGCGCGGCGCCAGCGTGCCGCTGTTCCTGAACACCATGCCCCAGGGCAGGTCCGGGCTGCTCAGGCGGCCCCACAACTCGCCGTTGATGAAGTTGCCGACCCGCCCGGCCGCCAGCCCGGTCGGCACACAGGGCGCGATGAAATCCATCACCTGCAGCCAGGGTTTTTGCCGGGTGCGCGCAAACCAGATCTGCGACGCCAGCACGCCCAGCATGCCGCCATGAAAACTCATGCCGCCCTGCCAGACGTACAGAATCTCCAGCGGGTGCGCCAGGTAATAACCGGGCTTGTAAAACAGGCAGTAACCGATGCGCCCACCCAGCACCACCCCCATCACGCCGAGGAAGAGGATGTCTTCGATGTCCTTGCGGCTCCAGGCAGCGGCCCCTGTCATCGACGCATAAGGCTCGTGGCGCAGGCGGCGGATGCCCAGAAACAGGAACAGGCCGAAGGCGGCCAGGTAAGTCAGGCCGTACCAGTGAATGGCCAGTGGGCCCAACTGCAGGGCGACGGGGTCGATGGTGGGGTGAATCAGCATGCGGCTTATTGTGCCAGCGGCTCCAAGCGCACAGCCTTTAGCCGGGCATTGCCGGTGCGCAGTCGACGAATCGTGTCACGCAGGCTGGGGGCGCCCCCGCAGGCCAGACCAGGCTGGTTTCGCACACCGGAACCTGACGGCTTTTGCGGCCCGTCACGCTGCGGTAGACCACCCCTGGGCGCTGGAATTGGCGCACGCTGTCGGGCACCCAGGCCACACCCAGGCCAGCCGACACCAGGTTCACGATGGTCTGCATCTGGATCGCCTCCTGCGCCACCTGCGGCGACTGCGCGGCGGCGTGGTACATGCCGAAGATCGCGTCGTAGAGCGAGGGCAGGATGCGGCGCGGAAAAATCACCAGCGGCTGTGTCAGCACCTGATCAAGGGTGAGGGTTGGCAGCTCAGCCAGCCTGTGCTGCGCACTCATTGCGAGCACCAGCGGTTCCCGTGCGACAAGACGGCTGTGCAGGCCGGGTGGTGCAAAACCCGGCGAATGCAAGATCACCCCGGCATCAATGTCGTGGCGCTCGAAGGCCTGCAGTTGCATGTCGCCGGTGGCTTCCAGCAGTTCCAGCTGGACCCGCGGGTTGCGTTCGCGGAACACCCTCACCCATTCGGGCAGCAGCGAAAACCCGGCCGTGGACACAAAAGCCAGCCGCAAGCGCCCCAGTTCCCCGGCGTCGGCCGCCCTCGCCTG
>JAZKGR010000214.1:0-4777 GCA_040385775.1 Pseudomonadota bacterium
ACTGCGTGCAGGGCACCGAGGACGCCGCCCTGCACAAGGACCTGGCGCTGCCGACCGCGCAGGTGATTGTGCGCAAGGGCTACCACCAGGGCGTCGACAGTTATTCGGCTTTTACCGAAGCCGACGGCAAGACGCCAACCGGCCTGGGCGGCTACCTCAAGCAGCGCGGTATTAAAAAGGTGTTCGTGACCGGGCTGGCCACGGATTTCTGTGTCGCCTGGACCGCCATGGATGCGCGAAAGGCCGGCTTCGAGGTGTATGTGATCGAGGACGCGACCCGCGCTATCGACCTGAACGGTTCGCTCGCTGCGGCCTGGAAGCAGATGAGCGCGCGTGGCGTCAAACGCATCCAGTCGGCCGACCTGGCCTGAGGCCTCGCCAGGACCCGGCTTGCATGTATCCATGAGTCCGCAGGTCGTCACCCTTCATGTCAACGGCGTGGGTCGGGAGCTTCCCGTGTCAGGGCAAGCCAGCCTGCTCACCGTGCTGCGCAACGACTTTTGCCTGAACAGCCCCAAGTACGGTTGCGGCCTCGGTGAATGCGGCGCCTGTACGGTGCTGGTCGATGGCGTGGCGGCGCGCTCCTGTGTGATCCCGGCCGGCGGTCTGGGCGGCAGGCAGGTCACCACGCTGGAGGGTCTGGGCTCGGCGGGGCAACTGCATCCGGTGCAGCAGGCCTTCATCGATGAACAGGCGGCCCAGTGCGGTTACTGCCTGAGCGGCATGATGGTGATGACGGCGGCGCTGCTCGCGCGCAACCCGGATCCGACGGATGAAGAGATACGGCGCGAGCTGTCGGGCAATCTGTGCCGTTGCGGCACCCATCTGGAAATCCTCAAGGCGGTCCGGCGCGCCGCCGAATTGATGCGCAGCGCAGGCGAAGTGCCGTCATGACACGCCGCGCTGATACCCCACTTTCCCGCGCCGGCTTCCATGCCGCGACCGGGGTGCTGGTGGTCACGCGTGCGCCGCCGCTGGCCCCGTCCCCCACCCCTGGCCAGCCACCGCTGGTGACGGCCAATCCGCTCGAAGGTGCCGAGATCCTGCTCGCGGTGTGGGACGACGGCAGCGTGACCGCGCTGAACGGCCATGTGGACCTGGGCACCGGCATACGCACGGCGCTGGGTCAGATCGTGGCGGAAGAGCTCGACGTGGCGCTGGGCAGCGTCAACATGGTGCTGGGGAACACGGCCAGTGTGCCGAATCAGGGTGCCACGATTGCGAGCACCTCGATACAGATTCATTCGGTCCCGCTGCGCGCTGCGGCGGCGCAGGCCCGCGCGTGGCTGCTGGAACGCGCTGCCGCCGAGCTGGGGGCCGACATCAGCACCTTGGGCGTGCGCGAAGGCGTGGTCATCGATAACGCTGGGCGGTCGCTGGCCTATGGCGCGCTGCTCAGCGGCCAGCATGTCGAATTGACACTCGCACCAGACACCGCGCTCAAGGCGCCGGAAGATTACCGCATCGTCGGCACCCCCCAGCCGCGCGTGGACATTCCTGCCAAGGCCATCGGCGAACTGACTTTTGTGCACGACATGCGGGTGCCCGGCATGCTGCACGGCCGCGTCGTACGTCCGCCTTATGCGGGCGCGGACCACGGCGACTTCATAGGCAACACCTTGCAGGCCGTCGACGAATCATCGATCGCGCACATCCCCGGCATACGCGCGGTGGTCGTGATCCGCGACTTTGTCGGTATCGTCGCCGAGCGTGAGGAGTTCGCCGAGCAGGCGCTGCGTGAACTCAAGGTGACATGGAAAGACTGGCCCGGTTTGCAGAAGCTGGACAACCTGGAACAGGCGATCCGCGACAACCCGTCCACGCAGCGCCGCCTGGTCGATGAAGGTGACGTGGATGCCGCGATTGCCGGCGCAGCGCAGGCCATGGCACGCAACTATGTCTGGCCTTACCAGATGCATGGTGCTATCGGGCCGTCCTGCGCGCTCGCTGATTGGCGTGCTGAAGGCATGACGGTCTGGGCCGGCACGCAAAACCCGCATGTGTTGCGCGCCGACCTGTCGCGCCTGATGGGCCTGGCCGATGTCGCCATCGACGTCATCCGCATGGAAGCCGCCGGTTGTTATGGCCGCAACTGCGCCGATGACGTGGCCGCCGATGCAGCCCTGCTGTCGCGCGCCGTCGGTGCGCCGGTACGGGTGCAGCTCACGCGTGAGCAGGAGCACGCCTGGGAGCCCAAGGGCGCGGCGCAACTGATGCAGGTGCGTGGGGGGCTGAATGCCGACGGCTCGGTGGCGGCCTACGACTTCCAGACCTCTTACCCCTCCAACGGTTCACCGACACTCGCGCTGCTGCTGACCCGGACCATCGAACCGGTGGCCCAGGCTTACGAAATGGGCGACCGCAGCGCCCGTCCACCTTACGACTATGACAACCTGCGCATCAGCGTCAACGACATGGCGCCGATGTTGCGCGCGTCCTGGCTGCGCGGCGTCTCGGCCCTGCCCAATTCCTTTGCGCACGAGTCCTACATCGACGAGCTGGCGACCGCGGCCGGTGTGGATCCGGTCGAGTTCCGCCTGCGTTATCTGAGTGAGCCGCGCGCTGCCGAGCTGGTGCGCGCCACCGCCGACCGCGCGCAGTGGAAGGAACACACTCAGCCTCAGCAGCAGGCGATGGATGGCGCGTCGGACATCGTGACGGGTCAGGGCGTGGCCTATGCGCGTTATGTGCACAGCAAGTGGCCGGGTTTCGGCGCAGCCTGGGCCGCCTGGGTTGCCGATGTCGAAGTCAACCGCAAGACCGGCGAGGTCCATGTGCGGCGCGTGGTGGTCGGCCATGACGCCGGCATGATGATCAACCCGGCTGGCGTGCAGCATCAGATCCACGGCAACGTGGTACAGGCCACTAGCCGCGCACTGACCGAACAGGTCGCGCTGAATCCCGTCAACAACACGGTGGCGGCGCTCGAATGGGGCGCTTACCCGATTCTCAATTTCCGCGACGTGCCGGTGATCGAGGTGGTCAGCATCTCACGTCCCGGCGAGCCGCCGCTGGGCGCCGGGGAGTCGGCCTCGGTGCCCGGCACGGCGGCGATTGCCAATGCGATTTTTGACGCGACCGGCGTGCGTTTCCGCCAGCCGCCGTTCACGCCCGAGGTGATACGCGCGGCGCTGAATCCGGCACCCGACAGCGAAGCGCCGCGTTTGCAGACGGTCCCGGAACCCGCCGATAGCCCCCTGCCTGCAACGGCGGTCTGGCCGCGAAACCGCAGAGCATGGGCGCGTGGCGGCGCGGTGCTGGCCAGCGTGTTCGGCATCGCCGCGGCGCTGCTGGGCTGGCGCCCGGCCATCGCGCCGGTGGCAGCCAGCAGCGCGACCATCTACACGGCGGCCACCATCGAACGCGGCCGCCAACTCGCTGCGGCCGGTGACTGCGTGGTCTGCCACACCGCGCCCGGCGGTGTGCCCAACGCGGGTGGTCTGGCCATGGAGACGCCCTTTGGCCAGGTAGTGAGCACCAACATAACCCCCGATGCGCAAACCGGCATCGGCCTGTGGTCCTTCAGCGCCTTCCAGCGTGCCATGCGTGAAGGCGTCTCGCGCGACGGTCGCCATCTGTACCCGGCGTTTCCGTACACGGCTTTTGCCAAAACCAGCGACGAGGACCTGACTGCCCTGTATGCGTATTTGATGGCCCAGCCGGCGGTGCGCTCCGAGCCGCCGGCCACACGGCTGGCCTTTCCCTTCAGCGTGCGGCCGCTGATGGCGGGCTGGAACGCGCTATTCCATGATCCCGCGCCGTTCCAGCCAGACCCGACGCAAACCGTTGAATGGAAACGCGGTGCCTACCTGGTCAACGGCCTGGGCCATTGCGGCGCCTGCCACACGCCACGCAATGCCTTCGGCGCCGAACGCGGCGGCAAGGCCTTTCTGAGCGGCGCCATGGTCGATGGCTGGGAGGCGCCGGCGCTGACGGCTCTGTCACGCGCACCGGTGCCATGGACCAGCGAGCAGCTCTATAACTACCTGCGCACCGGCCATTCGCCGCAGCACGGTACCGCCGCCGGGCCGATGGCGCCGGTGGTCAGGGAGTTGGTTGCCTTGCCCGATGCCGACATCCGCGCCATGGCTTCTTACCTGGCCTCGTACAACCAGCCGCTGACCGAGCCCGACAGTGCTTTGCGCGCCAGCCAGGCGGTGCTGGCCGCGCAGCAGACCACGTCGGCGTTGCCGGGCCCCGGCCAGCGTCTGTTCAATGGCGCCTGCGCCTCCTGTCACCACGACGGCGACGGCCCGACCCTGCTGGGCGCGAATGTGCCGCTGGCGCTCAACAGCAAGTTGCACAGCGCGCGGCCCGACAACCTGATCCGCGTGATCCTGGACGGCATCCGCGAGCCGGCCTCGCCCGCTATCGGTTTCATGCCGGCGTTCCGCCACAGCCTCAGCGACGCACAGATCGCTGATCTCGCGAGCTACATGCGCAGCCGGTATGCGCCGGGCCGCGCGGCGTGGGACGAGTTGCCGGCTGCGGTCTCGCGACTGCGGCAGGATGCTATCAAATAAATAGCTGCTTGCGCCTGTCAGCTATGGCGCTGGAGGCTCTTTTTATCTTAAGACTCGTAACTGCTCATCTCCGATCTTTCTGAGGTCGAAGGGTCGAAGCTTCTTGGCGTTTGCAGTCATAGCGGCTTGCCTGCGCCGGCTGGCCGGGGGTTGCCCGGCGGCAAGTAACTTTCTTTTGCTTCGCCAAAAGAAAGTCACCAAAGAAAAGGCGACCCTGCTGTCTGCGTCCCCTGCGCTGCGCTCCGGGGCAACCT
>JAZKGR010000215.1:0-14092 GCA_040385775.1 Pseudomonadota bacterium
GGATCTTTTTTGTGCTGGCCTGGCGCAGCCGGGCGGCGCTGTTTTCCAACCATCGGATTGCCGCCCTGGCCAACTACGATCCGGCCAGCGGGCTGATGCTGCCGCGGGTGGTGGACAACCGGCTGTCGCAAATGCTGCTGCGCGCCCGGCGCCGCCGCTCGGAGTGCGGCATCGTGCTGTTGCGCTGGCTGGACCAGGCGCCCAGCCCGGACGAGTTAAACGACCACAAGCGCAGTGTTGCGCTGTCGCGCGTCGGCGAAATCCTGCGCCGCGCAGCGCGCGACATGGACACGGTGGTGCGTTACGAAGAAAACCTGTTCCTGATGCTGATTGAAGGCCCGGTCAACCGCGAGGCTGTCTCCGAGGTCTCGACCAAAATCCTGGCCGACTGCATCCGCCTGTCCGACAAGCTCGACGAGCCCAACGCCTTCAATCTGCACATCGCCATCTGGCATGGCACGCCGGGCGAGCAGACCGGCCAGCAGGTCATCGACAGCCTCAAGACCCGGCTGCGGCGCATGACTTCAGGTCCCAGGCGTTACGTCCAGTTCATCGATCCGGCTGGAGAGCCTGCGAGCCTTCCGCCCGAAGAAAGCATCCGGCGGGAAGACCTGGTGGCCAAGATCAACGCGATTGAAGTTTCGCATCCGGCACTCCACGGGGAAGAGCCCCCAAGGTCGCAGCCCGCAGTGCGCTAAGCAGGTTCACCCCACGCTGTTCACAGTGCCGGCAGCGGCAAGGCCGTCTTGTACCTGACCTGTTTGAGCGCAAAACTGGAACGTATCTTGTCAATGCCGGGGATGGGCGTGAGTTGCTCGAGGATGAATTTTTCCAGCGCGCCCATATCGGCCACGGCGACGCGGATCAAATAGTCGCTGTCGCCGGTCATCAGGTAACACTCCATCACCTCGTCGTGCTCGGCAATGCGCCGCTCGAACTCGCCAAGGGCCTCCTTGCTTTGCGAACGCAGGCTGATCGAGATGAACACCGTCAGGCCAAGCCCGAGCGCGGCCGCATTGGTGATGGCCACATAACGGTCAATCACCCGCGCAGTTTCCATCGCCTTCACTCGCGCCAGGCAAGGCGAAGGGCTCAGGTGCACCCGGCGGGCCAGCTCCACATTGGAGAGCGCGCCGTCACGCTGCAATTCGTCAAGTATGCGTAAATCAATGGCATCCAGCTTCATGACCTGCAAAATCCTCCTTTTGCAGAATTTTATGCTTCAAATAAGCTGAAAATTCCGCATCCTGGTTACCCATGCTGCGGCCTTGTCCGTATATTGACAGTCATGAACGCACCCCTGCCCCTGCAAACCCTTTTGCACGACATGCCCACCGCAGCGCAGCCCGATACCGACCCCCAGGAAACCGCCGAATGGCGCGAAGCCTTCACCGCGCTGGCGGCGGCCCAGGGGCCTGAGCGCGCGCGTTTTGTGCTCGACGAACTGGCGCGGCTGGCGCGCGAGCAGCGTGTCGGCTGGACGCCCGAACTGTCCACGCCCTATGTCAACAGCATCAGCGTCAACGAGCAGCCGGTGTTCCCCGGCGACCTCGCGATCGAGGAGCGCCTGGCCTCGCTGATGCGCTGGAACGCGCTGGCCATGGTGGTGCGCGCGAATCAGGCCGAGTCCGGCGGCTCGGCCGAGCTCGGCGGCCACATCGCCAGTTATGCCAGCGCTGCCGATCTGTTCGAGACCGGCTTCAATCATTTTTTTCGCGCGCGTGAGGGTCTTGGTGCGGGCCAGCACCGCGGCGACCTGGTGTTTTTCCAGCCGCACAGCGCACCCGGCGTGTATGCGCGCGCCTACCTCGAAGGCCGTCTTGACGAGAAAGACCTGGGCTTTTACCGGCAGGAGCTGTCGGCGCTGGCGCAGGGCGCGCAAGGCCTGTCAAGCTACCCGCACCCTTATTTGATGCCGGACTTCTGGCAGTTCCCGACCGGCTCCATGGGCATAGGTCCGATCAGCTCGATCTACCATGCGCGTTTCATGCATTACCTGACGCACCGGCGCCTGCTCGACTGCAGCGGCCGCAAGGTCTGGGGCGTGTTCGGCGACGGCGAGATGGACGAGCCCGAGTCCATGAGCGCATTGACGCTGGCAGCGCGCGAAGGCCTGGACAACCTGGTCTGGGTCGTCAATTGCAACCTGCAGCGGCTCGACGGGCCGGTACGCGGCAATGGCCGCATCATCGATGAGCTGGAAAAACTGTTTGCCGGCGCGGGCTGGAAGGTCATCAAGCTGGTCTGGGGCAGCGACTGGGACGGCCTGTTCGCGCGAGACCTGACCGGTGCGTTGACACAGGCCTTTGCCCACACGGTGGACGGCCAGATGCAGACCTTTGCCGCGAAAGACGGACGCTTCAACCGCGACAACTTCTTCGGCCAGAACGAGGAACTGGCCCGGCTGGCTCAGGGCATGAGCGACGAGCAGATCGACAGGCTCAAGCGCGGCGGCCACGACCTGGTGAAAATCCACGCCGCTTATGCTGCCGCGGCAAACCATCGCGGGCAACCCACGGTGATCCTGGCGCACACCAAAAAAGGCTACGGCATGGGCAGCGCCGGCCAGGGCAAGATGACCACCCATTCGCAGAAGAAGTTCGACGGCGGGGATTTGATCGAATTTCGCAACCGCTTCAACCTGCCGCTGACCGACGAACAGGCGACCAGCCTGAGCTTTTACCAACCGGCCGCCGACAGCGCAGAGATGTTGTACCTGCACGCCAGGCGCCGGGCACTCGGCGGCTACCTGCCGAAACGTGCCTCCATTGCCGACACGGTGGCCGTGCCCGCCCTGCCCGCCTATGCGCAATTCGCGCTGGCGGCCGATGGCAAGGAGATGAGCACCACCATGGCTTTTGTGCGCATGCTGGGCGGCCTGCTCAAGGACGCGGCCCTCGGGCCAAGAATTGTGCCCATCGTCGCGGACGAGGCGCGCACCTTCGGCATGGCGAATCTGTTCAAGCAGGTTGGCATTTATTCGAGCGTCGGCCAGAAGTACGCGCCCGAAGACATCGGTTCGGTGCTGAGTTACCGGGAGGCGCTGGACGGCCAGATTCTTGAAGAAGGGATCAGCGAAGCCGGCGCGCTGGCGAGCTGGACCGCGGCGGCCACCAGCTACAGCGTGCACGGGCTGGCGATGCTGCCCTTTTATATCTACTACTCGATGTTCGGCTTCCAGCGCGTCGGCGACCAGATCTGGGCCGCTGCCGACCAGCGTGCGCGCGGCTTTTTGCTGGGCGCGACTTCGGGCCGCACCACACTCGGCGGCGAAGGCCTGCAGCACCAGGACGGCTCCAGCCACCTGGTGGCGGCGACGATTCCGAACTGCAAGGCCTGGGACCCGGCGTTTGCCTGCGAACTCGCGGTGATCGTCGACCAGGGCATGCGCGAGATGATGGTCGAGCAGCAGGACGTGTTTTATTACGTCACGCTGATGAACGAGAACTACGCGCAGCCTGACTTGCGGCCCGGCGCCGAGGCTGACATTCTCAGGGGGTGCTATCAATTCAATAGCTATTCACCAACACGGGATAAGGGCCAGAGCCCTAAAAGACTTGAAAGAATCACACTGATGGGCTCTGGCGCGATATTGACCGAGGTGATCAAGGCGGCAGAGCAACTGGCAGTACAAGGTATTGAAGCGACGGTTTTCAGCGTCACCAGCTGGAGCGAACTCGCTCGGGATGGCGCCGCTTGCCAGCAGCGCGCGCTGGCCGGTGAAGCTGCCACGCAGGCCTTCATCGCCCGGCAACTCACAGCCAGCGAAGGCCCCATCATCGCGGCCACCGACTACGTGCGCGCCGTGCCGGAAAGCATTCGCGCCTTCCTGCCACCCGGTCGCAGTTACCTCACGCTGGGCACCGACGGTTTTGGCCGCAGTGATACGCGCGCCGCGCTGCGCGGTTTTTTTGGCGTGGACGCGGCCAGCATCGTCACGGCGGCCCTGCATCAGCTGGATGTGTCATTGCGGACTTGATCCGCAATCCACAGCGCGACACGCTGCGAACATTGCGCAAAGTCATGGATACCGGGTCGGGCCCGGTATGACAAGAAAACAAAAGCCCCCGCTCGGCGCAACACCGTGCGGGGGCTTTTCATTTCAGGCCGCCCCGGACGAGGCGGTGCTGAAATTATTTCGGCAGCAGCACCTTGTCAATCACGTGGATCACGCCATTGGACTGGTACACGTCGGCGATGGTCACGGTGGCCGAGCCGCCCTTTTCATCGGTCACCATGACCTTGCCGCCCATGGCCTTGGCCGTCAGCGTACCGCCGGCCACGGTTTTCAGGGATGCAGAGCCCTTGCCATCGGCAATCGCCTTGGTCAGTGCGGCGGCGTCCATCTTGCCGGCCACCACGTGATAGGTCAGGATGCCCGTCAGCATGCCCTTGTTTTCAGGCTTGAGCAGCGTGTCCACGGTGCCGGCGGGCAGCGCTGCGAAGGCGGCGTTGACTGGCGCAAACACGGTGAAGGGACCGGCACTCTTCAGGGTGTCGACCAGGCCGGCGGCCTTGACGGCAGCAACCAGCGTGGTGTGGTCTTTGGAGTTGACGGCGTTGTCGATGATGTCCTTGGAAGCCAGCATGGGCGCGCCGCCGACCATCACCTGGGCGAAGGAGGAAGCTGCTGCCATGGACATCATGACTGCGAGACCGATGGAAGCCAGTTTGTGTTTCGTTTGCATGTGAATACCTTTTGATGAAGTTGAACAATCAGCCGACATCCAGGATGGGACATCAACGGCTCTGTTCAATACGGACACCTTCGGCGACTGGATTCAACCGCGTTGGCGACTCGGGTATCTGTTTGTATCTGCGGCCTCAGGGCTGGCTTTGCAACCAGCCGCGCACCGCCTGGGGATAGAGCCGGTGCTCTTCCACCAGCACCCGCGCAGCGAGTGTGTCGGCGGTGTCATCCGGCAGCACCGGCACCGTCGCCTGCGCGAGGATGGGCCCGTGGTCAAGCTCGGCCGTCACCTGGTGCACCGTGCAGCCCGCTTGCGTGCATCCGGCATCAATGGCGCGCTGGTGTGTGTTCAAGCCGGTGAAGGCCGGCAGCAATGAAGGGTGGATGTTGATCAGGCGCCCGGCATAGTGGGCAACAAAACCCGGCGTGAGGATGCGCATGAAACCGGCCAGCACCACCAGCGCGGGCTGGTAACCGTCAATCAGTTGCATCAATGCGGCATCAAATGCTTCGCGCGTTTCAAAGGCGCGGTGGTCCAGCAGCTGCGTCGCCACGCCCAGCGATTGCGCCAGTGACAGGCCGGCCGCGCCGGGGCGGTTGCTGATCACTGCGCTGATGGTTGCGCCGAACTCCTGACGCCAGTCCTGCTGCTGCGCGGCCTGGACAATGGCGGCCATGTTGGAGCCGCTGCCTGAAATCAGGATGACGATGTTTTTGGGATGGGACATAAGACTGAAAACGTGCGCTGGATTATCGCGGTCACTGGCGGTGCGCCGGCCGCCTGGCCAGCGCAAAGAGCGCGAAAGATGCCACACCCATGCCGACCAGCCCCCAGAGCAGACCGGTGTAGCCCCCCATGGCCAGCAGCGCCCACGCGGCCAGGAAGGGCGCAGTCGCGCGCGTGCACAGCGCGATGCCCGACATGGCGCCGCCTATGCGGCCCACATTCTCGCGCCCGTAAAAATCCGGCACGATGTTGCTGCGCACGATGGTGATCAAGCCGTTGGCCACGCCGAACAAGACCGCAAACGCGAGCAGCACCGCGGGCTCGCGGCCCAGCGCAAACAGCGCCAGCGACACAGGAAACAGCGCAAACACGGCGAGCCCCAGCGTGCGCTGGTTCAGCGAGCGGCCCAGCCACAAAAACGCAAAACGCCCCGCCACCTGCGCCGGGCCGAACCAGACCATGACGGCCACCGCCTCGGCCTGTGTCAAGCCGCGCGATTCAAACGCCGGCATCAAGTGCGCCCAGATGGTCGAGATCGCAAAAATATAAAAGGTGAAGGCAGCGGTCAGCAGCCAGAAGGTGCTGCCCTGCATGGCCTCGCGCAAAGTCGCCTGATCCCGCGCGGCCTCCACGGGCGCGCCACCGGGCAAGGCTGGCCGCTTCCAAGCACCGCGCAGCACCCAGGCATGCAGCGGCGCCACCAGCAACAGGGCCAGCGCCATCACCAGCAGCGCGGGCCGCCAGCCCAGGCGGGCCTGCAGCCAGGCCACCGCCGGAAACGACAATGTGCTGGCAAAACCACCGACCAGCGTGATGGTGGTGATGCCCTGGCGGTAGCGCTCGGGAAAGCGTTTGGTGATTTCCATGAAAGCCGGCTCGTACAGCGTCATCGCCATGGCCAGCCCCAGCAAGGCCCAGGCCGCATACAACAACGGCAGGTTGTGCGCCTGCGACCAGAGCGCGCATCCGGCCGCGCCCAGCAGCGCACCGCCGGTCAGCACCTCGCGACCATGCCCGCGGTCAATCGCCGCGCCGACCGCATAGGTCGCCAGGCCCCAGACCATCAGGCCCAGTGTGAAAGCGCCCATGATGTCGGGCTGGCTCCAGCCCATGTCGCGCTGCATCGGCAACACAAACGAAGAAAAGCCGTAATACAAAACCGCCCAGACAAGAATCTGGCCGACACTGAGGGCGCTGATGATGGTGCGGTAAGACGGCAAGATGTGCTGATTATCCCGGCCTGGCGCGGGCTGGGCTTGCGACCGAATTCTGCAAGGTGGAATCGCTCGCTATTTGTCCCAACTGGGACATAAAATTCCGAACGACCGTGCTAAAAATGCGGAGTTACCGGAACCGATTGGAGACATGCCGTTTATGGATCTAGCTTTCACCCCTGAAGAACAAAAATTCCGCGAGGACATCCGCGCCTGGGTCGGTGCCAACCTGCCGGCGGACATCTCCCACAAGGTGCACAACGCCTTGCGCCTGAGCCGTGACGACATGCAGCGCTGGGCCAAGATCCTTGGCAAAAAAGGCTGGCTCGGTCACGCCTGGCCCAAGGAGTTCGGCGGCCCCGGCTGGAACGCGGTGCAAAAACACCTGTTTGAAGAAGAATGCGCACTCGCCGGCGCGCCGCGCGTCGTGCCCTTCGGCCCGGTCATGGTGGCGCCGGTGATCATGGCTTTCGGCACACCCGAGCAGCAGCAGCGCTTTTTGCCTGGCATCGGCAGCGGCGAGGTCTGGTGGAGCCAGGGCTACAGCGAACCGGGTTCCGGCTCGGACCTGGCGTCGGTCAAGTGCAAGGCCGAACGCGTCGGCGACAAATACATCGTCAACGGCCAGAAGACCTGGACCACGCTGGGCCAGTACGGCGAGTGGATCTTCTGCCTGGTGCGCACCAGCACGGAAGGCAAGCCGCAAACCGGCATCAGCTTTCTGCTGATCGACATGAAGTCGCCCGGCGTCACCGTGCGGCCCATCGTGCTGCTCGACGGCGAGGCCGAGGTCAACGAGGTCTGGTTCGACAACGTCGAAGTGCCGGCCAACAACCTGGTCGGCGAGGAAAACAAGGGCTGGACCTACGCCAAACACCTGCTCAGCCACGAGCGCACCAACATCGCCGACGTGAACCGCGCCAAACGCGAGCTCGAGCGCCTCAAGCGCATCGCCAAGGCCGAGGGCGTCTATGACGACCTGCGTTTTCGCGACGAGATCGCCAAGCTCGAAGTTGATGTGGTGGCGCTGGAGATGCTGGTGCTGCGCGTCTTGTCGGCCGAAAAATCCGGCAAGAACTCGCTGGACATCGCCGGCCTGCTGAAAATCCGCGGCAGCGAGATCCAGCAGCGCTACAGCGAGCTGATGATGCTCGCGGCCGGCCCCTTCAGCCTGCCTTTTATCGAGGAAGCCATGGAAGCCGGCTGGCAGGGTGACTTCCCCGGCGGGGTGGCGGCCAATGCGCCGCTGGCCTCGACCTATTTCAATCTGCGCAAGACCACGATTTACGGCGGCTCCAACGAAGTGCAGCGCAATATCGTTTCCCAATTCGTTTTGGGCTAAATAACTACCGTTCGGGCTGAGCCTGTCGAAGCCCTCACGTACATCGTAAAAAAGGCCCTTCGACAAGCTCAGGGCGAACGGCCAAATACTGGAGAACATGCATGGATTTTGATTTCACCGACGACCAGGAACAGTTGCGCGATGCGGTCCGCAAATGGGTGGACAAGGGCTACGACTTCGAGCGCCGCCGCGGCATCGCCAAAGCCGGCGGTTTCTCGCGCGAGGCTTATGGCCAGATCGCCGAACTCGGCCTGTGCGGCCTCTACATCCCCGAAGCCAACGATGGACTGGGCATGGGCCCGGTCGAAGGCATGGTGGTGATGGAGGAGTTGGGACGCGGCATCGTCGCCGAACCTTTTGCGCAGACCCTGATTGCAGGTGCTGTGTTGTCCGGTTACGCCCCCGACGCCGTCAAAGCTGCCTGGCTGCCAAAAATCGCCAGCGGCGAAGCGCTGGTGGTGCTGGCCTCGCAGGAGCGCGCGGGCCGTTACAAGCTTGATGTTTGTGAAGCAAAAGCGACCTCAGCCCCCGCCGGCTGGACCTTGTCTGCTACCAAAAACGTAGTACCCGCCGGTGACCAGGCCGATGCTTTCATCGTGCAGGCGCAAGCCAACGGCAAGATCGCGCTGTTCCTGGTGGAGCGCACGGCCGCCGGTGTCAGCACGCGCGGCTACGGCACACAGGACGGCGGCCGCGCCGCAGACCTGGTGCTCAAAGACGCGCCCGCCACGCTGATCACGCTGGACGGCCTGACCGCACTGGAGCATGCGGTGGACATCGGCATCGCCGCCACCTGCGCAGAAGCCGTCGGTGTGATGGACAAGACGCTGGCCATCACCGTCGAATACATGAACACCCGCAAGCAGTTCGGCGTGGTCATCAGCAGCTTCCAGGCGCTGCGCCACCGCGTGGCCGACATGAAGATGCAGCTCGAACTGGCCCGCTCCATGAGTTATTACGCTTCGCTCAAGCTCAATGCACCGGCCGCAGAACGTCGCGCCGCCATGGCGCGCGCCAAGTACCAGCTCGGCAACTCCATGCGTTTTGTCGGCCAGCAGGCGGTGCAGCTGCACGGCGGTATCGGTGTGACCGACGAATACATCGTGAGTCACTACTTCAAGAAGCTGACGCAGATGGAGATGAGTTTCGGTGACACGCTGCATCACCTCGGCGAGGTCTCGGCCCGCATGCAAGACACCGCCGGCGTCTTTGCCTGACTTGCCCGCGACATATTGAGAAACGATGTTCCGTGGCATGAATCACGGGCACTTTTAATTCCAGGAGACAAACCATGATGATGCAACGCCGCCTTCTTCTCGTGATTGCTGCCGCCGGGCTGACGCTCGCCGGTTGCGCCACCTCACCCGCGCCTGAACAACACCCGCCCATCGTTTTTGTGCACGGCAACGGCGACACCGGCGCCTTGTGGCAAACCAGCATCTGGCGCTTTGAGTCGAACGGCTGGCCGCGCGAGCGTCTGCACGCCATCGACCTGCCCTATCCGCTGGCACGCGACGATGACGGCAAAGCCCAGCCCGGCCGCACTTCGACGGCAGACCACATGGCCTTCCTGAAGTCCGAGGTGGACAAGGTGCTGCAGGCCACTGGCGCCCGCCAGGTCGTGCTGGTCGGCAACTCGCGCGGTGGCAATGCGATCCGCAACTACATCTACAACGGCGGCGGCGCCGCGCGCGTCAGCCACGCTGTGCTCGGCGGCACGCCGAACCACGGTGTCTGGGCCATCAAGGGCTTTCGCGAAGTCAATGAGTTTTCCGGCACCGGTCCTTTCCTGACCGCGCTCAACGCGCCTAAAAATGCTGCAGGTGATGAAGTCACCGGCCCGGTCAAATGGCTGACCCTGCGCTCCGACAACAACGACAAGTTCGCCCAGCCTGACGGCCTCTGGATAGGCGCACGCGGCACACCGACCAACGTGACATTCGAAGGCCCGGCGCTCAAGGGCGCGACCAATGTGGTGCTGCCGCGCGTGGACCACCGCGAGACCTCGTTCTCGCCCGCTGCGTTTGAGGCGACCTACCGCTTCATCACCGGCAAAAGCCCGCAAACCCTGGCGATCCAGCCTGAAACGCCCATCGTGCTCAACGGCAAGATCAGCAGCCTGGGCTTGAGCCCGACCGATCCGGCTTCGGGCAACTACTCGAACAACCTGCCGCTGCCCGGCGCGCAACTGATGGTGTTTGCCACCGACCCCGCCACCGGCGCGCGCATCGGCAATGCGGTCCACAGCAAAACCGTGGGCACCGACGGGATGTGGGGACCGTTCACGGCGCAGCCCGGTGTGCCTTACGAGTTCGCGATCACGGCCACCGGTTATGCGACCACACACATCTACCGCAGCCCCTTCCCGCGCTCCAGCAAGATCATCAACCTGCGCGCCGACCGCCTGGCCGACGCCGACAAAACCGCCAAATCCAGCGTGACGCTGAACCGCCCGCGCGGCTACTTCGATGCGCAGCGCGACCGCATGATGTTTGACGGCAAAGCCGCTCTGCCCGGTGTGCCGCCTGCAGGCGCCGGTGTCTCAGCGTCCAAGCTCAACCTCGCGCAGGATGGCTTCCGGCCGATCTCGGCAGAGTTCAACGGCGAAAAAATCACCGGCCAGACCTGGCCGGTTTCAGGCAACCATGTGGTGGTGCTGGAGTTGACTTACTGAGTTTTGCGAGCGCTTGCCAGCTTCGGCTGGGAGCGCATCATCGACAAGACCAGAGGAGTTGAGTCAGGCGAGCCCGTACCAGGCCGCCAGCCTCACACCAGCAAGCGCGACGTCCTCGGCACATGCGCCATCAGGAACTCCATCTGGTCCGCCAGGATGCGGCGGTTACGCAGGATGAAGTCTTCCCACAGGCTGGGCACATAAGGCGTGTAGAGCAAGGGCATGTGCGCCTGCTCGGGCGTGCGGCTGCTTTTGCGGTGGTTGCAGGCGCGGCAGGCGGTCACCACGTTCATCCAGGTGTCGATGCCGTTTTGCGCAAAGGGGATGATGTGCTCGCGCGTCAGCTCTTCCTCGTGGAAGTGGTCACCGCAGTAGGCGCAGATGTTGCGGTCGCGCGCGAACAGCTTGCCGTTGGTCAGGCCCGGTTTCAGGTTGAAGGGGTTGATGTTGGGCACGCCCTTGGTGCCGATGATGCTGTTGACGTTGATGATGGACTGGTTGCCGGTGACCGCGTTGTGGCCGCCATGAAAGGTCGCCACCTGCGCACCCATCTCCCAGCGCACTTCGTCCGAGGCATAGTGCAACACGGCTTGTTCGAGGCTGATCCACGATTGCGGCAACCCCTGGGCTGAGAGCTTCAAGACCTTCAAACGAACCTCCAATGGTTTAAAAACACATGGAACCGGACTCAAACTGTCTGACGCCTCAATATACAGCGAATTCATGACAAAGCTCACCCTGCAGGTGCTTTGACCGTCTCAGCCCGCATCCCGCCGACCTGTGGCGCTATTAAAACGATAATTGGCGGCATGAAGGTTTTGCAATGAAGATTTTTCGCGGCTACCAAGACCCAGGGCTGGCGGCCCAGTGCGCGTTGACCATCGGCAACTTCGATGGCGTGCACCGCGGCCACCAGGCCATGCTGGCGCTGCTGAAAAACGAGGCCCAGCACCGGGGTGTGCCGAGTTGCGTGATGAGCTTCGAGCCGCATCCGCGTGACTACTTTGCCGCCGTGGCGCGCAAACCCGAGCTTGCGCCGGCGCGCATTGCCACCCTGCGCGACAAACTCACCGAGCTGGCGCGCTGCGGCATCGACCAGTGTGTGGTGCTGCCCTTCAATGCGCGGCTGGCGGCCCAACCCGCCGAAGCCTTCATCAGCGATGTGCTGGTCAAAGGCCTGGGCGTGCGCTACGTGCTGGTCGGCGACGATTTCCGCTTCGGGGCGAAACGCACCGGCGACTACGCCATGCTCGACGCCGCCGGCGAAGGCCTGGGTTTCGACGTCGCCCGCATGAACAGTTATGAAGTGAGTAACACCCGGGTCTCCAGCTCGGCGGTGCGCGAGGCGCTGGCCCAGGGCCAGATGGGCCGTGTGGCCAGCCTGCTGGGCCGGCCCTACAGCATCTCCGGCCATGTGGTGCATGGCCGCAAGCTCGGGCGTGAACTCGGCTTTCGCACCCTGAACTTGCGCTTTTCGCACTGGAAACCGGCAGCCAGCGGGATTTTTGCGGTGCAGGTCTTCGGCCTGGGCCCGGACCCCCTGCCCGGCGTGGCCAACCTGGGCATCCGGCCGTCGCTGGACCCCGACGACGTCAACGGCGGGCGGGTGCTGCTGGAGACCCATTGCCTGGACTGGCCCGCCAGCCTGGGCGCCGAAGAGGCATACGGTAAAATCATCCGCGTGGAACTGCTACACAAACTGCACGACGAACTGAAATACGACGGTCTGGACAGCCTCAAGGCGGGTATATCCAGGGACTGCGACGACGCGCGGGCGTTTTTTGCGTCCATGCACACGGAAACCAGCCGCCAGACGACGCGCGACCGAATTTAGACGATCTCGTCGCCTCTGGCCCCGCCCCCTCCGGCGCAAGGCTTGTCACCCCGAACAGCATTCCGGCGCCCTGAGCCATCAGGCTGCCCCAACAAGAGCATTCCATGTCCGACACCAAAACCGATTACCGCAGCACCCTGAACCTGCCCGATACGCCGTTCCCCATGCGCGGCGACCTGCCCAAGCGCGAAGCGGGCTGGGTCAAGGAATGGGACGAAAAAGGCATCTACAAAAAGCTGCGCGACGTGCGCGCCGGCAAGCCGAAATTTGTGCTGCACGACGGCCCCCCCTACGCCAACGGCCAGATCCACATCGGCCACGCCGCCAACAAGATCCTCAAGGACATGATCGTCAAGGCGCGCCAGCTCAAGGGGCTGGACGCGGTGTATGTGCCGGGCTGGGACTGCCACGGCCTGCCGATCGAAAACGCCATCGAAAAACTGCATGGCCGCAATCTTTCGAGAGACGATGTGCAGGCCAAAAGCCGCGCCTTTGCCACCGAACAGATCACGGCGCAGAAAGAGGACTTCAAGCGCCTGGGCGTGCTGGGTGAATGGGCCAACCCTTACCTGACCATGAACCCCGGCAACGAGGCCGACGAGATCCGCGCGCTCAAACGCATCATGGAACGCGGTTTTGTTTATCGCGGCCTGAAACCCGTCTACTGGTGTTTCGACTGCGGCTCCTCGCTGGCCGAGTTCGAGATCGAATACGCCGACAAGAAGTCGCAGACACTGGACGTCGGCTTCAAGTCGGCCGAGCCCGACAAACTGGCAGCAGCCTTCGGCCTGAAAAGCCTGGACAAGGACGCGTTTGCGGTGATCTGGACCACCACCGCCTGGACCATTCCCGCCAACCAGGCGCTGAACCTGAACCCCGAGCTCGAGTACGCGCTGGTCGACACCGAGCGCGGCATTTTGCTGCTGGCCGCCGTGCTGGTGGAAAAATGCATGGCGCGTTTCGAGCTGACCGGTACTGTATTGGCCACTACCGCCGGCAAAAACCTGGCGCTGCTCAATTTCCAGCACCCACTGTATGAGGTCGATACGGGCTACAGCCGCCTGAGCCCGGTGTTTCTGGCCGACTACGCCACCGCCGACGACGGCACGGGTATCGTGCATTCGTCTCCCGCCTATGGGGTGGAAGACTTTAACTCCTGCGTGGCCAATGGCATCGCCTACGACGACATCCTGAACCCGGTGCAGGGCAACGGCCGTTATGTCGATGAACTTGCGCTGTTCGGCGGCCTGAACATCTGGAAAGCCGCACCACTGGTGATCGACGCGCTGCGTGATGCGGGCCGCCTGTTTGCCACCGAAACCATCACCCACAGCTACCCGCATTGCTGGCGCCACAAAACGCCGGTGATCTACCGCGCTGCAGCCCAGTGGTTTGTGCGCATGGACGAAGGCGAAGGCGTTTTCACCAAAGACAAGGCGCCACAAACCCTTCGCAAGCTGGCGCTCAACGCCATCGAGGAAACCAGCTTCTACCCGGAAAACGGCAAGACCCGTTTGCGCGACATGATCGCCGGCCGGCCCGACTGGTGCATCTCGCGCCAGCGCAACTGGGGCGTGCCGCTGCCGTTTTTCATCCACACCGCCACCGGCG
>JAZKGR010000216.1:0-5212 GCA_040385775.1 Pseudomonadota bacterium
CCGGACCTTTCCAGTTTTAAACCGATCCACGACAGGAGTTTTTATGAAAATGCAATACAGAGTGCTGGGCACCATGACGTATCTGGGTCTGCTGGCTTCGCTGGTGACAGCGCAAGCGCAAGGCGTGATCAAAATCGGCGAGGTCAACAGCTACAAGGCGCAGCCCGCCTTCCTCGAGCCCTACAAAAAAGGCATGGAACTGGCAGTTGAGGAGATCAACGCCGCGGGCGGCGTCAACGGCAAGAAAATCGAGCTGATCACGCGCGACGACAACGCCAACCCCGGCGACGCCGTGCGGGTGGCAGAAGAGCTGATCTCGCGCGAAAAAATCGACGTGCTGACCGGCACCTTCCTGTCGAACACCGGCCTGGCCGTGGCCGACTTTGCCAAGCAAAAGAAATTCTTCTTTCTTGCTGGTGAACCGTTGACCGACAAGATGACCTGGCAGGGTGGCAACCAGTACACCTTCCGTCTGCGTCCCGGCACCTACATGCAGGCTGCGATGCTCGTGCCTGAGGCGGCCAAGCTCAAGAAAAAGCGCTGGGCCATCGTTTATCCCAACTACGAGTACGGCCAGTCGGCCGTGGCGGCTTTCAAACAGTTGCTGAAGGCGGCGCAGCCCGATGTCGAGTTTGTGGCCGAGCAGGCCACACCGCTGGGCCGGGTTGATGCCGGTAGCGTGGTGCAGGCGCTGTCCGATGCCAAGCCCGATGCGATCTTCAACGTGTTGTTCGGCGCCGATCTGTCCCGGTTTGTGCGCGAAGGCAACACGCGCGGCCTGTTCAAGGACCGCACCGTGGTCAGCGTGCTGACCGGCGAGCCCGAGTACCTGGACCCGCTCAAGGAAGAAACGCCGAACGGCTGGATCGTCACCGGTTACCCGTGGCATGGCATCCAGACGCCTGAGCACAAGGCCTTTTTCCTGGCTTACCACGCCAAGTACAAGGACTATCCGCGCCTGGGTTCGGTGGTCGGTTACGCCATGATCCATTCTGTCGCTGCTGGCGCCGCCAAGGCCAAAAGCACGGAATCGGCCAAGATGGTGGCCGCCTTCAAGGGCCTGCAGGTCTCGACGCCCTTCGGCAAGATCACCTACCGCCCGGAAGACCACCAGTCGACCATGGGCGCTTTTGTCGGCAAGACAAAAAACGAAAACGGCAAGGGCGTCATGGTGGACTACACCTATTTCGACGGTGCCAAGTTCCAGCCGCCTGCAGCTGAAGTCAAGAAGTCGCGCGCCACAGACTGAGTAACCCCACCCGCACAAAACACTGCGCTGCAATCGCGGCGTGGTGTCTTGTGCCGGGCTCCAGAGGATTATTGAATGAGTTTTTCAGGCTTCATCGTTCAGTTGCTCAACGGCCTGGCCGGCGCGTCGTCGCTGTTTCTTGTGGCTGCGGGCTTGTCGCTGATTTTCGGCGTCACGCGCATCGTCAATTTTGCGCACGGCTCGTTTTTTATGGTCGGCATCTACATCGCTTACACCCTGGTCGAAAAACTCGGTGGCGGTTTGGGTTTCTGGCCTGCATTGCTGCTGGCCGCTGTGGCGACGGGCATCATTGGCGCGCTGATTGAAATGGTATTGCTGCGCCGTATCTACAAAGCGCCCGAGTTGTTCCAGTTGCTGGCCACCTTTGCGCTGGTGCTGGTGATCAAGGACCTGGTTCTTTATGTGTGGGGGCCTGACGAATTGCTGGGCCCGCGCGCGCCCGGCCTGTCGGGCGCGGTTGAAATTCTGGGCCGTCAGTTTCCGAGCTACGACCTGTTCTTGATTGTGGTCGGTCCGCTGGTGCTGGGCCTGCTCTGGCTGCTGCTGACGCGTACGCGCTGGGGCACCTTGGTGCGTGCCGCCACACAGGACCGCGAGATGGTCAGCGCGCTGGGTGTCAACCAGGCCTGGCTGTTCACGGCGGTGTTTGCGCTGGGTGCCATGCTGGCCGGCCTGGGCGGCGCGCTGCAACTGCCGCGCGAACCGGCGACGCTGGAGATGGACCTGCACACCATAGGCTCGGCCTTCGTGGTGGTGGTGGTGGGCGGCATGGGATCGATCCCCGGCGCTTACGCGGCCGCATTGCTGATTTCTGAAATCAAGGCCATCTGCATCTGGCTCGGTGTGGTCGACATCTTCGGCTACAGCGTTTCGTTTTCCAAACTCACGCTGGTCGCCGACTTCCTGGTCATGGCCATCGTGCTGGTGTGGCGGCCGTGGGGCCTGTTCGGCCGGCCGCAGGCGCCCAGCCGTTATGTGGGCATGCAAGAGGAGCCGCTGCGCAGAGGCAGCCGCACCTATGTCATCGCTGCCGCCGTGCTCGGCCTGGTGCTGGCCGCGATGCCCTTGCTCACGGTCAATTCGCCTTACACCACGGTGCTGATGATCGATTTGCTGATCGCCGCACTGTTTGCCGCCAGCCTGCACTTCATCATGGGCCCGGCCGGTATGCATTCCTTCGGCCATGCCGCCTACTTCGGGCTCGGTGCCTATGCTGCGGCTTTGCTGGTGCGCAGCAGTGGCATGCCGATGGAGCTTGCACTGCTTGTCGCGCCGCTGGTGGCGGCCGTGGGGGCGTTCGTCTACGGCTGGTTCGCAGTGCGCCTGTCCGGTGTTTACCTCGCCATGCTGACACTGGCGTTTGCGCAGATCACCTGGGCCATCACCTACCAGTGGGACTCCTTCACCGGCGGCAGCAACGGGCTCACCGGTGTCTGGCCCTCGGAATGGTTGTCGGACAAACGCATGTACTACTGGCTCACACTGGTGCTGGTGGCCGGGGCCGTGTTGTGGCTGCGCCGCGTGCTGTTTTCGCCGTTTGGTTATGCGCTGCGTGCCGGCCGCGATTCGGTGCTGCGCGCCGACGCCATCGGCATCGATGTCAAGCGCATGCAATGGACTGCCTTTGTCATCGCCGGCGCTGCGGCTGGCCTGGCCGGATCGCTGTACGCATTCTCCAAGGGCAGCATTTCGCCCGAGAGCCTGAGCGTGGGCAAATCGGTGGATGGCCTGGTCATGGTGCTGCTGGGTGGTATCCAGACCCTGGCCGGCCCGGTGGTGGGTGCGGTGACCTTCACCTGGCTGCACGACACGGTGGCGCGCAATACCGACTATTGGCGCGCCATGTTGGGCGCCATCATCCTGCTGTTGGTGCTGCTGTTCCCGCAAGGCATTGCCGGCTCGGCCAAGCTGTTGTTTGACCGGCTTCGCAGTAGGGTCTCCAGCACAAACACCGGCGAGGTGAAAGCATGAGCGCGCCGCTGCTCCAGGTCAGTGATCTCGGCAAGTCCTTCGGTGGCGTCAAGGCGGTGGACGGCATCAGCTTTGACCTTCACGCCGGGGAGTTGCTGGCCCTGATCGGCCCCAACGGCGCCGGCAAGACCACCACCTTCAATATGGTCAACGGCCAGTTGCCGGCGGGCCAGGGCTCCATCCTGCTCGACGGCCAGGAACTGGTGGGCCGCAAGCCGCGCGCCATCTGGCGCCTCGGTGTCGGCCGCACCTTTCAGATTGCCGAGACCTTTGCCTCGCTGACGGTGGTCGAGAACGTGCAGATGGCCCTGCTGTCGCACGACGGCAAGCTGTTTTCGATGTGGCGCAGCGCCGCCGGCTACAAACGCAATGAGGCGCTGGCCCTGCTGGAGCAGGTCGGCATGGCGCCGCAGGCCGACCGGCCTTGCAGCGAGCTGGCCTACGGCGATGTCAAACGTGTCGAGCTGGCGATTGCCATGGCCAACAGCCCGAAACTGCTGCTGATGGACGAGCCCACCGCCGGCATGGCGCCGCGCGAGCGCAACGCGCTGATGGCGCTGACCAAACAACTGGTGGTTGATCGCGGCATGGCGGTGCTGTTCACCGAGCACAGCATGGACGTGGTGTTTGCCTATGCCGACCGCATGATCGTGCTGGCGCGCGGCAGATTGATCGCCCAGGGGAAACCGCTGGAAATCCGCGACCACCCGAAGGTGCAGGAGGTGTACTTCGGCAGTGGCAAGACCTTCGAAAAAATTGCGCAAAAGTCCGCGGAGATCAACGCCGTGGCAGGAGAAGTGCCATGAACGCGGACATGTTGCTGGATGCGAAAGCCCTGTGTGCCTGGTACGGCGCAGCCCAGATTCTGTATGACGTGGATCTGCAGGTGCGGCGCGGCGAGGTGGTGGCCCTGATGGGGCGCAACGGCGCCGGCAAATCGACCACGCTCAAAACCCTGATCGGCATGCTGGCCAAGCGCAAGGGCGCGGTGAGCTTTTTGGGGCAGGACATTTCCAGAAGCGAGTCCCATGTGGCTGCGCGCCTGGGCCTGGGTTTTGTACCGGAAGACAGGCGTGTGTTCACCGACCTCACGGTGCTCGAGAACCTCGAGGTCGGCAGGCAGCCGGCGCGGCACTGGCCGGACGGCGCAGCCGCACCGGTATGGACGCCCGAGCGCTTGTTCAAGCTGTTCCCCAACCTCGGTGAAATGCCGGACCGGCCCGGCGGCCGCATGAGCGGCGGGGAGCAGCAAATGCTGACGGTGGCCCGCACGCTGATGGGCAACCCCTACCTGGTGCTGCTCGATGAGCCTTCAGAAGGCGTGGCGCCGGTGATTGTCGAGCAGATGGCGCTGATGATCCTCGAGCTCAAGTCGCAGGGTGTCAGCATCCTGCTGTCCGAGCAGAACATGCATTTTGCGGAGCTGGTGTCGGACCGGGCTTATGTGCTCGAAAAGGGCCAGATCCGTTATGAGGGGACCATGGCCGACCTGTCGGCCAATGAAGAGGTCAGGCGCGCCTATCTCAGCGTCTAGCGGTTTTTTCATTGACTTTCAGGAGATCGCATCATGCAAACAGCTCATCGCAGAACCCTGTTGAAAGCCGTGTACGGCGCCGGCCTGGTGGCGGCGACCGCTTCCCTGTCCTTTGCCGCGGGCAAGATCAAACCCGATGGCAAAAGCGCGCTGATCGTGGTGGACGTGCAAAACTGCTTCGTGACCGGCGGCACGCTGCCGGTCAAGGGTGGCGAAGAGGTGGTCCCCGTGATCAACAAGCTGTCCACCGCCTTCGAGAACATCGTGGTCACCCAGGACTGGCACACCAAGGGCCATGCCTCGTTTGCCAGCACCCACACCGGCAAAAAACCGTTTGAAACCAAGAAGCTGGCCTACGGCAACCAGGTGCTCTGGCCCGACCACTGCGTGCAGGGCACCGAGGACGCCGCCCTGCACAAGGACCTGGCGCTGCCGAC